>NZ_JAZNAN010000001.1:0-13196 GCF_045586545.1 Methanobrevibacter sp.
ACCCAAATTCATTTAAATGGGTTTTGAGTGAATATTATGGTATAAATATATTGAATTTATTATTAAGCATCATTCTTTTTACAATGGGAACTACATTAAAAGTTGATGACTTTGTTAATGTATTTAAAAATCCGAAAGAAATTTCTGTGGGACTTTCGGCACAATATATCGTAATGCCAATATTAGCATTTTGTCTTGCAAAAATGTTTTCTTTAAATGATGCCTTGACTGTTGGCCTTATTTTAGTTGGAACCGTTCCGGGAGGAACTGCTTCTGACGTTATAACGTTTCTTTCCAAAGGAGACGTAGCATTATCTGTTTCTTTAACAGCTGTTTCCACTGTGATTTCCCCGATTTTAACTCCAATGATTACGTTATTGTTAATAGGCAATCAAATTCATTTTAATCCAATTGACATGTTTATTTCAATCCTTGAGATTGTTATCATTCCAATCATTTTAGGTTTAACATTGAATTACAAGTTTCCTAAATTCTGTGATGAGTTAAAAGATTATTTGCCGGCAATATCTTCAATTGTAATTTGTTTAATTGTTGCTGGAGTAATAGGAACTAATAAACAGGCTATTTTAAGTTCATCTGCAATCATAATGGTTGTTATTATTTTACAATATTTCCTTGCAATGTTTCTTGGATTTTGTGTTGGTTATTTGGCGGGAATGGACAAAAAGCAAATTATTACCATTGCTATTGAACTTTCATTTCAAAATTCTGGTTTATCAACCGGCCTTGCAAAAAATCACTTTCCAAACCTTTCCCAAGCTACAGTTCCAGGAGCTCTTTATTCGGTTTGGCAGAATTTTGCAAGGTCAATTCTTGCATATGTGTTTAGAAGATTTGTCTAATTCATTGAACCTGTAAGATTATAAAGATTAATCCTTCTTAAGTATAGAAAAAATATATGGATTGGTGGTGATGCTTGATATTTCAATCATTAATCAAAAATCTTCATCATCATAACCCATTTCTTCAAAATCATCATAACATCCCCAGTCGGGACTGTCAGACAAATCAGATCCACATTCTTCACATATTACATTTGAAGGGTCATTCAAATGTCCACAAACATTACATGTTATCATATTTATCACTTTGAGTATTTTTCGATTCTATAAATCAGTTCTCGTACAATTCCGTCATTGTTTGTCTTTTTAACTTTAGCAAGCTTTTTTTGATATCTCGGAAGTCTTTTCAGGAAATTGGATACTCTTTTGGCACTCATGATTTCATGATATTCCCCATATCCCAGCTTTTGAACATAAAATCCGTTCAATGTCTGCTCAAAGTTTCCAATGGCTGGAACTGAATAGATTGGTTTCTTAAGGCTGATGGCTTCTGAAATGAATGTAAATCCTCCATTACAGATTACTGCCTTTGCAGAGGCCAAATCATCATAAAACACGTCTTCATTGAATTCCTTGAATGTCAAATTGCCGTCGGTTTCATTTTTATTGAATCCATAGACAATGAACTCTTCATCTTTCAATGCTTTAAGCCTTTTGACCAGTTTTTCACTTTCACGGCTTGTCTGATAGATGATAATGTGATTTCCATCTCTAGGCTCTAATTTAAGGATGTCCTCACGGATGATTGGAGGATAGATTACTGCATTTTTGCGAGGCCTTATAGGAGGATAGAAAAAGCTGGTTAGTATATGAACCTTTGGATTTACGACATATGTTTTGATTACACCTTTCGCCTTGATCATTTCTGCATATTGGCTCTTAGGATAATCAATTTTTGTCTGTGTAATCATGTGGATGTTGTCCAGGCTGATTAATGGTATTCCCCTTATCTTTGAAACCACTGTTGCATATATTTCAAAATCGGTCACGATAACGTCAGGATGCAGTTGCATAGCTTTTTTATATAGGTTTTCATATCCGACTTTTATATTTGTCGGATTTCTCTTTATTGCATCAGCCAATGTTTTGAGGTTGTTTACCTTATTGTTGATGTAAACAGTATTGAATCCACCTATTTCATAGACGTTGTCGAATTTTGAGCTTAAGTATTCATATGCCCGATCGCTTGAAAATACATAAACGTCATATTTGTCCTTGATTCTGTCAACAATCACTCCAGTCCTTATGGCATGGCCCATTCCTTCACCGCAAGCACAGTAAAACACAACCTTTTTGTCTCGTTTTCTGTGCCTTGCCTTTATCTGGGCTCGTGTGGAATGGATTTTCTGAATTGAATTGTCATAGGTTTCCTTGATTTCGTTTATCTGTTCTGTTCCCTTTTCAAGTTTTTTGAATCGTGAAGTTGATAATCGTTCATGGCCATGATCAAAATTGTAGTTGAGCTCTTCTGCATCGGTTCTTTTTCCTAAAAAGTCATTGATTGTGCTTTTTCCGTATTGCTGAATCAATGTTTCAATCCCTTCCTCTTCAAGTCTTCTGGTTGAAACGCCGATTTTTGCATTTCTAAGCACTCTAAATGGTGCTTTTTTAGCCAATCTTTCAATGTAATCTGTATCTTCACCGAAAGTTAGGGATTCGTCAAACCCTCCACATTCCTCATGAAGAGATCTTTTTGCAATGATTCCGTAGCATCCTGCACCATGGGGCTTGATTTTTTCAACGCCAATCATGAAATAGTTTGCAAAATCATGGAATAGCTTGTCCTGTACCTTATTGGACATCGGAAGCATCTGTGTTATTGCTATTCCGAGCCTTTCCATTTGAAACTCGTATAGCACATCTCTAAGATAATCTTCTGTAAGCTGCAAGTCAGAGTCTAAAAACACCAATATGTCTCCTTTTGCAACATTAGCCCCATTATTTCTACCTACTGCCGGAAGCCCTCCATCAACGACAATGCATCCGTATTCCTCTGCAATTTCACGGGTTCTGTCGGTCGAGTTGGCATCGGCTACAATGACTTCATAGTCATCAAAGTCCTGCTCCTTGATACTGTCTAGCAGAACTGGAAGATACTCCTCTTCGTTATAGGTAGGGATGATAATGCTGAAAATCATATGTTTAAGTTTATTTTTAAAATTTATAAGTTTTTGTAAAAAAAGAAATGGTTAAAATGAAATATTTTAACCTATTGCGCCATGAGGTATGCATCGTATGCTGCAAATAGTGCGTAAAGTATGTCTACAATCCAAACAACCCAATGTCTGAATATTAATGTTGCAAAACATCCTATAACAATGGCGAGTATGAAGAATATTACTCCTTTTTTGATGTCTCCAGCTACAGCTTGACCTAAACCTGGAATTAAAAAGGATAATATACCTGCAAGTATAGCATTAACCATATTTTTACCTCCATTTAACTAATTATTATTTAGTCTGATTAAACGTATTAATAAATATTTTGATGAATATTCAATTATTTTGTCTGAAATTGACTACATTTCAATATTTTCGGGTTCAATTCTAGATAACATCATCATTGCCACAATTGTAAGGATAAATCCGAAAAACATCAGTATTGTCGGAATTTCTGCATATATTGCTAAACCGAATATCAATGCAGCTAGGGGTTCTGCTCCTGAAAGCAGGATTGATGATATTCCTGAGTCCATATAGTTCAAACTCAATGTTGAAAGGATATATGGCAAGGCAAATGAAAATGTGGAGTGTAAAATTAGAAATAGGATTATTAATGTAGGATTTATTGAGATGAAATTGGCAATCTGGCCGAAGTCTGTAAATGGAATCAGGGCTATAGTAATAAAAATAATCGAATAGAATAATATCGTAAACGTATGATTTCCATTTTCAATCGATTTTTTGGAAGCCATCAGATAGAATGCCCAGAACAGTCCCGCACCAATCCCTGCAAGGATTCCGAACAGTGGGACTGAGGAGATTCCGCTTTCCAAAATGCCCGTCATCAATATGCATCCGAAAATGGCCAGAACCATACAGATTATCTTTTTTGTGGTAATCTTTTCTCCAAATAGGAAGTATGCTATTATCAATACATATATTGGCGCTAATGACAATAAGACAGCAGCCAAGGATAATGGAATGGTATTCATGGATTCATTATAGCATAAGTTAAGTCCAATGATGCAGACTGCACAGACTAAAAATAGTGGCAAATCATCTAATTCAATTTTGAAGAGGGTTTTGTCGGTCAGCAGTAAAGCAATCAGAATTGGAATTATGGCTATTGAAAACCTTAAGAAGAGCAGCGTGGTTTGATTAATTCCATTCTGTATCAATGTCCGTACAAACACTCCGCTTGATCCGAACATGAACCCCGCTAGAATAGGTAATATTAAATAGATTTTTTTCATGGTATCATTCCAAATAGGAATAGGCATTCCACGAAACCGTATAATACTCGCATGAATTGTTCAACGGCACTTTCAAGTCGTTAATCAGTTCCATCTCATTATAACTTGAATCCACATGGTAGATGTCATTGCTGATTTTTTCAATAGGAATGTCTCCAAAGTCAACGTTGTCTGCGATATCGGCAATTTCAACAGTATAGTAATCTGGTTCGGCACCGGCCAGGGCAACTGTAAATCTTAAGATTATCATCACAATGACAACAAACCAAATCAGGAAACGGTTGAACAGGTATCTTTTTTCACTCAAGCCAACATTTCTGTATGGGGGTTGAATCAATTCATTGTCTTCAAGCAGCTGTTTGTCTTTTAAGACAGTGCCCACAATGTAATTCAGATAGTATCCGTTTCTATAAACTAGATATAAGCCTAAAATTCCAACATATGATGGGGTTGCAAACAGTCCTCCGTCAATTGCGCCGATTATCAGACAGCTTGAAAAGAAAGCCATCAAAAGATTTGTAAACCACGGACGCTTTTGAATAGCTAGGACTAATGTAGCAAACAATATCGGAACCAGTAAAATCACCAAAAATCCAAAGCTTGGAACATACTGGTATAGTCCAACGCCGGTGTTAATGCCGCTCTGGATAAATGGCCCCATAATCTGACTTAAAAGCGCACCGAAAATTGCCTTCAGCAAGTGGGTGTGCAGAATGCTTGTGGAACTCATTGTGTTGGACATGGAACAGAATACTGTGTTGAGTCCGATGCCCATCTGCAGCCTAAATACAATTTCCAATACAATGCCTAAAATAAGTAAAACTGAACCAATTACAATTGAAATTTTCAAATACTTGGTAGTATCAATGTCTTTCTTAATCATCTGGGATAAAATCATGAATAAACCTAAAAGGCCAAAAAACATAATGTCTTTTCCTTTAGATGATCCCATTAAAAATAGATATGTAATCGGTCTTATGATTGGATTAAAGATATCGGTTGCAAATATTATGCCCGCAAGAAAAATAAATATTAATCCAATTAAGATAGTTTTATTAATTCTCATTAACAATAATTTAATTATTAATACTTTAAATAGATTTATCTTATAGTTTGTATTTTTATGTTCGAGAATAATCAGAAGGAATATATAACAAACCCTCCAAGTGAGGATGCTTACCCTATTGTTGCAGCATTGTTTATAAATAAAAGATTCAACAATCGTGTTATAAAAGTAAACTCTCTATCACTTACAATACTTGACTTGATTAGGAAAGGCCAAATCAAATGTGATATAGATGTTAAAGAATCATATAATGTTAACAAAAAAATCACCAATGATGATTTTGAGGTCATGAAAAATATTACTCTCAGAATTGCAAATTCCGGGGAGTTAAAGACTTCTGAAACCTTAGCTATCAACTTATTGAAGACAATGAACAAGTCCAAGAAATTCAATCTAAAGGACATGCTAAAGCAAAGCAACAATACCTCAATCGCCAATAAATTCAAAAATGATTTCATTGACTACAAGCAGGCTGTTGAAAATGAAAATGGATACAGTCCTGAAAATTACAGGGATATTGTTGAAAACAAGAAGTTTACCTCTAAAGGAAAAGAGCTTAAGAACAGGTGGAAAGGATATCAGGAATATCTTAAATCACAGGAATTGAGTGAAAAGTATCCTCCACAATCTGTTGAGGAAAACGCTTCCCAAATAATTTATGGAGCTTGCTTTGACATTGAAAAGGAAACTTTGGAATTAAGGGAAAATGACTCCCAATTATCTGATTTTATTGATAAAGACGGATATAAATTATTGAATATCATATTCAGCAATGCATTATCTAATGTAAAAGAGAAAAGCAAAGGAGACGGTATATTCTACGGTGTAAATGATAAGTATACCATTCCTGGCGGAGGATGATTAAATAATGTTTCCAATAGAATATTTCATAGGACTAATCTTAATAGGTATTTTTGCAGGATTTGCATCAGGTCTTTTGGGCGTAGGCGGAGGATTCTTAATCGTGCCTCTCCAATACTTCCTGTTAAAGTACATTGGAGTAAATCCTGACCTTGCAATGCTTATTTCTTTAGGCACTAGTTTGGCAATTATCATCCCAACCTCAATGAGCGGTGCCTATAGGCATACCCGCACAATGGACAATATCATAAAACCCGGAATTCAGTTAGGCATTTTTGGTATTATCGGCGGAGCCATTGGCGGATTTGTTGCATCAGGACTACCTTCACGAGTGCTGGAAATAATTTTCGGATGTTTGCTGCTGTTTGTAGTAGTCAAAAATATAATTGATATAAATAAAGTGAGAAATGAAGCCAAAATTCCTTTCAATTGGGTTTCATGTGGAATTATCGGTATTCTAGTTGGTTTTTCATCAGGTCTTTTAGGAGTCGGCGGAGGAATATTTTTAATAGCTATCTTGACAGCACTATTAGGATTCTCATTAATTGAAGCTATTGGAACATCATCTGTATTTATCTGCTTAACTGCAGTTGGGGGATTTTTATCATATATTGTTACAGGATGGGGAGTGTCAACATTTCCATACTCAATTGGTTATGTGAGCATTATTAACTTTTTATTTATTGCTTGTTTTTCAGTGCCTCTAGCATCAATAGGGGCAAAATATGCACATAAGATTCCTCAAAAAAAGTTAAAAATAATATTTTCAATATTAGTATTATACATCGCATTAAAAATGTTAGGTATTCTACCTTGAGGTGATATCATGGGTGAAAGAAAAATCGGAGAAAATTTTGATAAAAACGAAGCAGAAGGCATTTTTGACAAATTAAAAAATGTTGAAGGAAAAATTAAATCTAAAAAAGAGGACAGCAAACTAAAAAACATTGCAGATTTAATGAACGAAGCCAAATACCTTGAAAATAAAGGTAAATTTGATGAAGCAATAGAATTGTATAAGCAAGTTATTTTTGCATTGCCGGATTCTGTAAAGGCTTATGAAGGTTTGGCCAATATTTATAAAAAACAAGGCAATGTTGATGCTGAAAAGGATATCTTAAAAAAAGCAATCAGTAATTGCAATAAAAATGATGAGTTTAAAAAGAGATTAAAAGAAATTGAATGAATTTTTCAATTCATTCACATTCCTAAAGCGTATCTTAGTATTAAACTTACGATAAATACTAGGATTGAAAAGTATATTATGAACCTTCCATGTTTTTGGTATAGTGGAGTATCCTTTTTAAAGAAAACCAAGATTGCTCCATATACTAAACCAATTATTGGACTTATCAATGCCACAATATAGCCTATAATTGGTATTATTATTGTTCCTTCTTTTTCCATATTTTACACCTCATTATCAATGTCTTTTTTGTATATTTTAATCCCCATGCCCGTTGCGGTTATGTGAATGTGATTGCCAGCCAATCCCATCAACCCATATTTAATGTTCAAATCCAAAACACCATGTCCACCGTTATCCTTGATATTGTTAGCTAATTTAGTTAAACATTCGTCTTTAGCTTCTTTAATAATTTTTAAACGTCTTTCTTCTATTTCTTCACGTTTAACACTAATCTCCTCTTTGTTTTCAATAAATACGCTGCTTTGAAAGATGCCAATATTTTCATGGCTTCTGGTTGTCATATCTGAACTTGTTATAAAGAAGAAATCCAGTGAATTCAATTTTTCATTGCTTTTGTTTTCATCAAAATAAACTTCGTTTTCAGTAAGGAGTTCTTCATCTTGGGTTTCCAATCTAAACAGACCTTTAATTAATTTTTTCATGGCTTTTCCAATCTTTACAAAAATCCATTTGAAATTGGACAGGATAGCGCCAATTACAACTAAAAGAATATAATTTAAAAGTGTTGGAAATGCCGCCTGTAAAATTACTACAATTGACCCTACAGTAATGATATTCATTCCTAAAGTTGGATTTTTTAGAATAAAACTGTAAAAGGTGGTGTCAATAAAAAGGAGAAATGCACTTACTGCACCTAAGTTTCTACCAAGAATCCTATTTGCCAATACTGTTTCTACATATCCCGCAACTACTGGTGCAAAAATCAATCCTAGATTCCATCCAAAAATTGCAATATTGAAATGTAGGAAAAGTCCATATGTAATAAGCCCAATTCCAGTACCTGCTCCGACACAGAGTAATATTTTTCCGATAGCCTTAAAATCTATTTCTTTGTTTTTGATTTTCATTCTACTCATATTTTATTGCAGTGCCGTATGCAGTTACAAGAATTGTATTTCCCATGGTGCCGCCCAGATTATCATATGAGATTTTAAGCCCAATAATTGCATTAGCACCAAGACTTTCAGCTTTTTCTTTCATGCTTTGAAAGGCAATGTCACGGGCTTTCCCTAATTCTTCTTCATATTGGGTTGTTCTTCCACCTACGACATCACGAACTCCTGAAAAAATATCTTTGTAAATGTTGGCTCCGATTAAGGATTCTCCTGTAACTAATCCTTTATATTCGATTATTTCTTTATTCTCTAAGGTGTTAGAAGAAGTTAAAATCATTGTATCCCTATTTCATAAAGGTCATAATTGCCCAAATAATTAAGAATATTGCAATAACTACATATAAGATTATTTGTGATCTTTTTCTTTGGTTTAATCTAGCATCCCAGACTTTTTGACAATCTGATGAGCATACAAGTTCATTCAATGGTATTGGGGTTCCGCAAATCGGACAATGTTTATGTGGTTCTACTGCCATTTTATCATCTCCTTAGATTTTGAAAAATTCTTTTGTATTTTTAGTAACTTGAATAGCAAGGTCTTCTGCATCAAGACCCATGCAAATTGCAATTGTTTCGAGGATATGAGGTAAATATTTCGGTTCATTCCTGTTCTTTTTAGGCTTTTTATCAAAGTTTTTAGGTATAAGAAATGGTGCATCTGTTTCAATCATTAATTTTTCAGGAGGAATTGCACTAACAGCTTCCTGCAAATCTCTTCCTCTTTTCATATCACAAATCCATCCAGTAACACCAATATAGCAACCTAAATCGACGTAATTTTGTGCTTCCTGTTTTGTTCCTGTAAAACAGTGAACAACTGATTTTTCAACAACGCTATCATGTCTTTTTAATATATCATATAAGTCTTTATGAGCTTCTCGTTCATGTAAAAATAAAGGCATATTGGTTCTTTCAGCCACTTCAACCTGTGCTTCAAACCATTTTCTTTGAAGGTCCTGTGGGGAGAAATTCCTATTATAATCTAAACCACACTCTCCAATTGCCACAACACAATCCTTTTTAGCTATTTTTTCAAGTTCAAACATGGTGTGTCCATTGCAGGTTTTAGCATCATGAGGGTGAACTCCTGATGTTGAAAATAGAGTTCCAGGGTATTTTGATGCATATTCGGCAGCCATATGGCTTGAATGCACATTAGTGCCAGTTATAATAAATTGATTAACTCCTACCTTTTTTGCTTCTTCAATTATTTCAACTCTATCCTTTTTAAATGAAGAATGCATTAGGTTTAAGCCAATATCAACGAGATTATTCACACAATCACCTATTCGCTTAAAACTCTTGTACCAATGTTTTCCCCGTTGACTGCTTTGATAAGGTTTTCAGGTTCAAATCCGTTGGTAATTACGGTTTCCAGGTTTGATCTCTTAATCATTTGAACAGCAGTCATGTCAAAGAATTCATAAGTTCCGGCCTTAACGTCCTTTCCACTTAGGAATTCAAGCAAATCTGTTGCTGTAATTTCAGGGACAAGTTCAGCATCATCAAATTTGTTAGGGTCCTTTGTATACATTCCATCAACGGAAGTTAAGTTGATGAGCTTGTCTGCTTGGACATATTCTGCTAAAATTGCAGAAACCGCATCGGTACTGTGTGCAGGTTCAGTTCCACCCATTACAACGATTTTTCCAGTTGCTGAAAATTCCAAAGCTTCCTGGAAATTATGAGGGACTCTTTGATATGCCGCATCACCGAGTGCAGACAGCATTAATTTAGCGTTGATTCTTGTAACTTCAATTCCAATATCATCACATTGCGCTTCTCCAGCTCCCAAATCACGAACAACGCTAATGTATTCTCTTGCAGGTTTTCCACCGCCTACAACAACAAATAATTCATGTTCGTCGGCAAGGTCTTTTAAGATAGCGCTATATTCTTGGAATTTCTTACAATCATATTCTTTGAGTAAAATTGATCCTCCAATTGCAATAACGATTTTCATATATTCACCTTATATATTGTATCTTTAAGATATTATTTAAATATTTAAGAGAGAAGTACAATAATTAATTTCAATGAGTCTAGAAGAACAAATCTACATTAGAAAATCCTGCCGAAAGTATTTGGATGATGAAATTGACATGAATTTAATTCATAGTTTCATGAATAGTGTAAAACCTTTAAATGACAGTATTGATTATGGCTATGAAATTTTGACTTCTGATAGGGTCAATAATCGCAATCGCTGGTCTGCTCCTTATTTCATAGCAATCTACTCTGAGAAAAAGGACAATTATCAAGAAAATATTGGTTTTGTTTTCCAGCAGCTATGCCTATTCCTTCAAGGTATGGAAATCGGTAATTGCTGGGTTGGGATGGCATCACCTAAGAAAAAGAGTCCCCAATTTGTCATTTCAATAGCCTTTGGAAAATCTGATGACATGACAAGAGAAAGTTCCGAATTTAAAAGAAAAGATATCACAGAAATTTCTGATATTAAGGATTATAGATTAATCCCAGCGCAACTTGCACCATCAGCCATTAACTCACAGCCTTGGTATTTTAAACATACTTCAGAAGGTTTTGATGTTTATCAGATTAAACAAAATGTATTAAAGCGCAAAATCTTGGGAAAATGGAATCCAATTGATATGGGAATAGCTTTGGCTCACATGTATGTGGTCAATGAAGAAACATTCGAATTTGATATCAAAAATGATTTTGAGAATCTTAAAGATTATACATACATTGGAAGTATGAAAATTTAATAAAAGAAAAAAATAGAGGATTTAAGCATCCTCTGAAGTCAAACCTTTGTAAAGTAATCCTGCGAGTACTGCACCGACTATTGGAGCCAAAATGAATACCCAAACCTGTTCGAGTGCCTGTCCTCCAAGGAATAATGCAGGTGCTAAACTGCGCGCAGGGTTTACGGAAGTTCCAGTTAATGGAATTCCCATAATGTGTACAAAAGTAAGAGTTAAACCGATTACAATACCCGCTACTGCAGCATTTTCTGCTTTTTTAGTTACTCCGAGAACGGTAAATACAAATACAAAGGTTAAAATAATTTCAACGATTATTGCTCCTATGACATCTAAACCAACACTAGATGCTGAACCAAATCCATTCTGGCCAAGTCCAGTGGCAACATAGCCTCCAAGACTTGGTGCGGAATTAATAATTGCTACTAAAAGGGCAATACCTATTATTGCACCAATACATTGGAATACAATATATAAAATCAAGTCTTTTGCTTCCAATCTTCCATCAATCCACATACCGATTGAAACGGCAGGATTGATGTGACATCCGGAGATGTCTCCAATTACGTAAGCCATAGCTACAATAGATAAACCAAATGCCAATGCAATTCCTAAAGTACCTAATACGGAACCCGCTATGGCTGCACTTCCACAACCGAAAAGAACAAGAACCATTGTTCCCATTAATTCTGCAACATATCTTTTCATAATCTTTTACCTCTATTAATCTTATTAAAATCTTCTTACTCTCTTCAAGAATAAATATGCAAGGAATAATACAAACAATATTAAAACAAATGGGAAGATATGTAATAATATTGAATCGTTAACCTTATCGAAGTGGTATTCACTTTCAAAGCCCATATTTTTTCCATCAGTATGATTTTGGCTTATTTTTGCAAAATTATATAATAAATCATAATAACCGATGTGGGCTCCTTCATATTCAATTGAGTCAGGTGCTTTTCCATTTTCATCCATATAGTTTTTAACAATTCCTGCCATTTTGAAATAGTCATAAACGGAGTAGGTGTCCTTTGTTAAAAATGAAATTCCAAGAGGATTGTCTGGAGCGTCATATTCTTTAGGAATATCAATTCCATCCCCATTTAGATAAGCACTTAATTGGTATAACAATTGAGGTGATGAATATGATCCGTATGGACCTTTCATCTCTTTATCTCCGCTAGCTACAAGCATTTTGGATGCATCAGCCATTCCTTTAGGGGATATCTTATTTGTGACAACTAGTTCATCAGAGAAAGTTCTTGTATCGTTTCCATGTCCATTTACTATATCTACAATGTGCTGTGCGATTTGCCTATTCAAGTCTTCATCATATCTGGCCAAATAACCATCTTCAAAGTCATCTGGGAAATCTTTTACTGGTTGGTAATAATAAATTCCTGCATTTTTAAGGAATGTTCCAGGGTCGTGCATTCCCGCAAGGGTTTCATTTGAGTAATTGTCGTCCCAAGCTCTTCTGAGATAGTTTGAATGATTATCTAAATCATAGCTTCCGGTGTTAATGAAGACAATCTGCTTGTCTGAATTTGTTGTTGCTCTGCCTAGCTGTAAATAGTTTCCGGCATCTGATGCAGCCAGACATACGCTAACGTCACTTGTTACAGATATTGCACGCCACCCTTCTCCAGGTGCAGGTGCTTGATTATCAACTATTACTTGTAATTCTCCACCACTTATTTCTTCAATGTAACCCTTTATTGAGTTTAACATTTTTATATCATTATCATGGTCAATAATAGTGTCCGAAGTAAGATAAACGGTTTTTGATGCAGATACGTCCTGTACTAATGGAGCAACTATTAATATGGCCATTATCAGTATAACAATTTGCTTTTTCATAACTCTTACCTTAACCTTAAATTAATAATAATTATTATTTTCATAACTAAAATATTTTATTGAAATATATTTAT
>NZ_JAZNAN010000002.1:0-40685 GCF_045586545.1 Methanobrevibacter sp.
AGATATTTCAATTTAAGAATGCCAATTATTTTTTTGAATAAGGTTCAATTTTAAAAAAAAATTCTAAATGAACCTAATTTATTAATTCTAATAATGATTATATAATAAAATAAAAAACATCTGAAAAATGAAATTTTTTTAGTAAAATATATAAATTGAAAGTAATAAATAAAAAATTATGTGTTTGTGAGGTTTTGTTACTGAACAAAAAATTTTTTAGTAAGAATAACACTAATAACGACTTTTTTCATAAAAATGTTTAATGTGTTAAAAATCCTTATAGGAATATGAAACCCCTACAAATACGCCTTAATGAAACACATTATCTAAATTAAATTTTTAATTTAAATATGATGGAAAAACGGTGATTCAATGAACTATAAAAAAATATTGGCAATAACTCTACTACTTATAGCTGTATTAAGTTGTTTAAATGTAGCTAGTGCTGGACTTTTTGATGACTTATTTGGTGGAAGTGAAGTAACTAATGCAACATACGAATTTGACGGTTTCACTTTAGATTTACCAAGTAATGCAAATATTACAAACAATACCACTAAAGAAGATGGTTATACAATTAAGTCTTCTGAAATAGAATGGCAAAATGGCGATGATGAGGACAATGTAACCTACATTTCAGTTGGGGTAATGAAAGGAAGTAGAGTTGTAGATTCCGTAGAAGAATATGTAGCCAACTGGCTTGATGATGGTGCTAAATCTGAAGGAACTCACGGTAAATGGGCAATTATTGATATTAATGGTGTTCCAATTGATTTCTTCAAAGATTATGACATCAACGTTACCTACTCTGGATACATTTTAGCTCATCACGACGGAAAAAGACTTATTTCAATTCAAGGAGATAACTTAACTGAATTAGAAAACGTTGTTGATACATACAAAAAAATATAAGAACTATGAAGACTGTTAATTACTTTTAACAGTCTATTTTTTTAATTTTGTTTAATTCTTAATAATCTTAATTTTAACCTAATCCCCAAAACTAATTTTTTTAATTTAACTTAATACACCTAAAAGCCAACCATCAAATTTTAAATAACTTAACTAACAAATCTTAAAGTATATAATAAATCAATTATTATAAAAAAGGGATTAAAATGAAAACTGTTGCAATTAATGGTTATGGAACCATCGGTAAAAGAGTGGCTGATGCTGTAGCCGCTCAAGATGATATGAAAGTAATTGGTGTAAGTAAAACTAGACCAAACTACGAAGCAAGAACTGCAGTTGAAGAAAAAGGTTATCCTTTATACATTGGAATTCCAGAAAGAGAACAATTATTCAAAGATGCTGGAATCGAAATAGCCGGTACTGTTGAAGACATGATACAAGAAGCAGACGTTGTTGTTGACTGTACTCCTGGAAGTATTGGACCTCAAAACCTTGAAATGTATAAAAAAGCTGGCGTAAAAGCAATTTACCAAGGTGGAGAAGACCACGAGCTAACAGGTCTTTCTTTTAACTCATTTGGTAATTATGATGACTCCTATGGTGCAGACTACACTAGAGTAGTGTCCTGTAACACCACTGGATTAACCCGTACCTTATCAACAATTGATCCAATTGCAGACATCAAAAAGGTGAGGGCAGTTATGGTTAGAAGAGGATCAGACCCATCTGAAATCAAAAAAGGACCAATTAATGCTATTGTTCCAAATCCTCCAAAAGTACCATCTCACCATGGTCCTGATGTAAAAACTGTAATGAAGGGCATTGATGTTACCACTATGGCATTGCTTGTACCTACTACCTTGATGCACCAACACAACATTATGGTTGAAATCAATAATGATGTAGAAACCGAAGAAATAATTGAAGCCCTAGAAAAACGTTCTAGAGTAATTATTGTATCCGCTGAAGAAGGTTTAGGCTCAACTGCTGAGTTAATGGAATATGCAAAAGAACTTGGAAGAAACAGAAATGACTTATACGAAATTCCAGTTTGGAAAGAATCCATTAACGTTGTAGATAATGAATTATTCTACATGCAAGCAGTGCATCAAGAATCTGATGTAATACCTGAAAACATTGATGCAATTCGTGCACTTTTAGAAATGGAAAGTGACAGCGAAAAATCAATTGCAAAAACTAACAAAGCTATGGGAATATTCTAAATTCCCTCTTTTTTTACTATTTTTTTATGATTTAAATGAAAAACAGAGTACTTTTTGGACCAGCGGGAAGTCCAGTAAACTATAAAGGTGCGGCCTATAAAGCTCCTAAATATATTTCCGAAGAAGGATTGGACTCATATGAATATCAATCCCCTTATGGAGTTAGAATTGGAGAATCCTCTGCTGCAACATTAAAAAAAGAATCTGAAAAGCACGATATTCTAATATCCATGCATGGCCCGTATTATATCAATTTATGTGCAAAAGAGGAAGATAAAATTGAAAAAAGTCTTGGACATTTAATTTCTATGGCACGTGCAGGAGAATGGATGGGCGCTTATAGACTGGTATTCCACCCAGGAGCTTATTTGAATAGAAAACCCGATAAAGCAATGGAAATTTCAAAAACAACCGTCAATAAGTTATTTGAAGAACTTGAAGCGGAAGGAATTGAAAATTTTACATTTGCCCCTGAAACTACTGGTAAAAGAACACAGCAAGGAAATATTTCAGAAATTGTTGAGTTATGCTCTTCATTTGATCATTTTGAACCAACAGTAGATTTTGCACATATTCATGCAAGAGGAAGAGGATTTTTAACAAAAAAAGATGACTATAACTGCATTTTCTCAACACTTGAAGATAAATTAGACATTGACATTCTACATTGCCATTTCACAACCATCGAATATGCCAATCATGGTGAAGTAAAACATCATACATTAGATGAAAGTGATGAATACGGACCAAATATTAAAGATTTGCTGGTTAATCTAATTGATAACGGCTGGAAGGCAAATATAATTTGTGAAACTCCGCTTCGTGATGTGGATTCACTTAAAATGAAAGAATTATATGAAGAAATGATTTAGTAATCTTTAACTGAATGGATTAAATCATCCATGTCATTAAATAGATTATTTATATCTTCCTCATCTTTTTTATTTGAGCTTAACTGAATGACCAACTCATTAATCAAATCATCCATTTTGTCAACAAATGTTTGTAAAGTATTAATTTTAGATTCAATCTCCTGTTTTATCACAGGACTGTCATCATTATCCAACTCGACCATTTTTCTTGCTATCAGCAATTGGTTGTGAAACAACTCATTGGATTTTTCAATTGAAGATGAAAACTTATTATATGCCATATGATTTGGATCAAAAAGCTTATTGACTAAAGTTGTGGCCCGAGATTGTTTCAAATCGTATTCCCGATTTATCCTATCAATTTCACTGCTATATTTTGATACGGGAACATTAATTGGCTTTTCTTCATGAACCACAGGTTTTTCTTCATGAACAACAGCCTTTCCACATTGTGAACAAAAATTTTGACCTTCTCCTAATTTTGCTCCACAATAAATGCAAAAATGATTATGAGTTTCTTCTATAGTCATACAATTATTATTTAAGTATTTATGTTTTATAAACTTTAATTCACGTACAAATGATTGATGAAATGTAATGAATTTATTAAAGTTTATCGACAAATTATTTTTCGCATCCTCAAAATTTTGATTTTGATTGTCAATATTAAATGATTCAAAAATTAATTTCGTGTTTTTAGCTTCAGAAATTACCTTAATTAAAGATTCTATCCATTTATCATAGGATTTTTCATATGCTTTGGTTAATTCTATTGAGTTCACAAAGTCTTTCCAAAAAATATCTGAAAAATGCAAATACCTTA
The DNA here is from genome assembly GCF_045586545.1 of Methanobrevibacter sp. Lineage (GTDB taxonomy): Archaea > Methanobacteriota > Methanobacteria > Methanobacteriales > Methanobacteriaceae > Methanocatella. The sequence goes on from NZ_JAZNAN010000002.1 coordinate 3,831, forward strand.
AAGCAAAATCATTTAAATCAACTATACAATTACTAAATAACTTGCTTAAACCATCAAATATCTCAATAATATTGTTTACATGCTTCTCATAACTAATCAAGGATTTTGTGAATTTTTCAGTTGAATCCTCCATTTTTCAGAATACAAATCAATTGAATAATTGAAATCGGACATTAGATTTTCATATCCATAAACCGCATCTTGAAATTTAAAACCGATTTGATTTAAAAAATCATCTCCAGTTAAACTATAATCGATATCCAGAAATCTAACATCTTCATAATTTTTTAATAGATTACCACAATTCAGACAAAAAACATCACTATCCCCAGCAAAGTTATAGCAAGAGTTACAAACTACCATCCAATTACCTCATTTTCCTTTTCAATTTCAAAATTACAATCTCTGAATTAGTCCCCCATCTCATTGGAGTGTCCATTGAACCAACTCCAGTTGTGACATGAAGATATTTTCCATGTTTATTTTTAAATAATCCCCTATTATATCCGAACAACATCTCGGCAAACCAAATAACAGGATAGAACTGCCCTCCGTGAGTATGGCCCGAAAGTTGAATATCAAAGCCCAATCCGGAAAACTCTTCCCAATAATAAGGAACATGATAATTAATAATATTAACTAAATTTGGATTTAAAACACTATTATCCAATTTCGGAACACTTCTATCTTCAAAACTAAAAGTTAGGCCAAAAATACTTAAATCTCCAAATTCCTTTCTTTCATTATCTAAAACAATGACGCCTGCATTTTCACAGGCCTTGACTACACTATCAATTCCAGGATAGAAATCATGATTTCCCGGCGTGAATACAATTGGCATGTTCACATCTTTTAAGGGCAGGAAATCATCTTCTTCAACAACACAAGACCCATCGGCCAAATCTCCGGAAATAACTGCTAACTCACAGGAATTCTCAAGTTCTTTTAATTTAGATGATATTGACTCAATAATCTCCTTATGGCGAACAGACCCAAAGTGAACATCCGACAAATGTGCAATCTTAATGTCACGGGGCAAATTAGCTAATGTTAATGTTCTCTCAGTAACAACCAATTTATGAGCTTTATAATAATTGTAGATGCCTAAAACCGGTACAATTAAAACTAAACCCACTATTGCTTCAAATGGCAATTTTATAAACATTCCAAGCAAATAGATTACAATGATATCGATTAAAAACATCACTGAGGCCCACATCCAAACACCATTAATAGTTGTCAAAAGCCTTCCAACAACTGTTGATTTTCTTGCCTCAAAAAACATTGGTAAACAATGTAATAATCCTATAAAAAGTGTAATGACAATCAAATAAACATCATTAACTCCGCCAAATAATAAAAATAGATATTTTAGCAAAAAGAACTGAAATATCATATAAAATGGTGTAATAAATATTACACGTCGTGTTCTAAAACTCATGAAATTGCTCCTTGAAATAATTATATTCCACCAACTATTTAAATAATTAAAACTAATGTTAGTGTGTAACAAAAAAATCGGAGGTGATGATTTGAAAAATGATAATAAAAAACAAGAAATTAAAACAACTAATCAAAAACAAAGTATAAAAGATACAGAAAACAAAGAATATGCGGAATTTGTCGTTTTAAAACCTGTCGGTTACCCATTTGAGTTCACACTAATTGATGAAGATATAGAAATCACCAACGAAGAATTATTTGAAGAATATGCACGTGAACAATGGTTAGGATTAGTCGTAAAAGAATCATCACATCTGTTTGACCAAAAAATCATTCCGGATTATGGTTTTGAAATTGTAACTGCAAAACCGAATAACTCAATAATTTCAGAAACAACAAAAATTAAACTTATCCATGATGAATTAAACAAAAAGAAAGACATTAACAAAATAAAATCAGATATTCGTCTTGCAAACATCGTTGGACAAGTTAATGCTAAAAACAAAGTCAAAGTTATTATAAAATATCTGGAAAATCCTGAAAAATTTGGGCCATGGGCTCCTAAAAATGTTTTGTTTTACGGGCTTCCAGGCACTGGTAAAACCATGCTTGTTAAAGCACTTGCAAACGAACTTGAAGTCCCATTGTATTTGATTAAAGCCACATCATTAATTGGCGACCATGTCGGAGATGGTGCATCTAAAATTCATGATCTATTTAAAAAAGCAAGTGAAAATTCCCCATCAATCATTTTTATTGATGAAATTGATGCTATTGCCCTACATAGGTCATTTCAATCCTTAAGAGGAGATGTTTCAGAAATTGTAAACTCCCTTTTAACTGAAATGGATGGAATTATCGAAAATAAATCTGTAATAACAATAGGGGCAACAAATAATCCGACTAGCCTAGATTATGCTGTGAGAAGCAGGTTTGAAGAAGAAATTGAATTTAAATTGCCAGATGATAATGAAAGATTAGCTATTTTAGAAAATAATTTGGAAAGCATGCCATTAGATTACGAACTAGATTTGGAAAAAATAGTTAAACAAACCAAAGGATTATCTGGAAGAGACATTAAAGAAAAGATACTTAAAACTGCACTTCACAATGCAATTGCAAATGATAATGACATAATCACAATGGAAAATATTGATTATGCTTTAAATGCGACAAAAATTAAAAATAGAGATGTAAAAGGAATGTTTGAATAAAATTCCTTAATCTTTTTTGAAAATATATTCTGCTGAATTAATAATATCTGAGTTTCCTTCTTTTGCGGCATTCTTAATATTTTTAGAAATATCAAAAAATATTTTATTAACTATGGAATTTGTTAAATTATCTAAAATTTTCGCACTGCCATCTACATCATCCAACTTAACTGCTGCTTTTTTAGTTTCACGTTGCCTTATCTCTTCCATAGATGCTCTTAAACTACCAAGTAATTCGTCAACTTCCATTATTCTGAAGGATTCTTTGAGTAAATTGAACTCTTCGTCGATGATAGTTTCAGCCTCACCAAATTCTTTAATTCTGAGGTTAGTATTTTCATCAGCGATTTCTCTTAAGTCATCAATATTGAATAATTTAACACCAATATCCAATACATCTTCTGAAATATCTCTAGGATTTGCAATATCCACCATCATCACATCTTCATAAGACATATCAATGCCTAAAAGACGTTTTTTTGTAATGATTGCATGAGGAGCACTAGTTGCACTAATAACCAAATCTGCAGTAGTCAAATATTCCTCCAAATCATTGAAAAGAATAGCTTCTCCACCTAAATCTTTTGCAAGCTCGACTGCAACATAATAAGTTCTATTTGCAACAAAAATAGCATTTAAATCTTTTTCAGCAAGGGCTTTTGCAACTAATTTACCCATTTTTCCAGCACCAATTACCAAAACAGACTTATCATCTAGACTGCCCATATGTTTTTCAGCCAAATCAATTGCAGCAGACCCAATAGAAACCGCACCCTTATTAATGTTGGTTTTATTTCTAACAACCTGGCCCACATGAATAGCTTTTGTAAAAACAGCATCCAGAACACGGCCGCAGTGATGATTCTTAACTGCCTTATGTTTAGCATCTTTAACTTGACCAAGAATCTGATCTTCACCAACAATCATAGATTCTAAACCTGAAGTCATCCTTAACAAATGCATTACGGCAGATTGGCCATATTCAATAAGAATACTCTGATTTTCATGAGACAATAGCTCATCATCTTCCAAAATGTTTTCATTGTGAATATAATATTCCTTTCTATTACAAGTAGAAATTTCAATATACTCATTAATAGCATATTTTTCTTGCAATTTCCAGAATAATTCATCCATATCTTTAGAAATATTTTCCATAGACTGGATATCCGCCATTTTATGGTCTACTCTTAAATTAAGTATCACTGCAATCCCCTTATTAAATTATCAATATAACTTTTTGCCTCATCAATCTTTTTATCTCGGATGAATTCATCAATATTTTCATCTTCAAAAATTTCATAAAGATATTTTCTGCGCTCCTTTTGGTCGGGAACGACATCCTTCAGATTAGACCTTGCATAATCCTGAAGTTCAATTTCTAAAATATCTTCATCCGTAATAATTGATTGAATTTTTTTCCTCAATTGACGAGCCATTAATGGACTTTTACCATTTGTAAAAATAGATATTTCAATTTCTCCAATATTGAAACTTGTTGGAACAATAACATCCCCCTTTTGCGGAAAATCTGCACGATTTACTAATTTATTTTCAGAAATCCCACAAACATAATCACACATCTCTTCATCACCGCTTGCCACAACAACAAAATCCGCCCATTCGACCAATTCATCAACCTCAGAAATAGAACATAATACAGCTCCTTTAGATTCTAATTCAGAAGAAAGGTTATTTCCTGCTAATTTCACATTAGCTCCATGGTCCAGGAATTTATTTGCTCTTCTTGTGGCAACTTCACCGGTACCTAAAATAAACACGTTTAAGTTTGAGGTATTTAAATAAAGAGAAGTCCAATTCATTTTAATCAGAATTTTCAAGAGACCTTGCATGTAATACTTTTACAGCAGCTCTTAAATCATTATTGCAATCAGTTAAAACATTCATCGCTTCAAGTTTAGTTACATGGAATGTTTCAGCCAATACTTCAGCTCTTTCATCAGGATCAGGTTTATTTACACCAACTAACCTTTCAGACAATTCTTTTTTCAAATCCAGATAATCATCATGAGTCATGTCCATGTTCCTTAAAGTCATGTCTCTTAATGGGCAAGGCTTTGATGGTTTACAACACCAAACAAGTGAACCAAAACAGGTCCCAGCTCCTTCACCTAATCTAGTTTCTTTTGCAAATTGAGTTTTAATTTCAATATATTCACGAGGAGTTAAATTTACCTCTTGTAATGCGTTTAAAACTGGGCATGGTTTTACTGGAGGACAACAAAAAGCAAGTCCCCTTACATCTCCCCCTCTACAAATGTGAGATGGTGCATCTTCCCAAGTCATGATAAACCTCCAAATATAATTTTCATTTTAAATGAAATAATAATCTTAATAAATTTAAAATAATAATATAATTTATTTAAACTAGGAATATATAATCTTTTTTGTAAAAATAAGACAAATCTTTTTAAAGAATATCAACTTATTTTAAATTAGAGAAAATGACAATAGAAAACATTATTATCGAAGGAATGGCCATCACATTAGAGCGGAAAAATATAAAAAATATGTATCTTCGAGTTTTGCCCCCAAATGGAGATATTAAAGTATCTGCACCCCTATTTGCATCAGATGATGATATTATTACATTTATTAAATCCCGTAAGGATTGGATTTTAAAAAAACAAAAATTAATTTTAGAAAAAGACATTAAAGCCCCATTGAAGTACCGCAATGGAGAAGCACATTATCTTTGGGGAAAAGAATATATCTTGCAGTTAATCAAAAATGACACTGTCAAACATGTTTTAATAGATGCTGACAAATCGATGATGTATCTGCCAGTTCCAAAAAGAAGTACAATTCAGAAAAGAGAAAAAACATTGAATGAATTTTACAGAGCCGAATTAAAAAAAGCAATCCCTCAAGTTTTGGATAAATGCACAAAAATTGTTGGAAGAACTCCTAAAGAAGTTACTGTTAGAAATATGAAAAATTGGGGAAACTGCAAAAAGGATGGGAGAATCACACTTAATTTAAATCTTGCAAAAAAAGATCCAATTTGTTTAGAATATGTGATGATTCATGAATTATGTCATTTAATTGAGTTTAACCACTCTAAAAATTTTAAAAAATTAATGGACGAATTTTGTCCTGATTGGAAAAAAATTAAAAAAAAATTAAATGAATAAGAAGAACTATCCGTCTTTCAACATGTCTTCTTTTTCATCTGGAGTTAATTGTTGAACAATTTCTTCAGGAGTACCTATATCTAGGAGTTTACCTCCTCTCATTAAAGCTGCCCTATCACAAACATCCAATACAAAGTCCATATCGTGAGAAATGATAATGAATGTTTGTTCTAATTCAGTACGTGCTTTTAAGATTGAATCTGTTACAATAACTCTGGTAACAGGATCCATAGTACCTGTTGGTTCATCCAATACAATGATATTTGGTTCTTTGATTAATACTTGTGCAAGAGCAACCCTGTGCTTTTCTCCTACACTTAATTGGTCAGGATATTTATCAAGGATATTTACCGCAACATCATCAGTAAAACCAACAGTAGTTAATGCATGAATAGCTTTAATTTTACCAAATTCTGCAGGCAAGTTTAAACTAATAGCATCAGTTAAGTTACCTAAAATTGTTCTGTGAGGATATAAGGAATATTCTTGGTGTAATAAACCAATATATGGTGTAACACGTCCACGATTAAGAGGACCTACTTTAGTCATGTCAATCCATTCATCCCCGAGTTTGATTTGGATATCACCACTACTTGGTTCAGTTAATCCCATTAACATTCTTGTGGTTGTTGTTTTACCGGAACCGCTTAATCCTACAATACCGAAAATTTCTTCTTTATTGATTGTTAAGCTAATGCCGTCAACAGCTTTTACAACACCCCGTTCAATTGAGTAGTAATGTTTTTTAACATTTTCAAGAGTTACTTCTGGTTCACCAAATTCAGGGATTTCTGGTTTTTTAGGAACTGGAACAGTTTCCATGAAATGTTCTACAACTTCATGAGGATCTCCTTCTTCTTTAATTTGACCATTTTCTAACCAGATTACATTGTCCGCAAGTTCAGTCATGACTTCTGGCCAGTGAGAAGTGATTAACATGGTGATTCCTTCATCTTTTACACCCTCTTTCAAGGTATTGTGAAGTTTTACTGCAGTTTGAGGGTCTAATGTACCTGTAGGTTCATCAGCTAAAAACATCATTGGACTTTTAGCTAATTGTCTTGCAAGTACAACTCTTTGTTTTTCCCCACCACTCAAGTCACGAGCAATATGAGTAATCCTATGGTTCATTTGTACCATATCTAATAATTCCAAAGCAGTATAAATACTTTCTTCATAGTCTTTACCTTCAGGCATTGCTCTCATAACATTTTCAATTACAGTTTCTTCATCATAAAGTGCGAAGTTACGTTGTAACATGATAGAAATTCTTCTTTTAATACTTGCGAATAATTTACGCTCAGCATTAAAGAAATCAACTTCTTTAGCTTCAAATGTAGCTCCACAACTACATTTATCGCCAACATGAGATGGAGAATCTACAGACAAACAGTCAGGGCAAACAGCCACATTAACGAATATATTTCCTGCATCAGGTTTATAATCTAATGTACCTCTAAGCATGTTAATTAAAACGGATTTTCCACTCCCACTACGTCCTAAAATACCTAAAGTTTCACCTTCACTAATCTTCAAATTAATATCTTTAAGAACATCAACACCATCAAAAGTTTTAGTAATATTCTTTAGTGTTATAAAATCCATGAAATCACCTATATAAAATTATTTTTATATTAAACTATTAATAATACTTTCTAATAACAATTGTTTTAAAAAAATTAAAAATTAGCAATATTAAAATCTAATTTACCAGAAATAACTGAACGAGCTATTGAAAATCCATCAACACCAGTAGCAATCATTTTTTCAAGATTTTCTTTAGAGTTAACAGAATTATTTCCAATAACCTTAATATTAACCATATTACAAATTGATTCTAAAAGTTCCCAGTCAGCTTCGAAAACTCCTTTTTTCATAGCATCAATATGCAAATAATTTGCACCTGCTTGTTCAATTAAACTGGCTACTTTAAAAGTATCAATTCCATCAACATTAGCTCTAATTTTAACTGAAACTTCTGATTCAGTATTATCAACAACTTGGGAGATGAAATTCCCTAGATTATCCCTTTTTAACATTTCTTGGCCACAACCAATATTTAAAATTTCATCTTGGCGGCAATGACAATTAATTTCAACAATATCTAAATTTTTTATATTTCCAACTTCAATAATAGGTTGTGGAGTTGTTGCTCTTACATTAGCAGAAACTTTTACATCTTTATGAATATTTTTTATTGAAGCCACTTCATTTTCAATATGGATAAAAATTTCATCAAGAGGAAAATCAAACTCTTTTCTTCCTCTTTGAATGATTTTTTGACTGGCTTCAATTGTAGGGGCATCTAAACTGTAACCGCCTAAAGTAGCAACATCAAAACCATACGGAATAACTTTATTTAAAAAATCAGCGTTTGTTATTCCAGCCATCGGTGCAACTACTTTAATCATTATTCTCCTCAGTATTCCTTTTCAATGACCCAAGTCCACATTTCATTGTTGTGAGCACGGATTTCTTCAAGACCAATATCTGCCATGTATGCTGCATCTTCAGCATTTTTTCCACGGCCGATTCCGGCTTTGAGTTTAATGCCTATTTCTTCATCAATTTCGACCATGATGTCTTCGATTTCCTTTTCAGATAAGCCATTGCATGGAGACATGAAGTTATCTCCACCTATGAAGAATAATAATGCTCCTTTTTTAATTAATTTAGTCATCAAATAATGTTGAGCTTTATTGACCATGAAACTTGTATCAAAAGCAGATTCTATATCAGTTAAAGTTTCGGTTACGCTGTTAATATCAATATGAGCTGCTTGAACAAAACTATCTTCTTCTGAAACTAAACTATCGATAGCTAAAATCTCTTTTCTTTCACCAGATTGAGCACTACCGGCTTTTTGTAAAGCAATAGTTGCTAATTTTTGAGCTTCATGAGGAGTTTCCGCAGCGCCAACACCCATACTAATAGTAATAGGATATCTGTTTCTGATTGACCTTTGTATTCTTAAATGATCTTCTTCATTAAGACCATTTGAAATTGCAAGCAAATTATCGAATCTAGTAAAGAATACTAAACCTTTTTTATTCCCAAAATGGTTGTTCAAATCAGCAAATAAGCTTGCTTGTAACATTTGTAAGTCGGATTCAGTTCTAGGTCTTGGAGTAACAGTCCATGGCCCATAATTGTCAATTTGTATTAATGTCATCTGTATCATTTATTAACCGCCCCTTAATAATTAAGGAATACTATTAATAATTATTTCAGCCAAATTTTTTTTAGCATCTAAATTATTCATAATTGTATTTGTAATTATTACTTTATTAATTATTTGGTTTACCTTAACTTTTTTGTCTTCATCCTGTATGTCAATTACAAAAGCATCTAAAAAATCTTCATATAATGATGCGACACCCACAGATGAGACTTCAATTCCCAATGCTTTCATGAATTTGCTAGCAGGACCACTCACGCTGTCATTTCCAATAATTGGAGACACAGCAATAACATAAGTTTCTTTTAAAGCTTCACGAACACCATCTAAAGATAGTATCGGTGAAATGGAGGTAATCGGATTTGATGGTCCAATAATCACGGCATCAGAATTTTTAATCGCATCAATGATGCCTTCAGAAGGTTTAACTTGAGAAAATTTAACATCAATAACTTCAGGTTCAGATTGGTACTTGATTAAAAAATCGTGGAATTCAAGTTCACCCATATCAGTGATAATCTTAATGTCGGAATTTTCATTGCTCATTGGAATTATTCTTGATTTGATTCCCATATTTTTAGCTTGAATTTCACAAGCTTTGCTTAAACCGTATTTTTCCATTAGTTGAGTTTTTTGTATCTTTGTTGCCCTATCAACATCTCCAATCCTAAGTAATTCAGGACAACCAATCTCCTCAAGCCTTTCATGAGTTATAAATGTATCATCCTTTACACCATACCATAACTCATCATTAATCATGTCAGACATTGTATACAATACAGTGTCAATATCTGCAGAAACATAAACTCCAGAAAAATAATCATTTTCTAAAGTATTGACGATGATTGTTAATTCACTAGGATCAACAATTTCTTTTAAACCTTGCAATAATTTTGGAGTGCCTGTGCCCCCAGATAAAACAGTAATCATATAACCACTTAATTCCTAAACACATCAAATTCCTTCGGCATCAATAAAGACTTAATGTTAGAATCGGCATCCCTTATTGTATCAAAATTACTAAAACCTCTGATGAGCACTACCGGAAGACCTTCATCAGCCTGCCCCATGATTAATGATGCGGCTGCAGACAATTCATCTGCAGTTGCAATTTCAGTAGTTTCCAATTCTCGACCATATAAATCTTTTTCACCAACTCTTCTCCAAAGAGGGGTGATTCCTGAACAACCTATTGCAGTTCCAATTGCGCCAAATCTAAATGCTCTTCCTTGAGTGTCAGTGATAATAACTGCAATTTCTTCTTTAAATTCCTCTTCTAAAAATTCACGGATTTCACGAGCAGATTTGTCTGCATCAACAGGCATTGGAGTTGCAAGCCCGTCACCAACATTAGACTCATCTATTCCAGCATTGGCACAAATAAATCCATGTTTAGTTTCAGTGATAATGAATTTAGGTCCAACTCTCACTACTTCAACAGATTCATCTAGGATAGCCTGAACAAGTTTTGGATCTTTTTTGGATCTTTCTGCAAGCTCAATAGCTTCACTTGATGGAGTCAAATCATCTAATTTAATAAAATTATCTTCGGCTTTTGAAATTAAAGTCTCAGCTATTAATATAATGTCTCCATGATTAAGTCCACAACCTTGTTTGATTATAGCTTCCTTAATAATCTGTGAAATATCACTAGATTTATCAACAATGGGAATACCCTCTAAACCAATTAATTCAATTGTCATAATATCATCATTATAAACTTAAAAAAAATAAAATTATGGATTATAGACATCTATAGTCCATTCTCCATCAAAAATAGCGGCACATGAAGTTACTGGTTTTTCATATTCAGCAAAAGTGCCTTCATCAAAAATAAATTTAGCGGCTTCAGTTGAGGTTTTAGCATCAAAATCAACTAAATCTGGTTTTTGACTGCCATATGTTGAAATGAATGCTGCTTTACCATATGGAACTGACTCAACTAACAATTTATTATCATTGACTATACCAATGTAACATTCATATTCTTCTTCATCAGTATTTGATTTAATAGCAGCGGCAATTCTTGGAGTATTATAATCATCCTTTTCATAGTCCATAGTAAGTAATGAATAAGCAAGCGCATCTCTGATATTCATTCCTAAACCGATCTTATCTGCTATTACGTCTGTTTGAGAACCATTAGATACAATAGCAGTATCCCCTACAATACGGATACTATTGTATGCAATATAGGTATTCACAAAAATATCTTTTTCAAAACCTTCTATTGGAACAACAGCCGCACGATTTTCATATTTTAAACATTTCCTATTTGGAAAAGATCTACTTGAAACACGGTAAGCTATAAAAGGTTTACCATCACAATTCATTCCTGTTGATAAAATTCTCCCAGTATACATTTTCATTCCTCATTTTAAAGTTCAGGACGATGAACAGCTGTTTCAGGTGTTACTCCTGGAGGAGTAGTAATTTCAATTTCACCAGGTTTAATGATTACCTGACCTTCATCAATTACCCTTGCCTGAACACCTACGGCGCTTCCCGCTATCGCATCCGACCGATCTTGACCATCGACAGTAACCTTATGTAAATTAGCTACCGGCACTACATAATATTCCTGGTCCCCAGAAACATCAGTAACATTAGGTTTTCCACTTGCATCATCTGCAACACTTGAATCATCCGTTTGAACATCAGTCGCTGAAAAATTACTTGTAACAACTAAAAAAATCATTATAGTGAATAAAATATCAATGAAAGGTACGAGATTGATACTTGGTTTTTGATCTAAAACTTTCTTTTTATGTTTTCTTACATCAATAGCCATTCAATCACCTATTGTTTTAGTTTACTTTCAGTAATTTCAGCATTAACATTACATTTTTCTAATATGATATTTGAAATACTTTTATCCAACATACTTGGTTTAAAAGAAACTTTAATATTAGCGTAAGGATCAGAAATTAATCTTGTATTAACAACACCCTCAGCCTCTTGCAAGGCTTCAAGTGCACATTCTACATTAGAATCGACTCTAACTTTAACTACTGCATATCCCCAATTAGTCATTTTTGTAGCGAGTTCAATTTTATCCATTTCTGCTTCAATGAGATCCTGAATATAAGTGTGCAAAGGCAATAAAACAATAGTCACAAAAAGTCCCATGATAGTTGTTGTTAAAGCTACATAGATACCTTCTGCCATAGCTGCAGAATCTGGGTGAACCCCTAAAGATTTAAATGTCATCCAAATACCGATTACTGTACCGATTAAACCTAAAAACGGTGCAAGCTCAGTAAGAGTTTTAATAGTGCTTAAACCTTTAGTCATTTTACCTACTTCAACGATGAAAATCTGTTCCATACTTTCTTCAACTTCTGTTTTATTTTTATAACCAATTTTTAAAGTTTCAGAAATAATTCTAGAAATAGGATTTTTAAAACCATTAATTTGTTTTAACGCTTCAACAGCTCCGCCTCTTTCCATAGAGGCAGTAACAACACCAAAAATCTCTGTCGTGTCAACTTTACTAATTTTTTTAAGATATGCAATCTTTCTTAACGAAATAATTAAACCATAAACACCAATGAAAAGAATTACATATGTAATAATTCCCCCTTGAGTGAAAATATCGATTATTCCATCAATAAAAGGCATGATATACTCAATTATCATTTTTATCATCCAATATATATTGAAATTTTTTTATAAAGTTAAATATATTACTCAATGTACTTAAATATTATATAAAAATACGGCAAATTATTTCATTTTAGCAACAGTCGCCCAAGACCTCCTTACAAAATCGGGCATTTCATCATATGTATAATTTGTTAGGAATTTTTTGGTAGTTGGGTCTGAAGGATAACCTGAACCAATTCCTCCTGACTTGATAAATTCCTTATTAATCTCAGCAATTTGAGCATCTCTTTCAGCTTTTGCAATTATGGATGCTGCACTTACTTCAATATACTTATCATCAGCTTTATGCTCTGCAATAACATTGCAACCTGTATCATTGCATAGATTCTCCTGAAATCTTTCAGCTTTCACATCAACAGCATCAACAATAGCCTTTTCAGGTTTTAATTTAACAATGATGCTTTCCATAGCATTTTTTTCGATTTCATTAAGGTTAACACCTTCGGCTCTTAGCCCATCAATTTCTCGAGCGGAAATAACTACAATCTCATAATCAAACATCTTTTTTAGTTTTCTGGATAAAATTGTACGCCTATTTGCTGTGAGCCTTTTTGAATCTTTAACGCCCATCCTCTCAAGGATTTTTTCCATTTTTTCAGGGACAACTACTCCTGCAATGACCATAGGGCCTAAAACAGAACCTCGTCCTGCTTCATCAATTCCTAAAATATCCATAAAAATCAGTGAAAAAAAGTAAAAAAAAGAAATAAATAAAAAATATTTATTTCATAGCTCTAAGACGAACTTCAGGTTCTAAAGCAAGCGGTTCAGCAGCAACAATAGCTGTACCTTTTGCTACAACAGTCATTGGATCATCAGAAATTTCGATTGGAATAGAAATTTCATCGAAAATTCTTTCTTTTACTCCACGAAGTCTAGAACTTCCACCAACTGCAACAGAATTGTTATAAACACCCATCATTAATTCCGGAGATAATCTTTCTAAAATTAAGTTTAAGCCTCCAACAATTTGTTGCATGTATGGTTCAACAGCATCTGCAACAAGCATTGAATCAATGACAACTTTTTTAGGCCTATTAGTTTCTAAAGATTTACCAATAACTTCAACACTTAAGTTTTCAAGTTGTTCGGAACAATGAACCATTCCAACTTCAATTTTTGCGGATTCTGCATCATGAATACCAATAGCTACATCATATTTTTCTGCAACAAGATCAACGATTTTATTATCAATATCGTCTCCACCACATCTAACAGTTTCAATGTCATTAATTCCACCAAGAGAAATGATTACAATATCAGTTGATCCAGCACCAATATCTATAACCATGGTTCCGTTTGGTTCTGCAATAGGCAAACCTGCACCAATAGCTGCGGCCAATCCTTCACTAATAACTAAAATATTTTGTGCACCAGCTTTTCTACCGATTTCTTCAGCTGCGTTTTTCTCTACTTCAGAAGCATCCCCTGGAATACCAATAACTATTCTTCCAACACTTTCACCTTCATTAATTCCAATTTGCATTGCCTTAATGAGTAAAGCTTGTGCTTGTACAACATTTTCAATAACACCTTTTTTCAAAGGCCTTACGGCAAGAATGTCTTCAGGAGTTCTTCCAAGCATTCTTTTAGCTTCTTCACCAACAGCTAAAACTTCTGAAGGGTCATCTTTTTTTACAGCAACGACAGATGGAATTTGGTATAAATCAAATTTGTCGCCTGAAGGCTTTGCAATTACTGTGTTTAAAGTTCCTAAATCAATACCTAAACTATTACTAATAACTTTAGTATCCTCAGTTTGTGGTTCTTCTTCATCTTTTCCAAAAATATTCATGATTAATCCTCCGTTACAATATCTTTAAAGTCTATAACGAAAATTCTGTTAGATGTAGCTATACTTTGAACTTTACCAATATCTCCTTCATTTTCTACAGAAAGTAGAATTGTTGATAGAACAACTTCATTTGCATTATAAAATGGTTTTAAAGCAGATTTGATAAAATTTGGTAGTTTGACTTCATTATTCAAATCAATGTCAATGAAACTAGTTGTTTGAGAATCTTTTAGAATGGCAAATGGGATTTTTGATTTTTCAATAGTCTTTATATTTGCTTTGATAACATCTTCAGGAGCAACAAGAACCATTATGTTCTTTTCTTCATTCAGATATTCACGTGAAATAGGTATGAAGGCTCCACCTTGTTTTTTAGCAGTTCTTCCAAAATCATTGATGATAATCGGATTTCCATAAAGCATGATAAAATCAAATTTTTTATCTAATTTACCATCTTTTAATATAACATGTTCTCTAAAAAGGATTCTTACAGTGTGATTTGATGCAATGGCCTTGTAAGCCATGTCATCCACCAACTCTGCATTGCCTGCAATAACACCCCAACCTTTTTCGATTTTATTTTTCCCGTCAGGTGTAACCATTGCAGCCTGCCTTAGTACACGTATATGATCCTCAATCATTTAACTACTCACATCAATATTAATCTAAATTAATTTACTTAAACAAACAAGACCTAAATCTAAAAATATTTAACATTAACTAATAATTAAATATTGAATTTAGATTTTATGACTGTTTATTAAAGCCTAACATGTTATATTTATTAAAAATATTATTATATATATGTTATCTTTTATTGTGGCTTTTTAAAAAAATCATGGCAATATCAATATTTTATGTCTTTTGAAAAGTATACATTAATCAAAAAATAAAAAATAAATCAACAAGAAAGTAAATATTAAAAAACTAAAACAAAATTACATACCAAATAAAAATAACACTTATAAATAATTAAAAAGAAATATAAATAAAAATAAAGCAAAAAACAAGCAAAAATTAATAATAAATGAGTTGAAAAGTATTACTAGGGTTTGAACATGAAAATTGAAAATACAAAGATTCAAAGTTTTATTGCACTATCAGATATAATTTCATTGTTGAATATGAGTTCCGGATTTTTATCCATTATTCTCTCAATTAACCATGAATATACAATAGCGGCAATTCTTATGATTATAGCAATCATGTTTGACTCAGCAGATGGTTGGGTAGCACGTAAAATAAACAGACAAGATGACCTTGGATTCGGTAAGAATATTGATTCACTCTCAGATGCTGTTTCATTTGGAGTTGCACCAGCAATATTCCTTTACAGTTGCATTAACACCACCCCAGGCATTTTCCAAATAATAGTAATATTAGTTAGCTTATTTATAGTTGTTTGTGGAGTTTTGAGATTGACCAGATACAATGTAATTGCAGGTAAAATTGATACAAGCGATTTTATAGGATTTCCAATCCCGGCAATATCATTTATACTTGCTACATTATATTTAAGCGGCTTATTTAACCCATATATTGGATTATTATTAAGCATTATTGTCTCAATACTTATGATAAGCAATGTTAGATATCCTAAATTTGATAATATTCCATTAATTGCAATATCTGTCGTGTTAATTTTAATATTGATACTTCCAATAAACATTATTCTATTTAACATTAACATTCCAGCATTGATTTTACTATTGTTCTGTCTATACTACCTCATAATCAATTTAATTAAATAATGAGCCGATATTACTCCTATTAATTAAATTAACCATCTCATTACCAACTTTTAGGAGTATGAACAATGAATGATAAAGAACCTAAAGACCCATTATTTCCAAGAGGTTTTAAGGAAGCTCGAGAACTGAAAGATCAAATTCAAAAAGATTATCCTAAGCCTCACAAGAAAGATGACGAGTTAACACCATTGAAAAAACTAAATCATAAGCTTGGAATATACTTAAGTCCAAGCACAACTGAAATAGCCGATGATGAAAAAAAGAGAAAAATTGGAGTGATTATTACTACATTCATCCTTTTAACATTGATTATTTCAGCTTATTATTTTGTAATCTATGAACCCGCACAAGAAGAGCTATCCTTTGCAAAGACAACAAAACTAAATGAACTCCATGATTTATATTGTGGAGCATTAACTACTTCTCCCAATGCATTCGCTTTAGAAAGCCAAATTGAAGATGCAAAAACAACAAATGATGTTGAAAATATAAATATCATAACCCCCGCAACAAAAGACTGGAAATCATACCATAAAAAGTCAATAGCAATAAATCAGGACAAATTTAATAGGACAATGGCAGTTTATTCGAATGAAAGCAAGAATGTAATCATGCATAGCGATGAAGCGACTAAAATTCTTAATGAAAATGATGCGACAGTATTGTCACAAATTAAATTTGAAAAACCAAATACCGTTTCCGTTCCTGTTTTAATATCAAGGCTTCAAGCAGGTGCAGGCCTTGTAAATGTGGGAAGCATTGTAGATATTTATACAAATAACAATTACACTGATGAGAATTATACTTTAAATACCACTACTCCGGACATTAGCGGCTGTACAGTATTGTCGATAATGAGATATGAAGATAACGGAGAAATTGACTCTGAATATTCAAAATCACATACAATCGTTAAAGGAAACAATACCTATCCTAAAGAAAATACCAAAGGCTTTTCATCGGATGTTTTGGAACTGATTAAAGGATCTATCATTGACGGATATAATGAAAAAGAAACATACAAACTACTTAAAAATTATGGGGTTAAACTATCTAATTACGAACGACAAATAAATTTAGGGGATTTGGATGCTCAATATATGCTTTTGATTGAAGTTCCGCAGGATAAAGTCAACTATGTAATAGATAATATGGATAATATCGTTCTTACAATCCCAACTTCACAGGCTCCGGATTGGATGGTATCAGAAATTAGTCGAACATATTAAGAAAAGTATTATACTAGATTTGACAAAATTGATATTATGAAAAAACCAAGTATTTCAACTATAATCATAATAATTTGTATTTTAATCATTGGATTATATGCGATGGGTGAAGTAAATTATTTTTCTTCAAAAATAGTAGTTGAGAAAAATATCGAATCCCCCGCTGTTGTAATCCCATCAATCGGAGTTCAGGAAAAGATTAATAATGAATCATTAAATCTAGGTGTTTTAAGTGACCCTGGAGAAAATATCCCAACAAAAGATCCTGTGGTTTTATATGGACATAGAACACTGCAAGGGTCTCCTTTTTTAAGATTAAATGAACTGTCAATTGGAGATTCATTCCTGTTAGAATGGCCGGGAATTGGAGAAATAAACTATACTGTCATAAATACAACTATTGTTCCTGCAACATATAACTTAAATGCAGAAGGGGCAGACCATGCTTATTTAATAACCTGTGACCCTATTGGTTCAACAGCTAATAGATTAATTATTGAGGGAGAATTAAGCAAACAAAATCCAATAAACAATGAAATTATCAAGGATAATCCTCAAGAGTCATATGCATACATAATCTCAGCAATATTCTTAGTTGCGGGACTCATATTTAGTTTCCTCTACCCTAAAGACAATAGAATTTACATTTTAGCTATAGTGCTAATTATCTCAGCAGTATTATTCTACTGTTGCATAAATCCAATCCCATCAGAACTGATATATGATAAAATAATATTTTTAAATGGAGGGCTTTAATTGGACGTCGACAAAGAATACTTTTCAAATATTACTGCTAGAGAACGGGCCATATTTGAAGGCGCCATTAGTATGGGAGCTTTATTTCATCAATTTGTAGGAACTCCAGTTAACAAAAACACTAAAAAAAGTTTAGAAACTAGTATGGAAGAATCTTTGAAACTACAACCTGCCATCGAAGATGTGGAAGTTGACATCAGATTCGACAAACTAGAAGAATCAATGACTGAATTTGACTATACCTCTTTAACCGGAGACATGCTGGATGTTAAAATCCATACAAAAGTAGATGATGTTAAAGCAACAATAAGAATAGAATTCATTGAAGAGCTTAATTATCCTTTAATGTATGTTGAAAATATAGAAGATTGAAAGTTAATATATATCTTTTAAATCTTCTAATAATTCTTTTAAATGATTTAATTTAATATGGTTCATCAATACTACCCTAATTGCCACTGGACATTTGGCCACTGAAACTTTCCATCCCAATTCTTCTAATTTTTCCGCCAGTACACTAGTATCCATTTTAGGATGGTTAAATGCTACAATATTCAGTTCAGGTTCACAAATAACTTCGTAACCTATTTCTTCAAGACCTTCTTTAAAAAACATAGTATTTGCCATCAGATTGCATGCAATTTTAGTATAACCTTCTTTTCCAAAGTATTTCATGACTGCATAAGTAGCGGCAGAAGAGGCTCCCAGACGAGTTCCAACAATAGTGGACTGGGTTTTTACAGTTAAATAAGGGGAATCAACCGCCATGACTTGCAAATATTCTTCCTCTCTAAAAAGAATTCCACCAGCAGGAATCGGGGCCAAACCCATTTTATGAGGATCAACAGTTATTGAACAAACCCCTTCAAGTGAAAAATCAAAAACAGGCAAATCATATCCGCATCTTCTTAGAAACGGTATGGAAAAGCCACCAAAAGCAGCATCTACATGGAAATAGATATTATTTTCCAAAGCTATTTTAGAGATTTCTTCAATAGGATCAATTAAACCCAATTCAGTAGTTCCGGCGATAGCAACAATAGCTACTGTACTATCAGAGATTACCTCTTTTAGAGATTCGACATCAATCTTATAATTGTCATCAAGGGCAGCTTCAACGATTTTTAAGTTTAACATGTCTGCCGCTTTTTTAAATGAAAAATGAGCAGATTCAGGAATAATAATTTCTCCGTTAACTATCCCCTTATATTTCCTTGCATGATTTCTTGCAGCCCTAATTGCCATAAGATTGGCTTCAGTACCCCCAGTAACAATATGTCCATAAGGATTTTCAATTGATAATAACTCCCCAATAGACTTTATAACTTCATTTTCAATTAATTGCGTGCCTTTAAAAAGACCAGGATCCCCTAAATTGGTATCCAAAAATTTACAATAGACCTCTTTAGCAAATGGATGTGCTTCTGTACACATGGACCCTAAAATCCTACCATCTGCATAATCATAATCCAGTTTGTGGAACTCAGATAATTCATTTAAAATTTCTTCTTTGTCAATTGGCTTATCATCCATAAAATAACCTGATTTTCAAATAATTAATAAAATAAAAATAAAAAAAGAAAATAAAAAGATTATTCTAAACGTTGACGGGCAGCGTCAAGAATAATTTTTTGTTCCGCTCTAGCGACAGTTTTTCTAACATCTGCTATAGCATCAGTATTTGAAGACACACTTGTAATTCCAAATTCAACAAGTTTTTCAACAATGTGCGGTACACTACCAGCTTGACCACAAATACTACATTTAACACCTGCTTCAGCACATTTTCTAATTGTTCTTTCAATTAATTTCATGACTGCTGGGTGCTCTTCAGAATAGTGTTTTGCTACAAACTCGTTGTTTCTGTCAACTGCTAAAGTATATTGAGTTAAATCGTTGGTTCCTAAACTTACAAAGTCTATTCCAACCTTAATATACTCATCAATCATTATTGCAGCTGCTGGAATTTCAACCATCATTCCAAATTCAACATCTTTGTGAGGTTCAAAACCGACTTCAGAACAAAGCTCTTTAGCTTTTTTAAGCTCTTCAGGACTTTGTGATAATGGAATCATGATTCCAATGTTTGTGTATCCTTTTTCATGTAATTTTTTAATAGCTTTAAATTCACATTTAAGGATTTCAGGTTGGTCAAGCTCTCTTCTTATACCTCTCCAACCAAGCATTGGATTGTGTTCTCTAGGTTCGTTTTCTCCACCTTCTAAAGTAATAAATTCATCGGTTGGTGCATCTAAAGTTCTGTACCATACTGGTTTTGGATAGAATGCGTCAGCTACAATTTGAACATTGTCAGCAATTGTATCAATCAATTCATCTTCCCTTCCATCAGCAATGAATTTGCCAGGGTGAACACCGGATGTCAACATTAAATGTTCAGTTCTTAAAAGTCCAACACCATCAGCACCAGTGGCTGCTGCTTTTTCTGCCGCTTCAGGCATACTTACATTAGCTTTTACTTCAGTTACTGTGATAATTGGAGCTGCACCAACTGTTGCTGCAACAGCAGTTGCTTCTTCTTTAGTTTCTGAAATTCCATCAAATACTAATCCTTTTTTACCGTCTAAGGTAACACCGGAATTTTCTTTTAATGTTGTTGTAGCATCACCAGTTCCTACAACACAAGGAATTCCAAGTTCACGTGAGATGATGGATGCATGACAGGTTACTCCACCTTCATCAGTGACAATACCACTTGCTCTTCTCATAGCAGGAACCATGTCAGGAGTGGTCATGGTGGTAACCATAATGTCGCCATCTTTAATTTTATCTAACTCATCAATATCTAAAACGATTTTAACTTTACCTGCTGCCATTCCAGGACTTGCTCCAAGACCTCTTACTAAAACTTCACCTAAATCAGAAGAAGCATCTTCACTTTCTTCTTCAACATCACCTAAAGTAGTAATAGGTCTGGCTTGTAATAAGAATAAGTGTTCTCTTTCAAAAGCCCATTCGGTATCCATTGGTTCTCCATAATGAGCTTGAACTCTTTTACCCATTTCGGTTAATTCAATGAGTTCTTCATCAGATAAAACTCTTTCTTTTCTTTTTTCTTCAGGAACATCAACTTTAATACTAGTACCCGCTTCATCATTAGTGTACATTACTTTTTTATCACTAATAGTTACATTAATTATTTCATTGTTCTTTTTATCAACTTGGTAATTATCCGGAGTTACATCACCAGACACTACTGCTTCTCCAAGTCCCCAGGATCCTTCAATCAAAGCAATTTCTTCACCAGTGGATGGGTTTACAGTAAACATTACTCCAGCTTTATCAGCATTTGCCATTTTTTGAACAACTACTGCAATATAAACTTTTGAGTGTTCGAAATTATTTTCTTCTCTGTAGAAAATAGCTCTTGCTTCAAATAATGAAGCCCAACATCTTCTAATATATTCAATAACTTCATCATCACCTGCAACATGTAAAAAAGTATCTTGTTGACCGGCAAAGGAAGCTTCAGGCAAATCTTCTGCAGTAGCTGAAGAACGAATAGCTACGTCAGTATCTTCTTCTCCAACTCTTTGACAAAGTTGATTATAAGCTTCAAGAATTAATAAAATCATATCTTCTGGGATAGGAGATTCATTAATCATTTTTTTAATCTCTTCAGAAGCAGCTTGAAGAGCTTTAGTATCATTAATGTCAATTTGATCAAGAATGCTCATGACCTTATCATTAATGCCAGCCTCATCCATGAATTTCTCATAAGCTTGTGCAGTTACTACAAAACCTGGCGGTACTGGAATGCCCGCTTGAGTTAATTCACCCAAATTAGCACCCTTTCCACCTGCAATACCAATATCGGATTTACTTAAATCCTCAAATTTTATAACATACATGAAATACAACCTCTTGGTTTGAAAATATTATTAAAATTGACAATATTTAAGCTATAAAACATAGTCAATATTATATTTTAATATGAATTTTAAAGTTTAAATATTTAATTATAAAAAAGAAAGATTTGAAAATAAAAATAAAAAATGTATAAAAAAAAGAGTAAAAAGAAAATTAATTAAAAATCTATTTAATTAATTCTGCACCTTTGTCAACAACTATTTTACATGGAACTGGCATTTTCATACCTGCTCTTTTTAATGCAACCTTAGCTTGTTCAAAGTGTCTTTCTTGACAATCAATAGTGATTATTCTTTGATCTTTTTTAACAACAGCTTCAACACTGATAGGTTTACCAAAAGCGTTTCTCATACCACTTTGTACCCTATCCGCACCTGCACCGGTTGCCATTGGGTTTTCTCTTACGATTTGGTGAGGGTAAACTCTTAATTTTAAGTGGTAACCCATTCTACCTGCAGCTCTTTGCATTAATCTGTTAGAAGCAATCCTTGCAGCTTCTAAAGAATTGTGTCTGATTTGAGTTGGTTTTTTAACAGCTAAACTTACAGATACTGGGAATTCATCTCTTAAGTTACCCATATCATATTGTACGATTCTTGAATTTGGGTTTTTTCTAATATACTCTTTTCTTGTATAAGCACGAACCATTATTATTCCTCCGAAATAAATATAACATGAAATGACATGTTTAATTAAAAAAAATAGCTATAATAAACTTGAAATCTTACATTTCCATCATTAGAATCTAATAGCTATATAAAAATTATTCGTAATATATAGAATACTTAAATATATTAACTTAGTTATTTATAAAGTTTACCATATTTTCAATAATAATGACAAAAATATTTTAGGAACAAATAAGATAAAAGTATATTAGCGTGAAATTTATGAAAATTAAAGGAAATATAAAATTTAACTATGATAATGAAGATAATGCGAAACTCGCTTACGAATCATTGGAAGTGGATAATGAAAATTACTTAAAATCTGAATTAAACGAAAATAGCGTAGAATATAGTTTAGATTATGATAACATTGGTAGTTTTTTAAGAACCGCTGATGATTTAATTGCTTCAGAGATTGTAGTTGAAAAAATTATTACAAATACCAATTTCAAATATTAACAAAAAATTATATATAAATAAAAAAAAGATATATAATTATTTATAATATATTCAAATTCGTAGAGAGTGTAATTTATGGAATGCTATTATCATCCTGAAAGAGACGGCACCGATCAATGTGCAATATGTGGAAAATCCATTTGTAAAGAATGTGGTTTAGAAATTGCAGGTAAAATTTACTGCAAAGAATGTTTAGAAAAAATTGTAGGACTTGGAATAGATAATAATCAACAAGAAAACGAACCTGTTGTTGAAGAAGAACCTGCTGTTGCTGAACCTACAATATCCGAGGCAATTGATGAATCAATTTATCAAACTCAAGAACAACTAGATGAAATTGAAATACCTTATGCTCCTCAACAAGAAGTTTCACAAAGTCAAGGAATAAGTGAAGATTCTCCATATAATATTAAAAGCAATATTGAGTATGATGGAGGATTGGAATCATCCTATCCTAATGATACTGAAAGCATTTATCAAAAACCACAATCTGCTCAAAACGAATATGATGTGGAAAAGCCTACCTTAAAACCTCAAGGGGATGATGACTTTATTTACCCTGACCACTCTTACGAACCACAAACCACAAGTGCAAGACTCGATTTAGAAGACAAATATGAAAAATATCTTGATGACTTGTACTTTGATGAAAATGAAGTTCCATTAAATGAACAATTAGCTAAAGATGAAGCTCAATATGGATCTCTAACTAGAAAAGAGTATGTTCCAAAAGAAGAAGAACCTCCACGTGCTCAAAGAAAAGATCCTCTTCAAGAAACTCCTGAAGAAATGGAAGCTAGAATTAGAGCTGAAATCTTAAAAGAACAAGGAGTAATGACTGATAAGGAAGAAAAGAATATCCACAACCTAAATTATCAAGAAGAAAAAGAACCAATGGGTATTATTGATATCCTATTAACCATTATTCTAATCATTGTGATTTTAATTGTTATTTACTACTTGATATACTTGTTCTTATTGAATTCAAGTTACCCAACATTTATGGATGCTGTATTTGCACTTAAAAATCCACAAAATGTTATTAACAATCTTTTAACCCATTAAATAATGAAATATTTTCATTATTTACTTTTTTTTCAAATTTTTCCAAACATTCCTTATTTTTATAACCTAAAATTCGAATATTTGATGGATATTTATCAATATAATCTGAAATTGTCTTTTTAGGAATCGGATTTTCCAAAATGCTTAAGACCCTCTGGTGAAAATGTGAAGAAAATCCATGTAAAATCGCTTTTTCCAATTCTTCTAAAGAAGAATAAGGTCTGTTTTTAATAATATTTTCGGCTAATTTATCATTGAATAGATTTAAACCTGCCAATTCATTAAAATTAAAATTATTTGCAGTATTTAAAATGGATTCAACATCTCTAATCCCATAGATTATAGAATCGTTTTTTATTTCCCTTTTCAACACTTCAATAGTTTTTGAAGGCATCATGTCAACTACATCATCAAAATTATCCCTTTGGATGCTTTCACGAATTAAAGTTCCGCTAACCCCTTCAATCCTTTCAACAAAAATAAATTTGTTTGTATAGTCAAATCCGATTTTACTTAATGAATTTGAAAATGAGGTAATTACATAGTTATCCTCTTCAAGTTTGTCCTTTAAAATTATTTCTCCGGTAGTTTTATCAATGATTTTATATGGTCTTGGAGCTATATGATGGCCCATATTAATTCTTTTTAAAATCTCATCAAAACCATCTAAAGGTTTGTATCCGCGAGGTATATAATCTGTGTTTAAATTTTTAAACATCTTGCATAGGCATAAGGAATACTGGCCGGATCCCATTATTCCCATAGGAGGCCCTTCGACAACAATGTCTGCACCAACAGAAATTGCAATTTCTGCCCTAATTTCACGTGGCAATATATATGGAATACCCCTACCACTTCTCTCAAATAAGCCAGGTACAATAGCTACAAATAATGATTCAGGAAACATATGTTTTGCAGTTTTCATGCAATGAAAATGACCATTATGTAAAGGATTATATTCAGTGAAATCAGCTATCAAATTAACATCTGATTTTATATCAGAATTTTTTGATTCCATATTCAAATCATCGAAAAATAATTTTTTATCCCTTCCTAATATATCGCAAACCTGAGACATAAATTTAAATATAAATCTTAAATTTTAAAAAACTTATGATTTAAAAATATGAACTGACAAATATCTAATTATAGACTTAGGAGATTAATCATGGATCTAGTTATAAAAAATTGTAAATTTGTTGATAAACCTGGAGAGTTCTTCATTAAGGTTGAAGACGGGAAAATTGCTGATATCTCAAAAACACCTATAAATGCAGATACCGTTATAGATATTAAAAACAATTATATTCTTCCAGGTTTCATTGACCCCCACATTCATTTTAGAGATCCAGGATTAACTCAAAAAGAAGACTTCAAAACAGGAAGTGAAAGTGCTGCTGCGGGAGGCTTTGCAACAGTCATAGACATGCCCAATACACTTCCCAAAACAAATACATACAAAGCGCTTAAAGAAAAAATTGAAATTGCAAAAAATAAATCCGTGGTCAATTTTGAACTTCAAGCAGGACATAACAGTCTTGAGGAAATGGAAAAGATGATCAAATTAAAACCAATTTCATTTAAAGTGTTTATGGATTTGGAAAGTGATGAAAGTTTAGAAGAAATATTCAGCAATTTATCTGCTTTAAAAAATAAAACTGACTATAATGGACTTGTCGCCACCCATTGTGAGAAAAAATCAATTGTCGAATCACAAACAGAATTACTAAAACAAAAAGATGAAAATGAAGCAATCGACTACACCTATGCAAGACCAACAGTTAGTGAAGACGAATCAGTGAAACAAGCAATTGAACTTGCAAGAGCAAATGATTTAAGATTGCATATATGTCATTTAAGTTCCGCCAAATCATTGCATATGGCTAAAAATGCAAGTAAAACCCTGCCTGTGAGCTGGGAATTTACACCTCACCATTTGCTTATGGACAATTCAGCATATAATATATATGGCACATTCATAAAAACCAATCCCCCTTTAAGGCCAAAAGAGGAAAGGGTAACAATAAATGATTTGGATGAAACCTCCATAATTGGAACCGATCATGCACCACATACACTTGAAGATAAAACAAAAGGGGTGTGGGATTCATCTCCTGGAATACCTAATCTGGAAACCGTGGTTCCCCTCATATTAACTGAAGTGAATAAGGGAAATATAGATTTGAAAATAATTCCAAAAATCTTTTCTGAAAATGCTGCTAAAGTATATGGACTTGAAAATAAAGGCCAGATAGCAATTGGAAAAGACGCCGACTTTACTGTAATTGACTTGAAACAAGAAGGAAAATTCAATATTGAAGAATTTAAAACAAAAGCGGAATACTCTCCATTTGACGGATGGGAATATATTGGAAAACCAATTATGACAATAGTCAATGGAAAAATAGTAATGAATAATATATAACTAATTTTTTAAAAAAAGAAAAAATAAAGGTGTGTAAACACACCTATTTGTAACATAAAGCGTCTTCTGGACATGCTTCAATACATTGACCACATAAGGTACAGAATCCTGCAATTGGTAATTTAGGATTGTCTGTTTTATGTAACATGTCGTAAGGACAAGCTTCGATACAGTCACCACATTGGTCACATTTAGATGGGTTAAATGCAATTCTGTCTCTAACAACAGGTTCGCCGTCAATAGTTAATTCATATTGTTCGACTTTTAATGCGTCGTTAGAACACATAGAAGCACATGCTCCACATCTAATACAGCTTGCGAATGATGGTTCACCATCAGTTTCTTCTAAAGCTGGGCATAACATACCAGTTTTGGTAACTACACGAATAGCTTGAGTAGGACATTTGTTAGCACATGCACCAATGAAGTCACATTTTTCTGCATCTCTTCCAATACCTTCTGCATCTACAGGTGCACCTTCACCCCATTCTACATCAATATCTAATGCATCAACAGGACAAAGTTTTACACATAAACCACATGCAGCACAGACACTAGGAATTGCAACAGTTAAGCTTGCAGCGTTTGCAGAAATGAAGTCTCCAGGACAAGCTTCTACACAAGTGTTACAACCGATACATTTAGCTGAATCGAAAGTGAAAGATTTAATTTCTTTTGAACGTTTGATAGGTTTTTTCTCAGCAATGAAAATTGCATTCCAAGGACAGGTTTGTGAACATAAACCACATCTAATACAATCATCATTTACAGTAACAGGGCTTCCTACTTCTTCAAGAGTAATTGCATTTACTGGACAAGGATCAACACAAGTTCCACATCCAACACAATCAGCGATGTAAACAGGACCTTTTCCAGTGAGGTCTAACTCACATACAGCAGGTTCTTTAACACCAGGAATTCCAATTACATCAACTGGGCAAATGTCAACACATTTTTGACACATTACACAGAACCCTTCAACTTCTTTTAATTTTTCACCAGTGACTTTTAAAGTTTCTTGTGGACATACTTCTTCACATTTGCCACAGGAGTCACATAATACAGAGTTGAATACTAATCTTGCTTGGAATACACCTTCAGCAATTTCGAATTCTTCTACTTTTAATGCTCCATTAGGACATGCGTCAGCACATTTTGGTTCTTCACCACAAGTGTCACAGTGAACAATAGCAGTAGGTGTTATTTCAATAGCTGATGTAGGACAAGTTCCTTCACAAGCACCACATTTTATACAGCCATCTTCGTTAAATACAATCATTTATAAAACCCCCTTAAATTTAGAATTTTTTAATGAGGTTTCCTTCACTGTCTACAATATCTACTTCAGCTAATCTCATTTGACTATCCATTGAGTGGGTAGCACAAGATAAACATGGGTCGTATGCTCTGATAACCATTTCCATTAAGTTGAAGATACTATCATCTACTTCTACACCAGGTTTGATGTAGTCTTTAGCAACTTGGTGAATACCCATTTCCATAGCTGGGTTGTTTTGGATTGTAGCTACAACAATGTTAGCGTAAGTACATAATCCATTGTCATCAGATTCGTAGTGGTGGATTAAAGTACCACGAGGAGCTTCTACAATACCTACACCTTTACCTTCAGTTCTTTCTAATTCATCAGGGAATTTTTTACCGGATAAATCTTCTTCTAAAGCTGCTGCAGCACATTCAGCTGATGCTAATAATTCGATAAGTCTAGCATAGTTGAATAATAATGGTGCTTGAGCGTATCCGAATGCATCACGGAATGCATTAAGAGCTTCTTGAGCAAGAGGTGCTTCTTTAGGCATTTGATCACAGACGTTAATTCTTGATAATGGTGCAACTCTGTAAATACCTTCTGGGTATCCCATTTCTTTAATGTAAGGGAATTTTAACCAGGAGTAAGGTTTTACGTGTTCAGCAACATAATCAGTATATTCTTCGTTTCTGTATTCAAACATTTCGCTTCCGTCTTTGTCTCTGAATCTAATGTTACCATTATATACATCCCAAGTTCCGTCAGGTTTTACGGTACCACAGTGTCTGGTGTCACCGAAGTTACCTAATGAAGCAATTAAGTCGATGTTTTCTTCAAATACAGGAATAGCTAAGTCTAAAGTAGCTTGTGCTAATTCTACATTTTGTTTTGCTCTTTCAAGTAAATCTTTTTGAGTATCAGCGTCTAATTCGGTTGAGATACCACCAGGAGTGGATGAGGTAGGGTGAATAGGACGACCACCGATTTTTCTAACCATTTCTAAACCGTTTCTTCTGATGTTAATTGCTTGAAGTGCAATTTCAGGCATATCTTTAATAACTTGGAAAACATTTCTAGTTTTTCTGGTTCCGTTAGGAATGATTAAATCTGGTGCTGCTAAGAAGTAGAAATGAAGTGCGTGGGAGTGCATGTATGAACCCCAGTTCATGATTTCTCTCATTCTGTATGCAGTAGGTAAGATTTCATAATCATCGAAACCGAAAATTTGGTCAACTGCTTTAGCAGCTGCTAAGTGGTGTTGTACATCACAAATACCACAGATCCTAGGTACGAGTCTAGGTAATTCTTCAACAGGACGACCAGTTAAGAATTTTTCGAAACCTCTGAATTCCATAACATGTAATCTTGTTTCTTCTACATTTCCAGCATCGTCAAGATGTACTGTAATTTTAGCGTGTCCTTCAATACGAGTGACAGGCTCCATAGTAAGTTTAACCATTTTATTCTCCTCCTTTCTGCATTTTCATTGGTACTAAAGCAGCAGGTAATGTGTAAGTATAGAAAGTACCTACAATATCATCTAATTGCTCTGCAACAGTTTCAGGATCAACTGTTTTATCTTCTTGAACACCGTAGTCAGATGCAATCGCACTGATCATTTTTGCTCCTTGGTCTAATACTTTTGCAGTAGGACCGTAACATCCTCTACATTGGATACCAATGGAAGGACATTCTGCACCACATAATGATACGGTTGCAGGACCCATACATACTAAACCTTGGCTAATTAAACATAAATCAGGTTCTGGAAGACCTAATTCAAATTGTCTTTTAATGAAGTCCATAGCTAAACCTGCAGGTGGTTTTTCTCTAGGACATACTTCACAAAGGTTGGTGGAAGGTAATTCAATTGTGTCTCCTCTTAATAATGCTAAAACAGCTTCTGCTACTACATCAGAACGAGGTGGACAACCTGGAATCATTAAATCAATGTCCATACCTTCACTGATAGGTCTTACTCTACTTTCGAGATGAGGTACATCTTCGTGAGGAATAATACCTTCAGGGTTGACAGTGGATACTGAGTTAATGTATCCTTCTTCTTCTAATTCTTCTACAGTCCATAAGTTTCCAAGACCTGGAATACCTCCGTAACATGCACAAGTACCATAAGAAATAACCATACTAGCTTTTTCGTTTAACATTTCAGCTAATTCTCTGTTTTCGTCATTTCTTATTCCACCTTCAACAATAATAATGTCTAATTCAGGTACTTCATCATATTTAGTATCCATGAGTACAGGGGAAAATTCGAAATCGGCGAATTCCATAACATCAATTAAGGATTCGTGGAAATCCGCAATGGATAAGTGGCATCCGGAACAACCACTAAACCACATAGTTCCTATTTTAACTTTATCTGCCATATTCATTCCTCCAATCTATTCTTCAGCATCTAATTGTTGTTTTAATGGAGCTGGACCTAAATCTTTAATTCTGTTAACCATCATTTTAACAGATTGAGAGAATTTTTCACCTTCGGATGCGGAAATCCAATCGTGGTAAACTCTTTCTTTTCCAATTCCCATATCTTCAACTAATTTATAAATTAATCTCATTCTACGATCTAATTTGTAGTTACCTGCATCATAGTGGCAGTCACCCATATGACATCCAGCTACAAATACCCCATCAGCACCTTCTTTAAATGCTTTTAAAATAAATTGTGGGTCAATTCTTCCAGAACACATTACACGAATAACTCTAATATTCGGTGGGTATTGCATACGTGCAGTACCAGCTGTGTCTGCTCCTCCATAGGAACACCAGTTGCAACAAAACATTACAATTTTTACATCATCAGCCATAGAGTTTCTCCTCCTCTATATATTTTTTCCGTTTTTAGAAAAACTTGCGTCTTTCTAAACCCAATTTTAAAGTTTTTTAAAAAATTTTAAAATTTTCTTTTTAAGGAATAACCTTTAGGTATGCCTTAAAAACACAATTTCTGTACTTAATGAGCTAGCTCAGCATTACATTATGTACTGATTAATATATTTCATTTATAATTAATATAAAGGTTACTTAGAAACTAAATCCAAAAAGTTTATATACTATGAAACAAGCCATTTGAAAAATAAATTTTACAAGAAAAAACAAGAAAAAAAGAAAGAATAGATGGAATTACATTCCATCAAGACTCATATCAATCATATTTTGAGTTTGTTGAGCCAATTCATCAGGAAGACCAGTAATATCCATGTTTAAGAATCCTCTGACAATCATGGATTCAGCATCTTCCTCTTCAATACCTCTAGAGGTCAGATAATTGATTTCGTCTTCAGAAATTTTACCTACAGCCGCTTCGTGAGACATCTCTAAATTCGCAGAACTGGCTTCAAGTTCAGGTACGGCATAAATAAAACTATCATCAGACAATACTAAACCATGACATTCCAAATGACCTTTAACATCAGGAACTGTACCTGCTAAATGCCCTCTTGCATAAATTTTAGATTCATCCTGTGCAACAGCTCTTGAGATAACTTCTCCCCTAGCGCCTTTAGCATTTAACAAAACTCTAGATCCAACGTCGATAATGGAATCTTTCTTACCGCCCTGAATACTTTGGAAAATAGCCCTTGAATTTTCCCCATCGCAGTATGCAGTTGGAAAAGATTGAATGGTACTTACAGGACTAGTTAAAATATAATTATTAATATAAGTTGAATTATCCATTAATTTAACACCAGTTCTTGGACGTACTTCAACTTGTTCTGCCCAGTTGTGAACCATTGTAAAGGTTATTTTGGAACCTGGTTTTAAATACATTTCAGAAACTCCAACATGCATTGCAGAACCTACATCATCACCGGTTGCACAACCTGTAATCAAATGTAATTCGGAGTTTTCCTCAGCAATAATTACATTGTGAGCAGTTTGCATAATGTCTTCATCACTAATAAACATGCATGCTTGAACAGGCATTACCTCTTTAGTTCCCGGTAGAGACCTTACAAAATACCCGCTTAGAACACCATTTTCTTTCTCATTTAAAGCAGTTTTTGCAGTGTATTTATCTGCATCAGGTTTTACAACATTCCAAAGATAATCTTCCAGCCAACTATACTTTTCCAATGCAATGGCCATATTCATGACTTCAATTGAATCAGACATTGAGTTATTTGTGAAAATATTACTTTGATCCACCTGTAAAAAGGAACCTGACCTGTTCTTTTCTTCAGTATCCACTCCAACTTTTAAAAGATCTTTTTTAGTTTGATTACTTAAATCATCTAAATCATCAATCATGTCTAAAGCATTAACAGTCTCATCGGTAAAGTTTTCAATAGTTACATCTGCACCAATTGCAGCTTTTTTATCTTTAGCTCTTAAAGCATCTTCATAAACATTGCGCACACTCAACACATCCATTAAAACCGTTTTTTCTAATATCTTCTAAAATTTCAGTAGGATTTCCAGAACAAGAAATTACACCATCAATCAAAACATGCGCTTTATCAGCACTGACAAAGTTTAAAATATAACCTAAATGAGTAATTAAAAGTCCGCTTCTTTTTCTAGCACCCTGTGGCTTATCTTTATCTAATAAAGTACCAATTTCTGAAGCTAACAATTCTACATTTTCTATATCCACACCGGAATCAGGTTCATCAAACATTGTGAAATCCGGCATTTGAGCAAGCAACTGTAAAATTTCAGAACGCTTTACTTCACCACCAGAAAATCCAAGATTTACATCTCTATCTAAGAATTCATCACTGAATTTAAGTTGTTGAGCTAATCCTTTCATTCTAGGGTTTAATTCTTCATTTACATCTTGGTGAGATATAATTTTTAATAAATCTCCAACAGAAACTCCTCTAATGGAAGGAGGAGTTTGGAAACTAACACCAATGCCTAGTTTAACTCTTTCAGCTGTAGTCAAACCAGTAATATCTTGACCTTTAAATTTAATAGAACCTTGAACTACATCATAATTTGGAAAACCTAATATGGTTAAAAATAAAGTACTTTTACCTGCACCATTAGGTCCTAAAAGAACATGAGTCTCCCCCTCTTCAATAGACAAGTTAATGTCCTTTAAAACTCTTTTTCCGGCCACTTCGACAGCCAAATTTTCTATTTCAAGCAACATATAATCACCTTTCGAATAAATATGAATTTGTTTTATACTACTATAACTATAATTTACAAAATATAAATAGTTAACACAAAAAAATAAAATAAGAATTGAAAAAGAAAAAAAAAGAAATAACTGAAATTATTCAGTTACAATAATGAATTCGCCAACTTTTTCCACTTTAGCGAAAGGAACTAATAACAAGTCACCGTTTCTTTTAGCCCCTTTAACATGAATGTTACGGTCACTTTCTACTCTAATAGCGATATCAACGATTTTACCGGTTTTTTCGTTAATGATTAATTCATCTAAAACACCAAGAATACGTGCATTATTGGTAGCAACTTGGTAGTTTTTAATTTCGCTCCATAATTTTTCTTCTCTTTTAGGAATTTGTTTATTTTCCATTAAATCACCTAATAAAAATTAAATTTAATTATATAAATATTTAACTTCATCATATTTAAATATAATACTCATTGTACAACTTTTCAGCTACTTTACTATCCGGAATGGTATTAATATTTAATGCTAACTCGACTTTTGGAATAACCAGTTGTTCTTCCTCTTGAACAATATTTTCACTTCTCAAAACATTTAACCCCGATGGAACATTGCCATCAAATTCATAAGAATATTCAAGACCCAAGTTTTCAAAAATTTTGACAGGAACCAATATGGACAATGCATCTTTAGATGATTTAGAATAATAGTCTAGGACATAATCAACTGTTTCAGTCGAAATAAATGGCAAATCAGCATTGATAAAAAGTAAAGTATCATCTTTTGATTTCTTTTCAAAATAATCTAAAATATAGGATAAATCTGTCAGATAATCTTTACCTGAAGTGTCTAAAATTTTAAAATTAGAATCTAATGTTCTTAAATATTGGGTTGTTTCACGGGTGTGGGGACTAACGGCAATTATTATTTCATCGATTAATTTAGAAGCAGTTAAGTTATCAATTACAAATTTAATTAAAGGTTTATCATGTAATTTGAAAAGAGGTTTTTCTTCGGGAACTTTAAGTCGAGTTCCCATACCTCCGGCCATCAAAATAGCATAAATCATGATAAACCACAAAAAGGCTTAAGCGAATTTACCGCCCATCATTTTCATACGATCTTTAAGGATACATCTTCCTCCTTGTTTACCTCCAATAGGCACTTTAGGAGTTCCCATTGAATTCATACAACGAGCCATGATTGCAGAACCTAATGCAAGACCATCTTCTACGAAAACAACATTTTCAAACTTATCCTGAACAGCTTCCAATATAAGTTGAGGTTTGCGTCCAGTAATTCCTGCCCTACCGGTAATACCTAATGCAGAACCTGGAACTATGACGTTTTCGGCAAATGCAACATCCAATACTCTAGTAACAATATTGGTACTTACATAGTCGAGAGTTGAAAGTAAAGTTGGAAGACCATTAGCATCATAGAATTGTGCACCCAATTCCATTAATTCATCCAATTTATCTCCATTAAATCCAACATCACATCCGATTAATGTAGTTCCGGCTTTTTCAGCAGCTTCAGGATTGACCGGTACAGTACCGAATCTGTCAACATCCATTGGAACTTTTGTAATATTGACCAATTTATGTGCTTCCAATGCGTTTGCTTGAGCTTGTTTATGGTCTGCCTTTTTCATTGCTTTATCGGAATAGATATCTAAAGCAGCACCGTTTTTCTTATCAATCATGCCGGAACCTCTAGCTATAGAGTCGCTTACAACACCTGCCAAACCTAAAAAGTTACCAACAGTATTAGCATAAGGTTCATTATCATTAACAATACGTCCAGCTAATGTTGATCCGAAGTCAAGAGAAACACAAGGGTTTCTGTAATCCACATCAGTCCATTTAGCACCTAATTTAATACCTGCAGTTACAAGCTCCCCTTCCATCTCATTTGCAACTGTTTCTTTACCTTGAGGAGGAACTACACTCACAACAGCACCATCAAACATGATGTTTTCTAAAAGAGAATGTTTTTGCAATCTTTCTGGAAGTTGGGAAATAGTCATTGCAGGAGACATTTTCCTTGGAGGAATATCTGCTTCAAGACAACCGTCAGCAAGTGCAATAATAAGTTGACCTGCCTCCTCAGCAGTTGCAAAACCTGCGGTTACCCCAGTAGACCTTACAACAAAATCCAAATCTTCATCTTTATCAACATTACATTTTCTTAAAGATTCTAAAACAGTATCCTTAATAAGTTCTGTAACAGATTCCTTAGAAAGTTCAATACCCCAAACAGTTTTACCAAAAACCTCTTCATTAGGTTTAGGCGGACGTATATCACGAGTCATTTTAACTGTTTTATTTAATAAATAAGATTCACTAGTGTTTAAATTGGTAGCCATTACAATAGACTTTGTAGTAGTGTTACCTAATTCAACAGAAGCAGTTACATAAAAAGTATCTGGCTTTTGAACAGCACCAGGACTTGCAGGACCTGCTTTTTGAGCTCTTAAAGTACCTAAATTACCTGTTTTAGAATGAGCAATGATAGGTTTAGGACCTTTATTAAAAATTTTACTTAGAAAAGACATTTTATAACCTCAATTAAAACTTGATTATAAATATCTTTTTATAATAATATAAATTTTGTTAAAAAACCTTGAAAAAAAGTACAAAAAAGTTAGTTAAAAAAAAGTAAAAAATAGAAAAAAATGATTAGATGAAAAATTCATCTAATCGGGACCCTTTTATCTATAATAAGTTGTTAATAGGGTGGTCTTCAACAGGTTCGGTACCGATATCTTTTGCTGCTTCAGCAATCATGATATCTGCCATACCACATGCAGGGAATGCAAGTTTGGAGTTTTCGATAGGTCCGAAAAGAACGAAGTCCCCACCAGCCATTTGTTGTACGATGTTTGAACCGATATCACAAACAGGCCATGCTTCTTTGTGTTCTTTTTTGTATTGTCTTAACCAGTCCCATGCAGAAGGTACGTTGTGAATACCGGATCCTACTGGGTATCCCCATTTAGCTTTTACAGCGTAAGCGGTTCTTACAGCAGGTCCTGCACCTTGACCTAATGGAGTAACTGCTACGTCCATCCATGGTTTGGTGATTCCACATTCGTCAGCCATTTCAAGAATACCTTGGTCGATTACAGCTCCACCAGTTTCCCAGATTTCGATTTTTCCTTCTACACCAGGAGTCATTGGGTTGAAACCTAAGAGAATGGATGCATCGATGTCAGAGTTTTTGAGAGCTTCAATTTCACCAGGTTCTGCTGCCATACTTATAGAGTTGTAAACAGCTCTTTCAGCTAATCCTACTTCTTGAACATATTCTACACCTGCAATTTTTGCTGCAGCTGCGGTTGAATCTATAAGGAAAGGTTTGTCACAGACGTCACCTACAAATTCTAGGTATTTTACCATAGCATCTGCAGTAGCACCGAAAGTTTGTACAACACAAGGGTTTCCGGTTACGTCAGACATTTCTTCCATAGTTTTAATTAATCCATCAGCAGCATCTTTATCAAAGTCACCTGCTTTTTCATCACTAATAATTTTGTGTCCACCGTAAAAGATTGTTCCTGCTAAAACGGTTGGGTATTCACCAGGTTGCCCACCCATTTTAACTCCAGCAATATCAATTACGAGTTGTTCTTTATCAAATCTAAACATAAGTATAAACCTCCTATAATAAGGTAGATAACATTGAAGCTACTCCAAATTTCATAGCTACAACTAAAATAATTAATCCAAGTATAATACCATACAATATACCAACATCTCTACCAGTTTGTTGGCCTAAACGTTGATA
>NZ_JAZNAN010000003.1:0-11494 GCF_045586545.1 Methanobrevibacter sp.
AAACGCCGCACCGCAAGCACCTCAAACGACACCCCCTATGCCACGCATTATTCGCTTGCAGTCCCCGAAAAGGGAAGTGGTTACGCCAACCGCCGCTACGCAAAAAGCACCGAAAAGCGGTGTCGGGGCGGGGCTTGGACGCCAAGAGATCCTTAGCAGATTATTTAAAAATAAATAATTTTTAAAATATTTAGTTTTTTGAAGATTTTGTCTTGATAAATTTTAAACAATGTGCTAAAATAATACTATTTTGAAAATTATTAGTAATTTTTATATACTTTGAACCTAAATATAATTATTGTAATATCTTTAATAATATAAGTATTACTTATATCTTATATTTTCATGATTTAGTATTACTAAAAAGTGGATATTACTTTAGATTTTATTATTAGTAAATTTTTAATGAGGAAATAACATGGAAACAAAATATATTATTGGTGCAGTTATAGCTGCTATCGCAATTATCGGTATTGCAGCTGTTGCTTTAGGGGGCGGAAGCACAGAACATGCTGCTAATGAATTAGTAACATGTGTTGCTGCTCACGGTGAAGAACCAGAATATGGTTTCGACCCAATGCACGGTTGGGGATATCACGATTCTGGAACAGACCCTCTTATTCAAAGTACACTTCTTAAAAGAGATAAAGACAACAATTTTGTAAATGATTTGGCGACAGATTATGAAATTTCAAGTGACTTAAAAACATACACAGTAACTATTCGTGATGATGTAAAATTCACAGACGGTTCTAAATTAACCGCAGATGATGTAGCATTCTCATACAATAAAGCTAAAGAATTAGGTGAAGGTGCAGATTTAAGTAACATGAAAGAAGCTAAAGCAGATGGTAATAAAGTTGTATTCACTTTAGATCAAGCAGATTCAACATTCATTAACAAATTAACTGATGTTGGTATCGTTCCAGCAGCTAGTTATGATGAAGAAACATACGGTCAAAACCCAATTGGTTCCGGACCTTATAAATTAGCTCAATGGGACAAAGGACAACAATTCATCTTGGAGAAAAATCCTGATTACTATGGTGAAGAACCATACTTCGAAAAAATAACCAACCTCTTCCTTGATCCTGATGCAGCATTTGCAGCAGTTAAAAACGGAGATGTTGACATTGCTGAAGTACCAGTAGCATATGCTAACGAAAAAATAGACGGCTACCACATGGAATACTTCGATTCAATTGATGTACGTGGAATTTCATTACCAACCCAAATGGATGAAGGAAATGTAGCTGGAGATAACTTTACCATTGGTAACAACGTAACTGGTGACCCAGCAATAAGAGAAGCATTAAACATCGGTATTGACAGACAAAAAATAGTTGATGGTGCATTAAATGGATATGGTAATGTTTCTTACAATGGTGTAGCTGGTCAATTACCATGGGCATTTGAATCTCCATTTGAAGACGGTAAAGTTGATGAAGCAAAACAAATCCTTGCAGATGCAGGATGGAAAGATACTGATGGTGACGGAATCTTAGAAAAAAATGGTACTAAAGCTTCATTCACAATATACTATAAAGCATCCGCATCTGAAAGACAAGCAATTGCTGTAGCTGTAGCAGAACAAGCTAAAGAATTAGGTATTGAAATTATTCCACAAGGTGGAAGTTGGGATGATATTGACCCTAATATCCACAGTCAAGGAGTAGTATGGGGATGGGGTTCAGCAGATCCATTTTCACTTGAACACCAATACGATTCAAGAGTAGCAGGTGTTGGATACGATAACGCAGAAATGCTTAATGATTCTGCAGTAGATGCAGGTATTGATGCGGCAATGGCTCAAGATTTAAATGCTTCATATTCTTCCTGGTCTCAAGTAGCTCAACAAGCTAACTCCAACTATCCTTACTTATGGATTGGAACTATGGATTACACTTACTTTGTAAGTGATGACTTAGACATTTCCAATGGTACACACCTTATTTATCCACACGGTGGAGATATCTGGGGTAACATCTACGATTGGACACGTATTAATGCAACTGAAGCATAATAATTTAAATACAAAATGATTTATTAATTTAAATCATTTTTTATTCTTTTTTTTAGAAAACAAATTTTTACGAGATGGTTAAAATTAACAATAAAAAATTAGCTAAATTTTTAGGATTTAAAGCCGTTAGATTACTAATTTTGTTAATTGTTGTTGCAGCAATCAGTTTTATCATTGTACAAGTATCTCCAATCGATCCAGTTAGAGCTTATCTTGGGCAAAGAATTGTCAGTCAAGAGCAAATGGCCATCATAGGAGAATATTGGGGAACAAATCTGTCCTTAGGTGAAAGAGTACTGGGATGGCTTCAAACATTAGCATCTGGAAGCATGGGTTTTTCCTTAATTTATAGGGTACCTGTAACAGAAGTAATCCTGCAAAAATTCACAGCTTCATTAACTCTTATGATTGTTTCTTGGGTAATATCTGGAATTGTAGGTTTCGGATTAGGTGTAATTGCAGGTGCAAAAGAAGGCTCTTGGATAGATAAAGCAATTAAAACTTACTGTTACATTTTACAATCTACCCCTACTTTTTGGATAGGATTAGTATTTTTAATGGTTTTCTCTGTATATCTAGGTTGGTTCCCTATTGGACTTTCGGTTCCAATTGGCCAATTATCAGACACGGTTACATTCTGGCAATGGTTATATAGGTTAATATTGCCTGCAATAACTTTAAGTATTATAGGAATTGCTTCTCTAACCATGTACACCAGAGATAAACTTATAAGCGTTAAAAAAAGTGATTATTTCTTATTTGCTCAAGCAAGAGGTGAAAGCTTTTGGGGCATAATTAAGAATCACGGAATAAGGAATATTTTACTTCCAGCAATTTCAATTCAATTCTTATCATTCAATGAATTATTTGGTGGAACAATTCTTGTTGAACAGGTATTTGCATACCCTGGTATTGGGCAAGCGACTGTAGCTGCAGGATTGAGGTCTGATGTTCCATTATTATTAGGTATTGTTATTGTCAGTACTATTTTCGTATTTGCTGGAAACTTTATTGCTGATTTGATTTATCAATATGTAGACCCAAGATTAAGGAGTGAGGACGATGAGTGAACTTCCATGGTATAACAGAGGTTTATTTAGTAGCCTAAACTTAAGGCAAAAAACACTTTTAACTATTGCACTTACAGGATTGGTATTATTAATTATCTTTATTTGTGGAATGTTAACCGATGCTAATTTACCTACTGATTTCACTATAAAAATGCAACCTCCATCATTCGAACATCTTTTTGGTACTGACTGGATGGGTAGGGACATGTTTACCCGTACAATAAAAGGTTTAAGCTTAAGTATTATGATTGGATTGGTTTCTTCAATATTGTCAAGTATAATCGCTACAATTTTAGCTTTCCTTGCAAGTACAAACAAGTTCTGTGATGAATTCGTATCTTGGTTAATTGACTTGTTCGCATCAATACCTCATATCCTATTAATCATGATGATTTCTATTGGATTTGGTAAAGGTGCATTTGGTGTAATGATGGCAGTAGCATTCTCGCATTGGGTTAATTTGACAAGAGTGCTTAGAGCTGAAGTATTACAGATTAACACATCTGAGTATGTAGCGTTATCCAAAAGATTTGGTAAAAGTAAATTATGGATTGCAAAAGAGCATATTCTGCCTTTGGTATTGTCTCAGATATTTGTAGGAACATTATTGGTATTCCCACATGCAATTATGCACGAATCAAGTGTAACATTCTTAGGTTTCGGTTTATCACCACACGAACCTGCAATTGGTATTATCCTGTCAGAATCAATGACTTACCTTGCAATGGGTGCTTGGTGGTTAGCATTCTTCCCGGGTCTTGCATTATTGATAGTCGTATTATTGTTTGATATTATAGGAGATAACTTAAAACGATTATTGGATCCTGCACAGGCAAATAACTAGATTGGGTGATATTATGGGAAAATTATTAGAAGTAGATAATTTATCAATATCTTTTACACAATATGTTCAAGGATTAGTTAGACACGATTCAAAGGTAATATCTGATTTAACAATAGATGTTGACGAAGCAGAAATCGTTGCCATATTAGGTTCTAGTGGTTCAGGTAAAAGTCTTTTGGCTCATTCAATCTTAGGTATTTTACCATATAATGCTAATGTTACTGGTGAAATAAAATATAAAGGCAATATTTTAGACCAGGAGATGAAAGAAAAGATAAGGGGAAAGGAAATTTGTTTAATCCCTCAATCTGTAAATTTCTTGGACCCTCTTATGAAGGTATCTGAACAGGCAATTGGTGAATGTCAGGATGAAAAGGAACATGCCGAGAAAAAAATAAGGCAAAGAGAAATATTCGCCAGATATGGATTGGATGAAAGTGTAGATGATTTATATCCATTTGAACTGTCCGGAGGTATGGCAAGAAAAGTATTGTTGTCTACAGCTTTAATTGGTGATCCGGATTTATTAATTGCTGATGAGCCAACACCTGGGCTTGATGCACAAAGTGTTAAAGAGACAATTGAGGATATAAAGAATTTAAAAGAGCATGGTAAAGGTGTT
Source organism: Methanobrevibacter sp. (assembly GCF_045586545.1). Lineage (GTDB taxonomy): Archaea > Methanobacteriota > Methanobacteria > Methanobacteriales > Methanobacteriaceae > Methanocatella. Next base: position 4,560 of record NZ_JAZNAN010000003.1, read on the forward strand.
TTACTAATTACTCACGAAATTGATGTTGCCCTGAAAACTGCAGATAGAATTGCAATTTTCTATTCTGGTTATGTTATTGAAATTAATAATGTAGGAAACTTCAAAAACGTGGATAATGTATTGCATCCATATACTAAGGCATTAATTAATTCCCTGCCTAGAAACGGATTTAAATTAACTGAAGGAGTTCAACCTTTAGAAGACCTTCCGGGATGTCCTTACTGGGAAAATTGTCCTATTCGATTAGACAAGTGTGAGAAAAATAAACCTGAGCTCGTTAATCATGATGGTATTATGATTAGATGCTTTAATTATGAGGGGGCTAATGATGAATCTTGAAGCGAAGAATATTACTTTTTCATACAATAAGAAAAGACAGATATTAAAGGATGTTTCATTATCTCTTAATAGCAATCAAATTATAGGATTAATGGGTGACAGTGGTAGTGGTAAAAGTACTTTATGTAAAATATTATCTGGCTACATTACTAATTATTCAGGTGAAGTAACCCTTGATGGTAAAAAGATTCCAGATAAAGGTTTTTATCCGGTACAATTGATTTTCCAACATCCGGAAAAGACAATGAATCCAAAATGGAAGATGGATAAAGTATTAAATGAATCATGGAGTCCGCCTCAAGATTTAAAAGATACTTTCGGCCTTAAAGATCAATGGCTAACCCGTTGGCCTAGTGAACTTTCCGGTGGAGAATTGCAGCGTTTTAGTATTTTAAGAGCTCTCAATCCAGAAACAAAGTTCATCATTGCCGACGAGATAAGTACCATGCTTGATGCCGTAACTCAAGTGCAGATATGGGAAAAGCTCATTAACTATGCTAAAGCCAATAATATTGGAATATTGGCTGTCAGTCACGATCCTGAATTGCTTGAGGTCATATGTGATGATATTTTGCTATTTAAGGATATAAATAACATATAAAATCAATCTCATTAATCAATGGTCAGTGCATTATTAAACGTACGATTTTGATAGTCATGGATAGCAGATGCTTTTGAAGTGAACTTCTTAACTATTCCCCTTTAACAATAATGACTTATCAACTGTAGTCCTGTTCAATGCAATAATTGGTCATTATCGGTTAATGATGTCTTGGTCTTGAGATTTAACTTATCTCATTTAAATGGATGGTGAATATTTCACTATCCTATTTTTTTCATTTGTTATTTGTAGCTGGAACCATGCTGGCTGTTTAAAACACGGGCATGCTTCTATTAGTATAATGCAATCATTATTTTCTACTTTTTTTTTTAATTAATTGAATATTCTAGATTCGTTATCACTTCATATTATTGCTTTCATTTTGTAATATTGTTATTATTCTGTAAAATTGTTTTAACCTTGTAAAATTGATTTAATTTAGAATAAAAAAGTATTTAAGCTTTTAAATTTAATATTATCATAATTATGTCTAATTAAATAAAAAAGAGGTTAAAAAATGAAAGAAAATCAGATTACAAGAACATTGCTGTATATTGGTGATGAAGGTGAAGTGTCTATGGATGTGATTGTAGACCATGAAAGAGAAACATTTTGGGCAACTCAAAAGACCATGGCCGAATTTTCAATGTAAAAGTTCCAGCCATAAGTAAACATTTAAAAAATATTTTTGATGAAGGGGAATTAATTAAAAATTCAGTTGTTTCCAAAATGGAAACAACTGCCTCGGATGGTAAAAAGTATAATACAAATTTCTACAATTTGGATGCCATTATCTCAGTAGGTTATAGAGTCAATTCTAAAAATGCAATTCACTTCAGAATTTGGGCAACTGGCGTTTTAAGGGAATTCATGATTAAAGGATTTGTTTTAGATGATGAGTTATTAAAGAATGGATCTAGGTTTGGAAAGGATTATTTTACTGATTTGCTTGAAAGAATAAGAGAAATTAGAGTTTCTGAAAGGCGTTTCTATGAAAAATTAACCGATTTGTATGCAACCAGCCATGATTATAATAAAAATGCCGAAATTACAAGAGATTTCTATGCTAAAGTTCAAAACAAACTTCATTATGCCATATCCGGAATGACTGCTCCTGAAATAATCAAAAATAGGGCAGACAGCGAAAAAGAAAACATGGGTTTGACAACTTGGAAACATTCTCCTAAAGGAAAAATTCAATTAAGCGATACTAAAATTGCTAAAAATTATTTGACTGAAGATGAACTTAGCGAACTTAACAAGCTCGTGGAATTGTATCTTAACTTTGCAGAACTTCAAGCAACAAGGGAAATTCCGATGACTATGCCAGATTGGGCATCTCAGTTAGACAAATTTTTAGACTTTGTCGGTTATCAAATTCTTGAATGGAAGGGTAAAGTCAGTCGAAAAGAGATTAATGATTTTGTTAAAGTTGAATTTGATAAATTCAGACCAATCCAGGACAAATTGTACAAATCTGATTACAACGAATTTGAAGAGAGAACCAGAAAACTGTTGAATAATTAATTATATATCTGAATAAAGTTTAATATTAACTCATGCAAAGTAATGATTCCTCAAATAGTGTAGACATAATGCTTCAAAATCCCAAAAAAGCATTGATTAAAATGTCTATACCTTTGATAATTTCATTACTCATTACCAGTTTTTACAATCTGATTGATGCTGCCTGGGTATCTGGCCTTGGTGCTGATGCACTTGCGGGTGTAGGATTTTTCACACCGATATTCATGATTTTAGTCGGCTTTGGAAATGGTTTAGGGTCAGGTGTTGCTTTTGCAATATCCAAGTATCTTGGTGAGGACAATAAAGCTAAGGCAGATAATGCTTCAATTCATTCAATTATATTGGACATTATTGTTTCATTGATTATTACTGTGATATTGTTGGTTTTATTGAACCCAATTTTGAATGCTATGGGTGCTGGACAAACTATTGGCTATGCAACCGATTATGGAGTAATTATTCTTTTAGGTTCAATTTTCATAATCCTTTCTAATGCATTATATGGTATTTTTAGAGGTGAAGGGGATACAACCAGATCGATGTATGCAATGATTGCCTCAGCTATTTTAAACATGATTTTGGATCCCATATTCATATATACTTTAAATTTAGGAGTTAAAGGAGCCGCAATAGCTACAGTCATTTCAACAATATTCGTAATATTAATGATTTTGTATTGGTTTTACGTTAAAAAAGACACTTACATAAAGCCTAATTTCACAAATTTCAATTTTAAACGGGATATTTCAAAAGACATTGTTAAGGTAGGCATCCCAGCAAGTATTCAGCTTTTAAACAATGCATTCTTTGCAGCAGTTTTCTCAGCGCTATTGGCTTTTGTCGGTTCAACTGATTCGGTTGCAGTTTACTCGACTGGGTGGAGGATAGTAACAGTTGGCACAACACCATTGCTGGCTATTGGAACCGCATTAATCAGCGTGATTGCTGCAAATTATGGGGCTCAAAACTATAAAAACATCCAAATTGTTCACAGATATGCAATGAAAGTATCAATAGTCATTGCTTTTATTGTAGCCATCTTGACAAATGTCTTTGCAGGTGATATCGCTTCAATCTTTGCTTCCAGCGGCAGCAGTGTAAGAATAGCTTCAGAACTGACTAGTTTTCTTTCATGGATTGTGATTTACTATCCGACAATGGCTGTTGGTGTTGCATCAACTTATGTTTTCCAAGGTATTGGAAAAGGAATCACTGCCATGTTTCAGACAATTATGAGAGAAACAGGATTTACAATATTTTTTGCAGTTTTATTAGGCGTTGTTTTAGGTTATGGTGTCTGGGGAGCTTGGATGGGTATTGTTTTAGGCGAAATCGTTTCAAATAACATTACGATGGTTTGGGCGGACAGGCAAATAAAAAAATTAATAAATATTAATGATTAAACACCACTAATATCTTTAAAATAAATTTTTTCGTCACATATTGTATCAACTAAAGGCATATCGTGACTTACGAGCATAAATCCCATTTTTCTTTCTTTTACTATTTTTAATACAGAATCTATGATTTGCACTTGTGTAATGGCATCAAGCATTGTTGTCATTTCATCGGCTATTAAAAATTGAGTATTTGGATTTAGGGATCTTACAACTGAAAATCTTTGGAGTTCTCCTCCGGATAACTCTTGTGGGAATCTTGTAAGCCAGGATTTTTGAATACCGAATTCTTTTAGGAATTCATCATCAACATCCCATGATTCAGCTAATACTTGCTGCATTTTCCATTTTGGATTCATAACTTTTTCAGGGTGCTGATAAATTAATTGGACTGGTTTAAAACCTTTTTTTGGAAATGGTTTTCCATCAAATGTTACGCTGCCTTCATATTTTGTAATGTATCCGGATAATATTTTACAGAATGTTGATTTTCCACTACCACTATCTCCAATCAAACCAATAATCTTTTTGTTGTCCAATTCAAGATTAACATCTTTTAAAAGATAGTTTTTTGCAGAGGGATATTTAAATGAAATGTTTTCAGCTTTAAGTTTCATCTTATGCACCTTCTTCATATTTAAAGCATCTGATTTTTTTGGTTCCAAGGTCAATCAATTCAGGTTTTTCTTGTTTGCATCTATCGAATCTCATTTCGCATCTGCCATAATATGGGCAACCTACTTGGATTTCTCCATGTAATGGCTGATGTCCTTTTGTTAGTTCGAATCCGTTTGCAGGCAATGCTTTGTATAATGCTTTTGTATACGGATGGAGCAGGTTTTCACCGTCTCCAGAGAAATCCTTATTCTCCGCAATCTCAATTACATATCCTGAATAGAATATTCCTATTCTGTCAGCTACTTCGAGCGCTGCATGAATATCGTGTGTGATTAACAATACTCCGATTCCATCTTCTTTCATGTGTTTGAAGTGATTTAATGTTTCCTGTACTGTTTTTTCATCAAGCCCGGGTGTTGGTTCATCAGCTACAACCAATTTTGGATCAGATAATAGTGCGGTTGAAACAAGTACTCTTCTTGCCATTCCTCCGGATAGTTGGAATGGGTACATGTCATCCACTTCGGGACCGAGGTTGTAGTGTTCAAAGATTTCTCTTTGTTTTATTTTTTTTGCTTTCCTCTCTTCGTCACTTTCAGTGTGTCCGATTGATTGGTCTGCGATTTTCATCAATGGGTCTAAGAAGTTCACTGATTGAGGTACAAGCACTATATCTTTTCCTCTTATTTCTTCTTTATCCTCTTGGGATAATTCTTTTCCCATATATTTGATTTTTCCATTTAAATTTGCATTTTCAGGTAATATTCCGAATATTGCATGAGCCAGCAAACTTTTTCCAGAACCGCTTGAACCTAAAACTGCCAATATTTCTCCTTCAGATATATCTAAGGTTAAATCAGTGATAACTTTCAAATCCCTTTGATTTAGTCCCTTTGTATATTGAGTAAATGAAATTGAAACATTTTCAACATCTAATACTTTTTCCATCAAATCACCTTCATGATTTTCAAATGATAACTTTTATATAGTAATTTGTACTTTATCAATATTAAAGTTATTCAAAATTTATAAAAAAGTATTACTAATCAAATAAATTTTTTAATATAAGTAATACTTTTATTAACTGGTGTTTTCCATGAATGTTACAATTAAGGAATTGAGCAAAGATTCAAATGAAATTAAATGTGTTCAAGAATTTTTGTTTAATATGATAAAATCGGAATTTGGTTATGATTATGTCCCAGAATGGCATCAGGATGTTATGAATCTGGAAGAATATTATATTTCTCCAGAAAAAAATAACTTTTTTGTTGCTTATCTTGATGACGGTGAAATTATTGCAACAATTGGCATTAGGGCTTATGATAAGGATTTTCCTGAATTCAGACATCTCTATTCAAAAGACACTACCTCAAGCATATGGAGGTTGTTTGTTGATAGGAGATGCAGACGTTGCGGTTTAGCTTCCAAAATGTTCAGCATTGCTGAGAACTTTGCAAATGAAGCGGGATATGATGATATCTATCTGCACACACATAAAACATTGGATGGAGCCATCGAATTTTGGACAAAAATGGGTTTTGTTGTTGCAATGGATTCCAATGATGAGCTTGAAACTGTCCATATGGATAAAAAAATTCAAGAATTAGAAATTAATCCCCTGGCTAATGATTTTCGTTATGCCGTGAAATTATAATTTTTTGATATATTTTTGAGTATGTGGGCAGGCAAAAATGCATTTTCCACATACGGTATCTGCTTTTCCTAGATTTTCTTCTGAAATCTTCAGGGCGTATTTTTCACATTTTTTATCGTCGTAAAAGTCATTTCTTTTAAGTTTATAATTCCAGTTTAGGCCACTTATTGCTCCCCCAAGACATGCTTCCTTACATTCCATACATTTTCCGCATCTTGATTTTAGAATAGGTTTTCCAACTTCAAGAGGGGCATCTGTCAGAACTGAGGATAATCTTAGGGCGGATCCATAATCTTTTGTGGTGAATAATGCTGATTTGCCAATCCACCCAAGCCCCGCACGTGTAGCTATTGTTTTGTGTGGTAGTTCAAAAGAGTTAAATTCTCCAAAATCACTTCCTAATCTTTTTTTTGTTTGGGCATATGCATCATAACCTTTATCAATTAAAAATTCTTCACATTCCATCCCAAGTGCATCTAGCCGAGTGTTTAAACTAATCAATTCCTGAAGGTATTCTGGAGTAGGTGCATTTTGCATATTTCTTATTATTTCCTTGGGATATGTGATATAAAAGACAACCCCCACATTTAATCCTTCTTTAGGGGTAAATTGGGTTATGTCTGCAAATCCCACTTCGGTTGCACCATTTTTTAATAGATACTTTTTTAGTTTAAGAGATAGAGCCATAAGCGATAATTTAATATTAATAATATTTAAATTTAATTTAAGTATTACTTTTGATAAGAAATTTTATTTAATTTGTATTACTTTTAACCCTAATATTTTTGTATAATTA
>NZ_JAZNAN010000004.1:0-8406 GCF_045586545.1 Methanobrevibacter sp.
CATTTTTCGGTATTCATTTTAGTTCTACAGCAATATATGTTTTGATTATCTGCTATTTTTTATTTAAACTTAGAAATTCACTTTCTGATTTTAAAAAAGACTTTTCAGCTGTTTTTTCAATAGATATTTTAAAATCTATCATTCTTGTCGTTGTTTTAAATATATTTTTCTCTTATGGGATGCTGTACTTGTCAGATTTTATTTTAAAGGCTATTCCTAGTTTAAATTTTTTAGTTGAATTTCATGCATCTTCTTTATATTTGAATAATAGTTTGGCATTTATCGGAGGTTTCATTGCCAGTGTTTTCATTTCTCCAGTTTCTGAAGAATTGATATTCAGAGGAGTAATATTAAATAGATTAAAAGAGTCACTCCCAATAGTCATTGCGATTTTAATGACTTCACTGCTTTTTGCTGCTCTTCATACTTATGGAAGCATTATTTCCGCATTCGTTTTTGGAATGTGCATGTCAATATTGTATTTGAAAACTGAAAACATCTTTGTTGCAATATTTGCGCATTTTTTAAATAATTTAATTGCAGAAAGCATTGTTGTTGTTGATGGGCAAAATCTGTTGTTTTCAGATACTATACTCATGTTTATTGTTTCTCTTCTGGCAATTATTTCAGCTATTCTTATTATAAAATCCATTATTGGAGAATTGAATAAGATTAAATAATACAAAGTTTAAGATATTTTTAAAGGAGTTTAAGTATGGATTTGAAAAAAATTGGAATTCTTTTGATTTTTGTGGGCATTGTCGTTACTATCGTTTTCATTGATGACAGTAAATTATTTGTTCCAGCATTAACTGTAACCGTTTTAGGTTTCTTTATAACTGTTGTTGGTTTTGTCATCGATATTAGAAAACAAAAAATCATCAATGACAGATTGGATCAGGATATCGGTTCTATTCTTCAGCCTTTGATTACCAAATATTCTAATTTGAATAAACAGTACCGCAGCGAATTTGATGGCGAGGAGTATGTTCAAAAAAGACTTCAATTGAATAAGGATTTGGAAAAGGAAATCACTGAAAAGTTACCTTATTTGGAAAGTAGGGAAATTAAAAAAATCGTGATTCAATTCAGCAAAGAACAGGATAAGATGAATTAATTTTTTTACCTTTTTTATTTCAATGTACATTTTATGACAACAAGGTTTTAAATAGTACATTGAACTAATTAATAATTAAGTGATTAGATGTTTTCCCTAAGTTTAGAAGAAGTAAAAAAAATAGGACAAAATAAAGAGTATAAAAGAATTCCTATATCTTACGAATTGTTTTCAGATATAGCCACTCCAATTGAAGTATTAAGAATTTTAAAAGCTATTAGTAAGCATACTTACATGTTAGAAAGTGTTGAAGATTCACAAAAATGGGGAAGATACAGCTTTTTAGGTTTTAATCCACTTTTAGAATTTACCTGCCAAAACGGTGTCGTTCATATTAAAGGAGATAAAGATTTCAATGAACTAACTGATGATGAAGTTGTAATAGAGACTGAAAATCCCGGTGAAATCATAAAGGAATTGGTTAAGAAAAATAGATCTCCAAAATTCAAAGACTTGCCTCCTTTTACAGGAGGATTTGTAGGTTATTTTGCTTATGATTATATCAAATATACAGAACCGAGCTTAAATTTGGACGCTGAAAATCAAGATCAGTTTAAAGATATCGATTTGATGTTATTTGATAAGGTCATTGCCTTTGATAATTTCAAACAGAAAATTATCATAATAAATAACATGAAAACCGATGATTTGGAAAATAACTATGAAAAGGCATGTAATGAATTAATTGAAATTGCAAATCTAATTAAAAATGGAAAGAAATCAGAAAATATTCCTTTAAAGTTAAAATCTGAATTTAAACCGGCATTTTCCCGCGAAAAGTATTGTAACATGGTTGATAAAGCAAAAAGTTATATTCGTGAAGGGGATATTTTTCAGGTTGTTCTTTCAAACAGAATAGAGGCAGATATCTCTGGAAGTTTATTGGACACATATAGAGTTTTAAGGACAACAAACCCTTCTCCATACATGTTTTATTTTTCAAGTGAAGACATTGAGATTGCCGGTGCTTCACCTGAAACATTGGTCAAATTGACCGATAATAAGTTATACACATTTCCTCTAGCAGGCACAAGGCCTCGTGGAAAAACCGAAGAAGAAGATTTGGAGCTTGAAAGGGAATTGTTGGCCGATGAAAAAGAACTTGCAGAGCATAACATGCTTGTTGATTTGGGGCGCAATGACATTGGAAGAATCGCAGAGATAGGTTCTGTTAAGGTTGATAAATATCTATCAATTGAAAGGTTCTCACATGTAATGCACATTGGTTCAACTGTCAGCGGAATTTTAAGAAGTGATTTGGATTCCCTTTCTGCAATAGATTCTATTCTTCCTGCTGGAACGTTGTCCGGAGCTCCAAAAATTAGGGCTTGTGAAATTATAAATGAACTTGAAGACAATAAAAGAGGAATATATGGTGGAGCAATTGGATATGTGGATTTAAGCGGGAACATTGATACATGCATCTCAATTAGGATAGCTTTTGCCCGCAATAACAAAGTATTCATACGTTCAGGAGCGGGAATTGTTGCAGATAGCGTACCGGATAAGGAATTTGAGGAATCTTTAAACAAAGCCGCTGCGGTAATAAATGCCTTAAGAATCGCCGATGGAGGGATAGAATGATTCTTTTGATTGACAATTATGACAGTTTTGCATATAATCTCTTCCAGTTGGTTGGTGAGATAAATCCAGACATACAAGTTTTTAGAAATGATAAAATCTCTATTGAAGATATAGAAAATTTAAATCCGGAAGCAATTATTTTATCTCCAGGTCCTGGAAAACCTGAAAATGCCGGAATTTGCATTGATGTTGTTAGAGAATTCCATGACAAAATTCCAATTTTTGGTGTTTGTCTAGGCCATCAGGCCATATGCACCGCATTCGGAGGTACAGTTTCTCATGCAAAAAGATTGATGCATGGAAAATCTTCAAAAATCTCTTTAGATTACGATTATATTTTTAAGGGATTGCCAAGTGAGATAATAGTTGGAAGATATCATTCTTTAAGTTTAGTTGAAGAAACTCTCCCGGATTGTTTGGAAATTATTTCAAAGGCGAAAGATGATGGGGAAGTCATGGTTGTAAAACATAAAGAGCATAATGTTTATGGAATTCAGTTCCATCCGGAATCAATATTGACACCGGACGGAATTACAATAATTAATAATTTTTTAGAAAAAGTCGATAAAGGGATATTATGATTAAGGAATCAATTTTAAAAGTATATAAACATCAGGATTTAACTTATGAGGAAGCTTATCAAACTATGGATGAAATCATGAGTGGTGAAGCAAGTGAAGTTCAAATGAGCGCTTATTTAACAGCAATGTCCATGAAAGGCGAGACAATTGAAGAAATCACTGCTTCTGCTGAAGCGATGAGGGCTCATTGTGTAAGATTATTGAATGATAAAGAAGTTTTAGAGATTGTTGGAACCGGCGGTGATGAATCCAATACATTCAATATCTCAACCACATCTTCCATTGTCATATCTGCAGCGGGAGTTCCGGTTGCAAAACATGGAAACAGATCTGCATCAAGCAAATGCGGAGCTGCCGATGTGCTTGAACAATTGGGGGTTAATATTCAGATTGAACCTGAAAAAAGCCTGAAATGTCTTGAAGAAATTAATTTATGTTTCTTATTTGCTCAAAATTATCATCTGTCCATGAAATATGTTGCAGGAGTTCGTAAGGAACTTTCCATTAGAACAATATTCAATATTTTAGGCCCTCTCACAAATCCTGCCGGAGCTACAATGCAGGTTTTGGGAGTTTATGAAAAAGAATTAGTAGAACCTCTAATGGAAGTATTAAAGAATTTAGGCGTTTCATCTGCACTGTCAGTTTATGGTATGGATGGTATGGATGAGATTTCAGTCAGTGATAAAACATTTGTATGTGAACTTAAAGATGGTAAAACAATGTCTTATGAAATTTCACCAGAATATTTTGGAATGGAAATGGCAACCAAAGACGATTTAGTCGGAGGGGATGCCCGTGAAAATGCAAAAATCACTTTAGCAATATTGACTGGTGAAAAAGGACCTAAAAGGAATGCAGTATTATTAAATTCTGCTGCAGGTTTATATGTCGCTGGCAAAGTTGAATCTTTAAGGGAAGGGGTTGAACTTGCAGCTGAAATCATCGATTCTGGAAAGGCATTAGAGCAACTTGAAAAATTTATTGAATTTACAAACAGCTGATTATTATGTTGGATGAAATTGTTGAAAAAACTAAAGAAAGAGTGGAAATGGCGAAAAGCAGTGTTCCTTTAGATGAACTAAAAAAAGAAGTTTCTTTGATGGAAATATCTGACGAATTCCCATTTAAAAAAGCATTAAGTGAAGATGGAATTTCAATTATTGCGGAAGTTAAAAGGGCATCTCCATCTAAAGGTTTGATTGCTGAAGATTTTGATTATATTGCAATTGCTAAGGAATATGAAGAGGCAGGTGCTTCAGCAATTTCAGTTTTAACTGAACCTTACTTTTTCCAAGGATCTGATGATTATTTAAAAGAAATATCTGAAAATGTTAGCATCCCTCTTTTGAGAAAGGATTTTATTGTTGATGAGTATATGATTTGGGAAGCTAAGCTCTTGGGGGCTTCAGCTATTCTATTAATAGTTTCTATTCTAGATGTTGTTCAGTTAAAGAAATTTTTAGATTTGGCTCATGATTTGGGCCTTTCAGCTATTGTTGAAACTCATGATAGTGATGAAATCATGAGGGCAATGACAGTTGGCGCCGAAATTGTTGGCGTGAATAATAGAAATTTAAATGATTTCACTGTTGACATTGAAAATAGTATTGGTCTACGTAGATGTGTTAGTGGAGATGTCATATTTATTTCAGAAAGTGGCATTAAAACAGTTGAAGATGTCACCAGATTAAAAGAAAATGATGTCGATGCAGTTTTAATAGGCGAAACTTTAATGAAATGTGATGATAAGAAAGCCATGATTTCGGAGTTGAAAAATGGTTAAGATTAAAATCTGCGGTCTTAAAAGATTGGAAGATATTGAAATAGTAAATAAGTTTTTACCAGATTATATAGGTTTTGTATTCGCAGATTCAAAAAGAAAAATTTCTCATGACTTAGCTAGTAAATTAAAAGACAATTTAGATTCTAAAATCATTCCAGTGGGCGTTTTTGTTGATGCGCCTCAGGATGAAATATTGAAGTTGTATGAAAACGGAATAATAGATATTGCTCAACTCCATGGAAACGAAAGTGAAGAGTATATTTCTGATTTGAAAAAAAAGACAAATGGAGCATTAAAGATTATTAAAGCTATCGAAGTGTCAGAGGACACAGATTTGTTAAAATATGATAATTCAAAAGCCGATTATTTATTATTTGATAGTGGAAAAGGTAGTGGAAAAACATTTGATTGGCGTTTAATGAGAGATGATTTAACTAAGGAATTCTTTTTAGCGGGAGGATTGAATAGCCAAAATGTCCAAGAGGCTATTGAAGAGTTCAATCCTTATGCTGTTGATTTGAGTTCTAGTCTTGAAGTTGATGGATTTAAAGATGAAAATAAAATTAGGGAGATAATGGAGGTTATAAATTGAGTAAAGGAAGATATGGTGAATATGGTGGCCAATACATATCTGAAACATTGATGAATGAATTGCTGTATTTAGAAGAGCAGTATTATCATTACATGAATGATGATGATTTTGTAAATGAATTAAATACTTTATTAGAGGAATATGCAGGACGCCCTTCTTTATTGTATTATGCCAAAAGAATGACAGAAGATCTTGGCGGTGCAAAAATCTATTTGAAGCGTGAGGATTTAAACCATACTGGGGCTCATAAGATTAATAATGTTTTAGGTCAGGTATTGCTTGCTAAAAAAATGGGTAAAACAAGAGTTATTGCCGAAACTGGTGCAGGCCAACATGGTGTAGCAACTGCAACTGCTGCGGCGCTCCTTGATATGGAATGTGAAGTATTCATGGGCGAAGTGGATACTAAAAGGCAGGCATTAAATGTTTATAGAATGGAATTGCTTGGAGCAAAAGTACATTCTGTCAAATCAGGAACTAAAACATTAAAAGATGCTGTAAATGATGCATTTAGAGATTGGATTGCTCGTGTTCATGATACTAATTATGTTATAGGCTCAACAATGGGGCCTCATCCATTTCCAATGATTGTTCGTGATTTTCAAGCAGTAATAAGTGCTGAAGCTCGCCAACAATTTTTAGATAAAGAAGGAAAACTTCCAAGTGCAGTTATTGCCTGTGTCGGCGGTGGAAGTAATGCTATGGGGGCATTTTATAATTTCATTGAAGATGAAGAAGTGAAATTGATTGGTTGTGAAGCTGGAGGAAAGGGTATTGATACTCCATATAATGCGGCTGCATTGACAAACGGGCAAATTGGAATATTCCATGGTATGAAATCAATTTTCAGCCAAGGGGAATACGGTCAGATTGCTCCGGTATATTCAGTTTCAGCCGGTCTTGACTATCCTGGTGTTGGTCCTGAACATGCATATTTAAGAGATATCGGCAGAGCGGAATACGTTCCCGTAACCGATGAAGAGGCAGTGGAGGCATTCGAATACTTATCTAGAATGGAAGGAATCATTCCAGCTATTGAAAGTGCCCATGCTGTTGCATATGCAATGAAACTGGCTCCGCAAATGGATAAGGATGAAATTATTATGATTTGTCTTTCCGGAAGGGGAGACAAGGATGTTAGGTCAATTGCAGAATATAGGGGAGTTGAGTTAGATGAGTAAAATAACTAATGCGTTTAAAGATGATACTGCGTTTATAGGTTTTTTAACTGCAGGTGATCCGACTATCGATAAAACTGTTGAATTTATTTTGGCAATGGAAGAAGCAGGCTGTGATTTGGTAGAGATTGGTATTCCATTTTCAGACCCTATGGCTGAAGGGGTTGTTATCCAAGATGCTAATGTAAGGGCTTTAAAACATAATACTACAACAGATGATGTTTTTGACATTGTCAGTAGAGTCCGCCAAAAAACAGATATTCCATTAGTATTTTTAACTTATATTAATCCGGTATTCTTTTATGGCTATGAAAAATTCTTTAAAAGATGTGCAGAGTTAGGAATTGACGGCATCATATCTCCGGATTTGCCATATGAGGAAAAAGGTGAGATTGCCGAAATTGCAAAGTCAAATGGTGTAGATGTAATTTCTTTAATTGCTCCAACATCAAGTGAGAGAATTAAAATGATTGCCAGTGATGCAACCGGTTTCATTTATGTCGTTTCATCCTTGGGTGTTACAGGTATGCGCAGTGAGATTAAAACAGACTTAAATGCTATTTTATCAGACATTCGTGAAGTTACCGATTTGCCGTTAGCTGTTGGTTTTGGTATTAATACTCCAGAGCAGGCTTCAGATATCTCTAAAATTGCTGATGGAGTTATTGTAGGCAGTGCAATCGTAAAAATAATCGAAGAACATGGCGAAGATGCTACTGGGCCTTTGATGGAATATGTTTCAAGTATGAAAAAGGCATGTAAATAAGATTTAATATCCTAATGAAAATCTTTAATAAATAGTTTTTATAAAAATATATCTATAATATTTAAATTTATTATAGAGGATTATTTATGTTTAAAGCAGAATTAAGTGATTCTAATATATTAAAAACCAGTTTTGATGCTATTTCATCAATCGTTGATGAAGTACAAATTCAAACTGATAGTGAAGGCATGAGATTAGATGCCTTAGACCGTAGTCACATAACATTTGTTCATTTAGAGCTTAAATCTAGTTTATTTGATGAATATATTTGTGATGTTCCTGAAAAGATTAATATCGATACAGATGAATTCATGAGAGTTCTTAAAAGAGCCAAATCTCAAGACAGAGTGTTAATGTCTGTTGATGAAGGTAATTTCATTATTACTTTCGAAGGAGATGCTACAAGGACTTTCAAAATAAGATTAATTGATATGGAATATGATAATCCTGTTCCTCCTCAAATTGATCATCCAACTACATTCAAAGTACGTTTCTCAATCTTAAAAGATTGTATTAATGATATTGATATCTTTTCTGATAAGATTGCTTTACAGGTTGATGAAGATTACTTCATTGCATCTGCTGATGGTGAATTTGGTGATGCAAGCATCAAATATCTTCATGGAGAAAATATTAATGAACATGCAAAATCTCTATTTTCATTAGATAAGATTAGAGAAATGCTTAAAGCAGATAAATTTTCAGAGGAAGCTGAAATTAGTTTAGGTACTGATATGCCATTGAGTTTGACTCTTAATATGGTTACCGGTGATGGTAAGCTCAGTTTCTTGCTTGCTCCTAG
>NZ_JAZNAN010000005.1:0-33435 GCF_045586545.1 Methanobrevibacter sp.
TAATTAGTTGCTTATCGATAATTATAACAATTTTTACAAGTAACTTAATCGTTTTAATAATAAAATGAGGGAAAAAATATGAAGAATAAGAACTTAATATTAGCTATATTCTTAGTACTGATTGTATTTTTAGGTTCTAGCGTCGTATTTGCAGAAGATGCAAGTGATGTGCAAACTGCAAATGTCGATGAAATCGAAGTGCAAGAAAATGCAGATATAGCAGAAATAAGTGCCTCCCAAGAATATACTGTTGAAGCAGGTTCAACTAGTGACCAGATACAGGAAAAGATTAACAGTATGTCTGATGGAGACACCCTAAACTTTGAAAACAGCACATATGATGACGTTTGTATCTATGTTGCAAACAAAAGTATTACAATTAACGGTAACGGAGCTGTTTTAAAAGGATATGATAATCCATCTTTAAGCAATGTCGCCGACATAATTAAAAACCCAACCAACCAAAGCGGATACGGAATCACTAATGTAGCAACATTATACGTTGTCCAGGCACCTAATGTAACCATTAATGGATTAACTATTATCGGAGGCGAAAATAGTGGATCAAGTACCGCAGGACCGGCTTATTCCAATGCTTTAGTATATATAGAATACTCAAACAATTTAACATTTAGCAAAAATGTTATTGATGGTTCATCCTGGGGAGTATACTTAAGATTCTCAAATGACTGCATCATCGCTGACAACACTATCAGAAACCAGGAAGTAACCGGTATCTTAAACTTTGGATCTGCAAGAACCATAATCAAAAACAACAAAGTAATCAATGCTAAAAACCACGGTATTGACGTAAGACACGGAACAGGACCTAATGTGCAAGTTATCAAAAATACTGTAATCGGTTCTAAAGAAGGTATTTACTTAATGCACTCTCAAGGACATACTGCATCTGAAAACACAATTGTCAACTGTACTATTTCAGCAATTAGTTGTTACGGATCATCAAATATAGAATTAAATGACAATGTAATGAAAAAATCAAGAATTGGAGTATTATTAGGTGGAGGATACTCAAACATTAATATCGGAAACAACACTTACGCCTTAGATAACTTACCATACCCACCAACATTCGTATACTACATTGCTGAAGCAAAATCCGATTATCAAAGTGCAGCAAACATTATGGGTACCTTCTCTGACAGCACCACCAACTATCCAAATTATGTAGAATACACAGATATTCCAACCCCTGCTGACATTAACATTAATTACAGTGAACTTACCAAAGAAACAGGAACTAAATACATTGTTCCTGAAGGAGCAACCAGCGCTCAAATCCAAAATCAAATCAACTCTATGAACAATGGGGACACATTAGAATTTACAAAAAATGCCGTTTACAATGATATTTGCATTTACACTGATAAAAACATTAAAATTATTGGAAATAACGCTACTTTAATTGGATATGATTCATACAACTTAGCAACTGTTCCTACTAAAGTAAAAGCAGCAAGTAATGAAAGCGGATATGCTATATCTGAACATGCAGTATTATACATTTTAAACAACACCAATGTTGTTGTAAGCGGATTAAACATTGTTGCTAAATATCCTGGTTATGACACTACCAATGTCACTCCAAAAACCGTAAACTATAAAACCGCTGGAATCCGTGCTCAATACAGTCCTAATTTAACTATACTCCATTGTACCATTGATGGTGCTTCATGGGGTATTTACATGGAATACTCAAGTGGAGCTATCGTTGCAAACAACCTTATTAAAAATCAATACACCACAGGTATCTTAAACTTCGGTACCGGCCAAAGTATTATTGCTAATAACGTAATTACCGATGCTGTAAACCACGGTATTGACGTAAGACATGGAACAGGACCAAGAGTAACTGTATACAACAATACCATTTCAGGTGCAAAAGAAGGAATTTATCTCATGCACTCACAAGGTCACAAAGTATACAAAAACACTGTAATTAACTCAAAAATCAGTTCCATTACCTGTTACGGATCTGGAAATGAAGCAATATTTGACAATGACCTTAAAGGAAGCAGAATTGCATTTTTACTTGGTGGAGGATACTACAATGTAACTATTGGAAATAACTCTTACAGTTTAGATACATTACCATTCCCTCCAACATTTGCAACTTATCTTGCAAGAGCAGACAGCAAATATCAATCAGCAGATGGAGCTATCGGAATTTTCTCAGATAAAATAGCAGCAAACCTTACCTTAAGCGGAAAAACCAGTGAATACTTACTCGCAGCTGAAAAAGGAATTTCCTATGAAATCACCCTTACTGACAGCCAAGGTAACGCTTTGAAAAACAGAGATATACTTGTTAGTTTCAATAACGTTAACCAAACTGTAACAACTGATGAAAATGGTACTGCAAGCGTTCTATTAACCGCAACTGCTACAGGATCTCAAATCTTAACCGTGACCTTTGCAGGTGACGATTCCTACAGTCCTGTTGCAAACAATGAAACTGCCATTACAATCAGCCAGGAAAAATCCAAAATTACTGCTAAGAAAGCTACTTTCAAAGCTAAAAAGAAAACTAAAAAATACACTATAAAATTAAAATCCGCATCCGGTAAAGCAATAGCTAAAGTGAAAGTTTACATCAAAGTTAAAGGTAAAACTTACAAAGCAAAAACAAATGCTAAAGGTAAAGCTACCTTTAAGATTACCAAATTAACTAAAAAAGGTAAACACAATGCAAAAATTACCTTTAAAGGTAACAAATACTACAAAGGTAAAACTGCAAAAGTAAAAATAACCGTTAAAAAATAGAAGAGATTGAAAAATCTCTTTTAATTTTTCTTTTTTTTTAAAAAAACTAATAATATTTCTTTTTATAATCATATGCTGTGTAAATTATGAATAATCCAATCAAAATCAGAACTATTTGAGGAAATATCGCAAAGAAAATGGTTGGAATAACACCTAACTCGGCAAGCAACCATAAAACACCATAGATTACAATTAAAACTCCAAAAATGATGGCTACCTTATAACCAATCTCCTTTAAATCATAAAATGGCATTCCGCCACGAAATGGCATGTTATCACCTATAACTCTTTGGTTCCTTCATCAGTTCCAACAATGACCTTATCTACCATTTGTGAGAAGATTCCATTTTCCACAACACCTGGAATTGAATTTAAATCTATCTCTAGATGTGATGGAGATTCGATTTTTTCAAATTTAGCATCGATTACAAAGTTGCCGTTGTCTGTAATAACCGGACCGTCCTTTCTTTGAGCCATTCTTATCTCGCAAGTTGCTCCCATATCTTCAAGCTCTTTGATAACCATTCTGGATGCATCCGGCAAGACTTCAACCGGCACCGGGAAATTGCCTAACTCGTCAACGACTTTGGATTCATCTACAATGACAATGAATTGGTCTGCTGCATAATCAACTATTTTTTCTTTGGTATGGGCAGCTCCCCCTCCTTTAATCAGATTAAAATCAGAGTCCACTTCATCTGCTCCATCTACAGACAAGTCAATATCATGCTCTTCCAAGGTTGTAATTGGTATATTCCATTCTTTTGCAATTAACAATGATTGGAAAGATGTTGGAATTCCCATTACGCTAATTCCTTCTTCAGCAATTCTCTTACCCACTTTTTCTATGAAAAAGTGAGTAGTTGAACCTGTACCAAGACCTAAAACCATTCCGTCTTTAACATATTCTGCAGCCTTATAACCCGCATTCATTTTAGCAGAACTGTTACTGCTTGTATCTTTCATCATATCACAAATCCTAATCTTAATTTATTAAGTCTGAAACCTTTTTTGCAATCCTCTTTATGTTTTCCACAATTCTCTAAAACAATACATTTATCGTTTTCTTCCAATCCATCTGGGAAACATAAATCATGAAAATCACATTTTTCATCACAGTCCGGAGCATTATATGTAAATGTAGATCCTTCAAAAATGCTTTTAGAAGCTGTTAATAAATCTATTTTAGCTCTATCCACTTCAACCGGGACAACTATTTCTCCAGAGTGAATCGGGCATTTTTGTTCGTTATCTTTAACTTCAACCACAACATATTTCCTATTCTTTTCCAAATTTCCAACACAGGATGATTTAAATCTGCAGTTTTCACATTCCTCAGCCGGATCTAAAAAGACGAATTCCTTGCCTTTAACCGCCAAATCTTTTCCTATCAATGTAATCATTAAATCACCTCTGTTTTGTATGCCAATTCATATGCCGCTTCACGACAAATTCCATTGTCGCCCAATATTGTATATCTTTCAGGTCTGATTTTATGAGCCATCATCAATGCTTCAATAATATCATCATCACTGACACCGATTTGTGCAGCTGTTGTAGGTGCCTGTACCGCTTCAAGAGTATCTTTAATAGCTTTCCAGTCCCCACCATGAAGATACATCATCATTATTGTACCTACACCACATTGTTCACCATGAAGTGCCGGCTTTTCAAGGATTTTATCCAAGGCATGTGAGAACAAATGCTCAGACCCGCTTGCCGGACGGCTTGATCCTGCAATGCTGATTGCCATTCCTCCACTGAACAATGATTTCATTACAATACGTGCACTTGGCTCAAGATTAGGCTTAATATTGGCAATGTTATCAGTAATCAGATGCGCAGACATTATTGAAAGCGCTGCGGCTGATTCACTGAATGACTCGTTTTTTAAACGATGAGCCAATTCCCAATCCTTAATGGCTGTGAAATTTGCAATCAAATCTGCGCAGCCTGCTGCCAGTAATCTGAATGGAGATTGAGCAAGAATTTCTGAGTCTGCAATAACTGCTATCGGAGAATGAGCAGTAACGGAAATTGAAGTATTAGGATTTTTTACTGATGCCATAGGAGATACGATACCGTCATGTGAAGCTGTTGTTGGCATTGAAACAAAATATACACCCTGATTAAATGAAGATAACTTAGCCACATCAATAACTTTTCCTCCGCCAATACCCAAAACTGTGGTATCTGGAGTAATCATTTCTTCAACTTCAGCTATTGATTCTGCAGATGCGTTATCCACCTTAATTAAATCATATTCCAGATTATCCTTTTCCAAGCTTTCAATTGCCGGTTTTGCACCCACATCATATGTATGGGAACCAGTGACTATTAAAAATTTTTTATCTAAATGCAGGGATTTGCAAATCTCCGAAGTATTTTTTATAATACCCGGATCAATGTAAACTTCACGAGGCATTTGTATTTTCCTATTGCTCATAATATCTCCTAATATTAATTATACATTTATATATATTTATAAAATAATTATAAATAACTTTCTTTTAAATAAATTTAATACTCATTAAGAACAAATAAAGATAATATTGTAAAAATTTATTTAGGTGATATGGTGGAAAATTTTGATGAATGGTTTCATGACATTTTAGAAAATGCAAACATTACTGATTCAAGGTATCCTATTAAAGGAATGGCCGTATGGATGCCATATGGTTTTCAGATTAGAAAACACTCAATGAACATTATTAAAAGATTATTGGATAAAGACCATGAAGAAGTTTTATTCCCAATGTTAATTCCAGAAACCGAGCTTGCAAAGGAAGGAATTCATGTTAAGGGATTTGAAGATGAGGTATATTGGGTTACAAAAGGCGGTCAAACTGAATTGAATGAACAGTTAGCTTTAAGGCCTACCAGTGAAACTGCAATCTATCCGATGTACGCCTTATGGATTAGAACCCACATTGACCTTCCAATCAAATATTATCAAATCGTAAATACATTCAGATACGAAACAAAACATACAAGACCTTTAATACGTGTCAGAGAAATTACTACATTTAAAGAAGCACATACCGCTCATGCAACTAAAGAAGAGTCCGATGAACAGATTCAAGATTTCATCGCAATCTATAAGGAATTCTTTGATGATTTGGGAATTCCATATCTAATATCACAAAGACCTGAATGGGACAAATTCCCTGGTGCAGACTACACCATGGCTTTTGATGTAATAATGCCTAACGGCAAAACATTACAAATAGGTACAATCCATAACTTAGGCCAAACATTCGCTAAAACATTCAACATTACCTTTGAAGATAAGGACGGAGAGCATAAGCTAGTCTATCAAACCTGTGCCGGAGTATCCGATAGGATAATAGCTTCAGTAATTGGAGTCCATGGAGACGACAAAGGCCTACGCTTGCCGCCAAAAGTATCACCTAACCAAGTTACCATAATTCCAATCTTATTCAAAAAAGGAAAAGAGGAAGTCTTGGCCAAATGCGCTGAAATCAAGGAACAGCTAGAATCCAAAGGCTTAAGAGTGAACCTTGATGATAGGGACATCAGGCCGGGCAAGAAATTCAATGATTGGGAATTGAAAGGAACTCCATTGAAACTTGAACTTGGACCAAGAGACTTGGAAAACAACATTACTGTTGCAATGAGAAGGGATGAAGGAGAAAAAATTGAAATTGCATTGGATGACTCTCTAGCCGATAATGTAATCGAATTATTGGACAAATCTCAAGAAAATCTTTCAAAAATCGCATGGGACTTCCAGGCTGAACACGTCAAATTCACAGAAGATATAGAAGAAATCCCTGAACTTGTTGAAGCCGGCAATGTAGTTAAATTCTATTGGTGCGGAGATGAAGCTATCGGTAAAGAAATTGAAGAGAAAACCGGTTATGACATCCTAGGAATTCAGGAAGAAGTATCTGAAGGCAAATGCATAGCCAGTGATAATGATGCAAAATACGTTGCTTTAATAGCCAAAACTTATTAAGTGATTTTATGGATGATATTTACGCAATAATACCAGTAACAACATTTAAAAATGCAAAAACCAGACTTTCTCCATTCCTATCTGAAAAAGAAAGAGAAAAACTATTAAAAGTAATGCTTCGGGACGTGACTGATACCTTAAAAAAGTATGTGGACAAAATTTTCATCATAAGCAGAGATGAAGAGGTATTGAATTATGCAAAAAGCTTGAATGTTGAAACCCTACTGGAAAATGACAATTCAAACCTAAACAAGGCTTTAACCCAAGCGATGAAACATTGCAAAGGAAAAACAAGAAAAATCATTATTGTACCATCCGATATTCCTTTAATCGGAAAGACTAACGTTAAAATGTTGATTGATGCATCCAAAAACCTGGATTTCATCATTGTTCCATCTAAAGGCGGGGGAACCAACATGATTATAATGAAACCATTGGCCATACGTACAAGATTTGAAGGTTTCAGCTATGAAGAACACCTAAAGGTAGCTGAAAAGAAAAACCTAAATCCGCAGGTGCATGACTCATTTTTCATGGCATTGGATGTGAACACTACTGAAGATTTAGGCGAAATTATGATTCATGGAAAGAAAACCCATACCAGACAATATCTAAAAGAGCTAAAGGTCAATGTAGAATCCTTCCGTGGGTCTGAAAGATTAAAAGTCACAAGAGCTGATTGAATGATAGTGATGTCTATTGCAGGAGTTGACCCTTCCGCCGGAGCAGGTGTTTTTGCTGATTTAAAAACATTTCAAGCCATTGGAGTATATGGAACAGGCGTTGTAACTGCACTTACAGCACAAAATCCCTATAAATTCTTTTCAACATTGCCTGTTGATGAATCATACATTGAAGAGCAGATTGACTCCGTTATGGATTCATATGAAGTCGAATTCATAAAAACTGGAATGTTATACTCACCTGAAATCATTAGATTAGTCTCAAAAAAGATTAAAGAATACAATCTAAAAGCTGTTGTTGATCCTGTAATGGTTGCAACTTCCGGTGGAGATTTGACAAAAGAGGATTTAGCCAAAGCATTGAATAAATATCTGCTTCCAAATTCCATATTAACCACACCAAATATCACTGAAGCCGAAAAATTGACCGGTTTGGAAATAAAAAATAAGGAAGATGCAATTAAGGCTTCAAAAGAAATCATCTGCGACAATATCATAACCGGCGGTCATTTGGACGGCATAAACACCATTAACATTGATGGAAAAACCACCATCATAAAGCAAGAACTAATCAAAACCGACAATTTGCATGGTACTGGTTGCAATTTATCTTCAGCAATTGTCGCATATCTGGCAAAAAATAATGATTTGCATACCTCCATCTCAAAAGCCTTGGACTATGTTTATGAAGGCATAAAAAATGGCAATTATGGAACATTAATTGCTAAAATTTAATTATACTTCCTTAATCTCACCTAAATTTTTGAACAGAATTTTAATATTGCATGAAATTGATTTAAATTAAATTTTACTTAATTTTATATATCAAATTATAAAATATATAATAAATAAGGTGATATTTTGAAATTTAATAAAATCATGATTATATTAATTTTCTTATTAACCATATTTATGATTTCTTCTGTTTCAGCATCTGAAAATATCACAGAAACTGATTTGGCTCAAAGTGACATTGATGAGCTCTCCACTATTGAGAACGGTGATATTGCAGCCATAAATGATACTGAAACTGCATCTTCAAATGAAGTAGTTGATAACATTAATATTACATACGATCAACAGATGTGGATAGAAAATCTAAGCGATATTAAAGTTCAATTGCCAGACAATGCAAACGGTACTTTCTGTTTGAAAATAGGCTACCTTGAAGTTTACAATCAGACAATTACTAATAAAACCTTAATCATTCCCGTTAAACTTCCGGAACCTAAATTTCCATATATCATTGAAAACATTTATCCCCCTAGAGATTGTACAAACTATAAAATTACCGCATACTATAACGGTATTGAATTAAATAACAATCAGACATTGAGTGTGATGAAATTCCCTCCAAATTATGAATATTGGTGGGGCATTTCAGATGAAATCCTTCAATACGGAAGGGAACTGTGGAACAATATCATGTTTCCACGTTCAGCCAATGGTATTGTGGAAATTTACTTGGATGGCGAACTAATAAACAAAACAACAGTCAACGGCCCTTATGCTCAATATGATGCGGATAAAGTACGCAATCTATCATTGGGAAATCATACAATGAAAATAATCTATTATGGGGACACCTATTATCATGATGACAACAGAACATTAACATTTGATGTCGTTAATGTCAAAATTGACGTTCCGACAAACATCTACATCAGCCATGATGACTGTGTTGCCGTAGACATTTTGAAAAATACCTCCGGTAAAGTTAATGTCTATGTGGATAATGTATTGATTAAGACAGGCAAAACCGATAAAATAGGCTCATTCATATTTTCATTGGAAGGATATCTGAAATATAATAGCAGTGAAGTAAAAGTCGAATTCATCGGCAAGGATTACTCAAGGACTAAAGTAGTGCCTATCAGCATCAGATATGATTTCGGATACTACGATGCAAATTCTGTCTTCGTTTATGGGGAAGAAAACATTATTGAATTATACTTGCCTGACAGTTTAAACAATTCAATCTTATCCGTCACTATCAACGGAACCCCTTTTACATTCACACATCCGGAATACATCATGAACAACCTTGTTGAAATTGACATCTCAAAATTGAAAGTCGGCAATTACACCATCGTTATTTCCTATCCTGGAGACGATAAATACGTTAATAGAACTGAAATCTATAACTTTAGTGTTGTTTACTCCAAAAATCCATTTATTAAAATTATATCCTCAGATATTTACACAAATCTTGTAAATCTTAAAGTGGAACTCCTTGACAATAAATGTGAACCTTTAGCAAATACCGAAATAACTTTAAGGATTAATGGAGTTAACATTAAAGCAACAACCGATAAAAACGGTATTGCAAAGATTAAAAGCTCTATGAAGCTCAAATCAAAAGAGTATTGTGTAAGTGTTAAATACAACACTACTAAAATCTCACAATATATCGAAGCAAAACATGTTGTTGCTTTAAAAACAGTTAAAGTCAAAAAATCTGCCAAAAAGCTTGTTTTGACTGCAACTTTAAAGCAGGGCAAAAAGGCCATTAAACATGAAACAGTGAAATTCAAATTTAATGGTAAAACCTATAAAGCAAAAACCAATAAGAAAGGTGTTGCAAAAGTTACCATTAAAAAGAATGTTCTTAAGAAGTTGAAAGTTGGTAAAAAAGTCAAATACCAAGCAAAATATCTAAAGGACACTGTTACAAAAACAGCTAAAGTTAAAAGATAGCAATTTTAACTAAAATATAAAATCTAAAAAAAGTGAAGAAATCTAATAGTTGTCTCAACTATTATTCTTCCATATTTAATTTTTCTACAATTGATTCCTGAAGAGCAATGAATTCAGGAGATTCTCTTTTTCTAAGCCTTTCCATATCCACTTCAATAACTTCAGCGATTCTTCCAGGCTTTTTGTCCATGATAACAATTTTATCCGCCAAAAAGACAGCTTCATCAACATCGTGAGTTACAAAAACTATTGTATTTTCAAATCTCTTCCAAACTCCAATAAGCTGTTCTTGAAGCCTATGTCTATTTTGCATATCCACTGCAGAAAACGGCTCATCCATGAGCAAGATAGGTGAATGATTAAGCAAGGATCTGATAATTGCAACCCTTTGCTTCATACCTCCTGAAAGTTCGTGCGGATAGCTATCTTTAAAGTCAATTAAACCAACACTTGTGAGGTATCTTTCAGCAGCTGCAACATTTTCAGCTTTTGAACCTTTATTTGTCATCTCCAAACCAAAAGTTACATTCTGCAAAACAGTCAGCCATGGAAACAGTGAGTATTGCTGGAAAATTACAGCCCTATCACCGGAAGGCTTTTTGACAACTTCCCCATTGGCAATGATTTCACCACTGGTAGGCTGATCTAGACCTGCAATCAATCTTAATAGAGTTGTTTTACCGCATCCGGATGGACCTAAAAGACATACCAATTCTCCATCTTCAATGGTTAAATTAATATCCTTTAGAACAGAGAGTTTTTCTGTTTTTTTACTTTCAAAGGACTTATTAATATTTTTAATTTCAATTGACATGTAAAACACCTACCAAAATATCCTATCTTGAGCTTTGCTGAATACAAAGTCAAAAGCAAGTCCGATTAATCCAATGACAATCATACCGACCACAGTAGTACCAGTATCAAATAAATTAGTTGCAGTTAAAATCATATATCCCAAACCGCTGCTTGAACCAATCATTTCCGCTGAAATTGTACACATCAATGCAATTCCAATACCTACCTTTAAACCGGAAACGATATATGGGACGGCAGAAGGCACCACTACACGTGTCAAGACATTCCAGTCATTAGCTCCAAGAGTTTGAGCGGATTCAACCAGAACCTTATCTGTTCTTTTAACACCGTCTATTGTATAAACCAGAATCGGGAATACGCAACCCATGAATATGATGAATACTGCTGGAAATGTTCCTATTCCAAACCATAAGATTGAAAATGGAATCCAAGCAACTGGTGGAATTGGCCTTAAAACACTAATTACAAAAGTACATAAATCTTCTAAAGTTTTATACCAACCAAGTAAAATTCCTGCAGGAATTGCAACAATAGATGCGCAAATCAAACCGGCAAATACCTTATATAAAGTATCTACTGTGTTGGTTAAAAGTTTACCGTTTTGAATAACTACCCATGCGGAATTTACCACATCTACTGGACTTGGCAGAATATATGAAGAAAATAATTCAATTCCATCAGTTATAAAATACCAGAATAATATCAATAATACCGGTACAATCAACGGAACAAGTTTATTCTTATAATTATCTAACATTACATCACTTAGTTAAAATTTTATACACTAATAGTTATTACCGTTATTATATAAAAACTTTATAAGAATTACAACAAAATTGATAAATCTAAAAAAAAAGAAAATTAAGAAGCTACTTCAATAGCTTCCATATCTATACCTTTTGAGTAGTCTTCATCGCTTAGAACCGATTTAGTACTCATAACGCCAAACAACATTGTTGAAAAATTATGTATCATCGAAGAAGTCGATGGGGAAACAACACCGAAAACGCCCAAAACAAGAAGTGAACCGTTAACAGCAACGATATTATGATAATTGGTGTTAATCTTATCCAACATTCCTGTGCTTAATTTTCTAAGTGTTACCAAATCATACAAATCATCAGACAGTAAGGATATGTCCGCAACTTCACGAGCAATATCTGAGGAGTTTTTCATTGATACTGAAACGTCTGCAGCTGCAAGAGCAGGAGAGTCATTGATTCCATCCCCCACCATGATTACTGTTTTTCCTTCAGCTTTAAGTTCTTCAATGATTCTAGACTTGTCTTCAGGAAGTACCTGTGACCGGTATTCAGTAATGCCTAATGCCTTAGCACCGGCTTTTGCACCGCTTTCACTGTCACCAGTAAGCATTATGATATTTTCAATGCCTAATGACTTAAGCTCTTCAATGACATATTTGGCTTCTTCGCGTACGGGATCATCAATACAGATTAATCCTTCAAGTTTTCCATCAATGGCCAGATAAACTACAGAATGTTCCGCTGCCTTTTTGGCAATCTTTTTCTCCTGAGTTTTGGTGACCTTGACCTTTTCATCATCGAATAGGAAATGTCTTGATCCTATTACTGCACGCTTGCCATCATATTGAGTTACGATACCATGAGCAACAATATATTCCACTTCACTATGATCTTCTTCATGCTTTAATCCTTCAGCTTCTGCCTGTTTTACAATAGCCGTTGCAATACTATGTGCAAAATGCTCTTCAATACATGCAGCCATTCTTAAAATGTCATCACGCTTGTATCTTCTAGACATTGGAATAACATCAACGACCTCAGGTGTTGCATTTGTTAAGGTTCCAGTTTTGTCAAATACAATTGTATCGGCATTTGCATAATTCTCCAGGAATTTTCCACCTTTAACCATCATTCTATTGTCAGACGCTTCACGCATAGCAGATATGATTGATAAAGGTGTTGTAAGCTTGATTGCACATGAAAAATCAACCATCAATACAGATAAAGCTTTAGTTGCATTTCCGGTGATTAAATATGTTAGTGCCGTTGCAATAAAGCTATATGGAACAATTGAATCAGCAAGTTTTTCAGCTTTGCTTTGAGTATCAGCTTTCAACTCTTCGGAGTTTTCGATTAAATCAATAATCTTGTTCAATCTTGTTTCCTTATTCATCGAATAGACTTCAATTATTAGATTGCCTTCCTCAATTACGGTTCCGGCATGTACTGTTTTTCCAGGCATTTTATGAACGGCTAACGGTTCACCAGTCATCGATGCTTCATTAACCATTCCTTCCCCTTCAATTACTTTTCCATCCACAGGTATTACATCACCCATATGCACTTTAATTTTATCTCCTTTATCAATGTCAACAGCAGGGCATTGTTTTTCTTCACCATCTTCTCCTACTACCCATACAGTGTCAATATTCAAAGCTAAACTGTCCTTAAGTGTACTTTTAGCCTTTTGTATTGTGTAGTCCTCTAATGCATCGGAGATGGACAATAAGAACATCATAGAGCTTGCAGGCTTATAATGTTTATGCAATAATGCACCAGCAACCGCCGCCCCATCAAGTAAAGCCACATCAACATTGAAACTTGTCAAGCTATCAAGGCCTTTCCAAATATATTCGGCGGCATGATAAATAGTTAAAGCATTTCTAATAGGCATCGGCAAAAATAATTTATAGATTCCCCTGTTCAAAATCATCTTAGTCAATTTCATGTAGAAATTCTCAGTGATTTCTTTTGAATTTTGACTTTGAGAGGGCTCAACTTCAAATAGATCATCCAAAGTGATTTTATCTAAAAAATCGAATATCTTTTGCTTGTTTCCAATGCATTCATCATAATAAATTAGAATGCTTCCATTTCTATGGGATGTATGTACCTCATGAATAAAACTTTGGTTTAAAAGTAATGAAGCGAGACCGTAACCTTCCTTTTCAGTGAAAGCCCATTGGCCGGAACGAACTCTTAAACGAGATCCGTTATCATACACTACTTTATATTTCATTTTCCTACCTAAAAAATAAAAATTAGTCTTTTGCTTCTACGTAGATTTCCTTTTTGTCTTCTGCGTGTGCATCAACCACAATATCTTCAGCGTTTTCTTTCATATCCTGGAAACATTCTTCTGCATCTTTTTTAGCAGACAATACAGTAGCCATACCTTTAGTTGCTGCATCTTTTACAGTTTGTGATTCCAATACTTTTTTACCTACAATTGCAGTTGCAATACCTGCTGCAAAAAGTAATGCATGTTTGTGTTCTACACATTTATCAATAATTTCTTCATGTCTCATTTTAATACAATCCTTAAATATCCAATAATTGAAAAATTTAGTTATACCTAAAAATTTCAATCCTAATATTATATAATATTCAAAGTAGTATATAAATTTTAGGTATTCCTAAAAATTGTAATGAAAAAAATATTTAACCAGGTTTAAAATCCATGAAAAAAGAAAATGTAATAATAAGTAAAAAAAAATAGAATAAAAAGAATAAGAGAAAAGTTAAGCCTTATCTTCTCTTTCTTCTTCAATAGCTTCAACAACACTATTTAAGATTTGAAGTGATTTGGAAAATGCAGGCATACCGGAAGTTAACAAAACAACTCTTAAAACATCAACAATTTCATCCTTTGTAATGCCCAATACTTCAATTGCACTTCTAATTTGTTTTTTAGTAGCTCTTGCATCAGCACGAGATGCAGCAATACCAATAGCAATTAATTTTTGGGTTTTATAATCTAAAACCTTAGCATCCCATACAGTTTCGTTGATGTCAGAGACCAACTCATATAAATCCGGATATTCATCTTTTAATTCTCTGATACCTTTACCGTAATATACGTCGCCTTTCATATAATCACTCTCCAAAATAATTTTAATTAATTAATGATTTAATTTTTAAGTTATATATAAATAGCTATTTAATTAATTAACAATGACAAAACAATACTCGAAATTAAGTTATTTCAACTCCTTAGAAATGAGGTTAATTTATTAATTCAATTATCATTCATAATCTTTACAAAAACTTCCCTCAGATACACAGTGCCCTAAACTACAACAATGATCAACACCACACAGATCCTCAGTATAATCAGCACTAATCCCGTGCTGAGTTATAATTTCTTCGTAGTAATATATGCAACTTGAACTACAATATCCTCCCCCATATTGCCTGATATATTCTTCTTCCCATTTCCTACGTTCTGCTTCCTGTCTTTTACGCTCTGCTTCCTGTCTTTCATAAGCAATATTACGTTCTTCTTCTTTTATTTTACAAGCAATTTGATACTGTATTGTTGATTTTAGACTTATATTTTCTACAAATTCCCATTTAAGTCTTTCACGATATTCAAATTGAGATTCTCCAATAGTTGGAGATAATGAATCCAAATAATATTCAGTGAATTTTGAATTCCATTTTAATTCAACAATATCAAATACAGGTCGGACATATTTTTTATTTTTAAGATAATCGACTCTTTTTTCATCTTTTAATTCAACCTTATCAAATACAGGTAAGGGTTTTTTATTTTCAAAACAATCAACAAGTTTTTTTTCGTCTATAACGTCCCCACAATCTTTGCATAAGTATTCCTCCGGTTTTATTATACTAAGACAATTTATACAATAATTAGGTGAGACAATTTTCCATCTTGAAATTATTTCATTTAAATGATTATCCATTATTGATTTATTTGATTGAAGTTGTTTAACATCCGTACCAATCTTATGTATATCTCCAGGGAAGTTTATTGATTTTCTTTTGTAACGTGAGTGCATAATAGTATTGCGCAATTCATGGGGAAATCTATCTCCAATAAGAGGAAATTTAATTTTACCATAATGGATTCCACAAACATCAGATGTCCAAAGTTTTTTACCACATGTTGTGCAGAATCTGTTTGTGTATGAATTTTTTGAATTGCATTTTGGACAATCTATAATCCTAAATTCATATCCGCATTCACAGTTTGCCTGGCCTTTCCTGACATGCCTTCCACAGTTAAGACAATACGGTTCAGGATTATCAGTCATTAGTTTAATTTGCTCATCATCCAACATTTTATGGCCGCAATAAATACAGAATTTTTGAATATCATTTCTTTTATGACACCTCGGACAAAATATTTTATCTTCCATAATATCATCCAATAATTTTAGATCATATCTGAATTATCCTCCAATGCCGGCAATATACACTTTATGCCTTGTTGTTCCCAATAATTCATATTTAAAAGGGCGAATGGTGATGAAAATCCAAATTTACTTGAATATATCGAAATTTTCTCCCATTCCCAATATTTTACTCCTACAATCGTGATTGCAATACTATTTGTAGTGAGTTATTTTTTAATAAGAATAATTTTTTATTAATAGTTGACATAATATAAATTTAACGTTCAGTCAAAAAAAAAAACTTTAATAACAAATTTAAAAATTAGAATACAGTTAAAAATAAGTTTGGAGAGAAAAGTAGCACAACTATCACATGAGTTTTCATATAACCTCTCTCCAAAATAATTTAATTAATTAATGATTTAATTTTTAAGTTATATATAATTAATAGCATTTTACATTGCCATTAACAGAATGATTTTTCTATTTCGATTCTAATATTGAAATGGATATTAACAGAAACTTTCCTTTCAAACAAGAGCTATTGTGGATAAACGCCTGTTCGCTCTTTTTCATGAGTTAACCATGTTTTTAACATCAAATCTTCAAAATTATAATTTCCACCATAATATTTTATGATTCCCTTATCCTGTAGAGTTTTAATATATTTTGTCAA
The DNA here is from genome assembly GCF_045586545.1 of Methanobrevibacter sp. Lineage (GTDB taxonomy): Archaea > Methanobacteriota > Methanobacteria > Methanobacteriales > Methanobacteriaceae > Methanocatella. The sequence goes on from NZ_JAZNAN010000005.1 coordinate 16,758, forward strand.
GGTAGCGGGAGACATATCCAACTTCCTTTCCAGTTCAGACCAGGAAATATTCTCCTTGTTTAACATTGTACAGATTATCCTTTTTTCATACTTATTTAAAGTGCCCCATATTCTAATCCACATCACAAGAATCTGATCCATATTGTTAAGAAAAATATAATCTATTAATTCTTCGTCGTAGGTTTCATGAGAGGACAATGCATTATAAAAACTATTTATATACATTGGAATTCCTTTTGTATACTCATAAAAACGATTGAAACCATCATCGGTGAATGTTATTTCAGGAAATCTGTCATTGAAATAAGATTTGGTTTCTTTTTTTGTGAAAGGATCTATGTTTATTTGTATCATCCTTCCGCCAAAGGCTCCAGTAGCCCCATTTAGCATTTCAATTGCATCTGATGTTTGTGAAATTGACCCGCTCATTACATAGCTGACATTTGATTGGAATTGACTGTAACTTCTAAGCAACCAAAAAAACGATTCGGGATTCTCTAATTTTTTAAGCATTTGAAATTCATCGATTATGATTATGAATCCATCAATACCATCAATATCTTCAACAACATTTTGTGGGTATTCCATTACAAACTTGCTGATTTTTTTGTAATTGTCTTCAGTTGCAGGTATTGGTATTTCGGCTATATGGGTGCCTTTTGAAAAGCTGAAATCTTTAATTTTTAATTTGTTGATTAATTTTTTTAAGAGAAAAGTTATTTTTTTGCCATCATTAATTTTGTCATAAATAGTATTGTTCATTTCGTCCAATAATTCCAATAAAACTGATTGTGCAGTCAATTGTGTATCATCAAAGCCAACAATTCTTGAAATATCAATATATGAAACTAAGAAATTCTTTTTTGAGTCCTGTTTAAGTTTTTGGAGTAAAAAAGTTTTTCCAACACCCCTAACTCCCCTTATTAACAATGATTGAGATATTCCCATCTCTAATGAATTTAAATAATACTCAATCTTTTTTATATCTTCAGTTCGATTATAAAAATATTTGTCGATTTCATTTATTGGAACATATAATGGAACAATACTCATTTAAAACACCTATACTAAACTATATATTTTAATGCATATATACTTTAATAATTTAAAGTACTTCATATTACTAAAGTTGATAGTGTAACTTCAGATAAATGAAGTAATTAAAATAAATAAAGTAGGACTTTACACTTCAGATAAATGAAGTAACCATGGAAAAACATTATAAATCAACTTTTGCTGTTTTTATCAACATAGCTAGGCTCTGAAATCTCTTTTACAACACTCATTTCTTTAACATCATCAATCGACAACTGTGAATCCAGTTATGCAACTTCTGGTTCCTTTTGACTAGCTTCATGTTGGCATTGGCATAACACACTTTAAATTATCTACTACTTTTTAGTTAAATTTGTTTCATAGTTTACGAACAAAAAGTTAGATAGGATTGGATGATTACTCAAGAATAAGCAGGCTTACTTGCTTTGTAACAATAACTTGTATCGACTTTTGAAAAATCCATTTAATAAACAACATTTTGGAAAAAGTAACAAGGAGAATCTTTTGGAATCAAATCTCTCAAGTCCAAAGGAATTAATAATTGCTAACCAATTTTATCCTCTCTCAAAACCATAAAAAACACAACTAAAAAGTTGATTAACTCTAATAATAGATTATACTTCCCAATATATAAAATTAAAGGATAATAAAATAAGAAAAAATTTTAAACACAAAAATTATGGGACATCATCTAGTTTAAAAAAAAGAAAATAAAAAGCATTTATTCGGGAAAAATGCTTTTTGGAGGTTTTTCCAAATCAGTAACATATTTGTTTTCAAGGTTTTCAGGACCTAATGGAGTGTGTGTTGACAGATATACTGTTGGATTATCCTTAATGAATTCACGTATATTGCCCATTGTTTCTCTTGCCTTTTCGATATCCTCAAAAACAACAGATAGCTTATTTGCATACAGAGCTTCATCGGTATATGTAACATCACCATGAATCATGTAATACAAATCGTCATTTTCAACAATGACTATGCTGTTGCCTGAAGTGTGTCCTATCGCTTCGATTATGTAAATGTTATCTGCGATTTTTTCAGCTTTTGGGAAGTTTTTGTAAGTATCATTGAATTCAACAGAAACAATATTGTTCCCTTCCAATTCCAATGCTTCAGCTTCGGTTTTTGAAAGGTATACTTTTGCATTTGGGAATTTTGCAATTTCGCCTGAATGGTCAGGGTGCTTATGGGTGATAATGATTTTGGTCACATCATCAACATCATATCCCAATTTTTTAAATGCTGTTAAATAGTCTGATATCTTTACACCATTATAGATCATCAGGCTTTCATCAAATTCCTGTTCAGGCATTTCCTCAGGAATGCCTGTGTCAACAAGAATCACTTCATCTCCTGTGTCGATTAAGTAATTTTGAAGGCTTGCACGATATTTGATGTCCTCATCAAATGCATCCATTCCATCTTCTCCGCCAAAAGCAAATGTTTGTTTCATGAATCCGTTTTCAAAAGTTTTTACTGGTTTAATTTCCATTATGTCACATCCTAAAAAATGTTATTCTGCTGTTGGACCGTTGATTAATAATTGAGTCAAGTAGTTTTCTTTTCCAAGCATTTTGCATAAATCCAGCTGCTGTTCGCTCCAGTACATGTCATCCTCTTCATCCTTGAGATATACCTTCATCAAATCATATGTGGTTGCATCAAAGATTCCGGAGTCCATTAATTCATTTATGAATGCGATTCCTTCAACAGAGACATTGTAATCATATTCTATGAATTCTACGATATCAGTGAAAACTGGTTTTGCTTCCTGTGCTTCCTGCTTGATTTCACCGCCGAGGTCAAGTATACGGTCCATGAACTGTTCTACAAAGTCTATTTCTTCAGTTGCATGTGTAGTGTATTTATCACCCAATGCCTGAAATCCTAATCCTGCAAAGATTTTTGATTGGATTCTGTGCTGAAATGAATTTGCAGACAAACCTGTTACAATAGCTTGTAATGCTTCAATTGTCTTTTCTTTATCGGCCATAATTTCACCTTAACAAAAATTCTACTTAAGAGTCTTAAGTATATATTTTAATCTGACTTTCTATCAATATAAATTTAATCAATATTCAGCTGCCCTTTCACAATAGTCATGAATCATTTCCCTGAATTTATCCTTATCTTCAGCAGAATAATCCTTAAATAATTTAGATTCAAATTCAACAATAAGATTCAGCAATGAATTGAAAGCTGATTCACCCTTATCAGTTAAACTAAGAATCTTTTTGCCGTTGTTGTCTTTTACAACATCACGTTTTACATAACCATTCTTCTCAAGCCTTTTAATTATCTGAGCAACATTCGATTCTGAAACGAAAAGCAGGTCAGCCAGCTCCCTTTGGGAGAGGTCTTCATGATAATAAATATTGGACAGATAAGTGAAATCCCTGGGGGCAATGTCATTGAAGTTATCCTTTAAAAAGTTATCATGAATAAGATTGATGTAATTGATAAAATAAAAAACAGGCATTTCATCCAATCGGGCTTCATCAAAATTTAAATCAACCATACACAATACCTCCTTTCATTAATTACTATATTGTCCATTCAAATTTATAAGAATATCACTTCAAATGAAATTAAAAAAAAAATAAATTCATTCTATGAAGGAATCTATTGATTCGATTACCTCACTTTTCTTTTCCAAATATGCAATATGGCCTGCACCTTCAATTATTTCCAGTTGCGAAGTTGGAAGCATTTCATGAACCTTAATTGACTCTTCGGGAGGGTTTATTCCATCATATTCACCAACCAAAATCAAAACAGGTATCTGGACTTTTTTGGCATCACTTACCATATCGTAATGGCTCAGAGACGCATAGACATTTTTTCGCTCATCATTTGTAAGTTCAACTTCACTTCTGTTTCCATTATAGAAGTTGGCAACATCTTCCAGCGTGGTATCAGGTGCATATACCCTTCTTGAAATCAGTCTGCCCATTTCCTTTAAGTCAATGCTGCCGTTGCCATTGTTTTCCTCTGCCGCCTTTTGCATAAGTGAGATTTCACCCTGACCCCGTGTTCCTAAAAGAATTATTTTTGAAAGAATTGTAGGATACTTTTCGGCAGTTTTAAGAGCGATATAAGATCCCATTGACAATCCTATGACAATAGGCTTGTCAAGATTCAATTCATTTATGATTTCCTTTAAATCATCTGCATAGACATCCAAATCAAATTTTTCAGGTTTATCGCTTTTTCCATGGCCTCTGACATCATAAGAGATTACATGATAGGATTTCCTATAATAGTCAAACAAGGGGTTCATGATTTCCTTGCTCGCAAAGATTCCATGAATCAAAATCATGTCCGGACCGGTTCCTGCCTGCTTTAATGAAATGTTAATGCCGTTGACGCTTATTGTTGACTCCACTTTTTGGCCTCCTTGTTAATATATTAAAAATTCCCCTATAAAAATAACCATACTGCCACTTGACAAATTCATCAATAGAAAATAGCATATAGTCATATTCAAGAAATAATTACTCAACACTTATTCAAGGGGAAGTATTATGAAAGCAACAGAATTACTTGAAGAAATTAGGGAAAATCTTAAGGATTATCCTATCGAATATCTGAGAAACAAAGTCACAGACGATAGATACAAAGACCCAATAACTAAAAGTTTGACAAAATACAATTCAGAAGCATGGGATGAGATATTTGCCTTAAACATCACAGAGGATTATGACATTAAAGACGGAGTAGTTGAAAATCTCAAAAAGGATACCGATTACTATTTTGACACTTACGCCGGAGGAGATGAAGAAACAAGAGAATTTACAAAATACATATCTCTTTATTTGGCTTTAATCGCTAAAAGACCACTGCATCCTGTTGGAGACAATCCTACAAAGGACCAGGTATTTATGCAGAATAATGAATACAAATGCAAATCCAGAATAATGAGCATTAAAGAGAAAAATTCAATGTGCCGCTACTGCGTATGTAAAAATGCCGGTTTAGCATTCGGATTTTAATAATAGGGAGCATCATAATGTCAAACGAATATCTGGAGATGTATGATGAATTTGCAAGCATCATATCAGATGACGAAACCATTACTGGCAATTGTGTTTTAGAGATTCTGAAAAAATATTCATCAAGCATTTCCGTTTTTGACATGATGGAGTTTACATCACAGGTTATTGAAGAAAACAAATATGTTCAGGAAAGCTATAGGCAGGACAGTCAAAAATCATACATCGAATCCTTTTTATTTAGAATTAAAGACATTCTCAATGACAATAATGATTACATTCAAAACATTGATGGGGAATCATTTGGCGAAGCTATTGAAATTCTAAAAACCCACCATGAAACCGGAACTCAAGGCAAAAAAACCAAAGTTCCTCTGATTTTTGAAATAGCTTCATTATATGCAACATTCATTTTAGAGGAACCAATACATCCTGTAGGCACCCCGTTTCCAGGATCACTGAAAGTTGAAAAGGAAAACGGAGAATTTTTGTGCCCGGTAAAGGAAGCAAACATCGATACACCAAATGCCGTTTGCAACATTTGTCTAGCAGAACAGCTGGACTTCTAAACCAAACTGATTAGTATTTTAAAAAAAATATTTAAGTACAATAATCCAAATATCATATCAAAAAACTTAAGTATCTTAAGTCATAGTGGTAATCAAAAGGTGATTGCGGCATGGACAAAATGCAAATTATTAAAACTAGAAAAAGCGTAAGAACATTTGACGGACAGAAAATTACTGATGAAGATAAAGAAAAACTTCTAAACTACACCAAAACAATCGAAAACCCTTACAATATCCCCGTGGAGTTCCTTATACTGGACAGCGAAAAATATAATCTTTCAAGTCCAGTTATAGAAGGCGAGGACACATATATCGCTGCAAAAGTGGCTAAAGTGGACCACTGCGAAGAGGCATACGGATATTCATTTGAAAAAATGATTTTGTATGCATGGAGCCAAGGAATTGGAACCACCTGGGTCGGAGGAACTTTAGACAGGCCCCTCTTTGAAAAAGCGGCAGCCACACGGGACAATGAATACATGATGATAGTGACACCAATAGGCTATCCTTCAAAAACACAGTCCAAGGTTGACAGCGCGCTGCGTGAAAGCGTTAAGGGCGATGAAAGACTTCCCGCATCAAAGCTATTTTATGAGCATGACTTTTCAACCCCATTAGACCATAGTGAGGATTGTCTTGATGCCGTTCGTTGGGCTCCTTCAGCAGCAAACAGACAACCTTGGAGGATTGTAAAGGACGATAATGATTATCATTTCTTTTTAGAACACACCAGAGGCTATTCATCAGGTGTTGGATGGGATGTTCAAAAGATTGACATGGGAATAGCTATTTGCCATTTCATGTGTGTGAAAAATGGAAATCTGGTTTTTGATGAACCTGAAATTGAAACTGATGAGTATACAGAATACATTGCAACAATATCATGCAAATAATATAGGTGATTAAATGAGTAAAAAAATAATAGCTGTTAATGCAGGACCTAGAAAAGGATGGAATACTGATACATTAATTGATGAAGCGATAAAAGGTGCAGAATCTGCAGGAGCAGAAGTGGAAAAATTCAATCTATTCCGCTTGGAAAAATACACCGGCTGCATCTCTTGTTTTGGATGTAAAAAAGAAAAATACAAAGGACATTGCATACGACGTGACGGTTTAACCGAAGTCTTGGATGCTATTCGTGAAGCCGATGGATTGATAATAGGTTCTCCAAATTATCTAAGTGAACTTACAGCATCATTTAGAGCACTTTATGAACGATTGGTCTTTCAGAATCTGACATATAATGCAGATGTCCCGTGCTGCAATGAAAATCCGATTCCAACGTTGCTTATCATGACCAGCAATGCTCCGGACAATGCCTATGAAGTATTGCTTCAAAATTATCAAAACGTATTCAACGGTTTTGTAGGGCCAACTGAAGTTTTCGTATCAGGTGAAACACTTCAGCTTAAAGATTACAGCAAAACCGATTGGCCATGGTTTTTCAATGCTGAGGAAAGATATGAAAGACATGAAACTGTTTTTCCTAAAGAAAGAGAAGCTGCTTTTGAAAAAGGAAAAGAATTAGCGTTGAAATAACATGAAAACATTATATTATACATCAACAGGCAATAACCTATACATTGCTAAGCAGTTGGGCGGAGAACTGATCAGCATCCCCCAACTGATGAAAAAAAATGAGTTTGATATAGAAGATGATGCTGTAGGCATCATTTTCCCTGTTTTTTATGCAACATCTCCCAAGATGCTTAGGGAATTTGTTGAAAAAGTCAATGTCAAAACCGATTATCTGTTTTTAATCACTTCTTATGGAAGCGACGGGGATCAAAATGCATTGAGAATCATGAAAGAAACATTAAATAACAGAGGAATTGATGTTAATTACACAAACTCCGTTTTGATGGTTGATAATTTCCTGCCGACATTTGACATGGCCAATGAAAAGGAATTAAAAAAGAATTTAAACATCATCGGCGAAATTGAATCTATAAAAGAGGATATATTCTCAAGAAGAAATCATATTCATGACAAAAAACATTTTACCGATATTGAAAATATTGAAGTCATATTGGAAACCACAATGACTGAAAAATACCATATCCAAGTAGGTGAAGGCTGCAGCAATTGTGAAATATGTACTAAAGTATGTCCGAGAGGAAATATTGAATTGATTGATGAAAAACCCCATTTCGGAGATAATTGTGACTTTTGTTTAGGCTGCGTTCATCACTGCAAAACACACACATTAACAATTAACGATGAATTGAATCCAAATGAAAGATATAGAAATCCAAATATCAAAATTTCAGAGATTATCAAAAGCAATCAAAACATTTGAATTGAAAATCTAAAAGCAAAATGGTACTGACAAACATTGCAAATAATGATTTTTTGCGAATGTTTCTTTAATTCACAACTTAAAAATAGAAAATAAAGATTATGCAATTCTTATTCTTTAAATTCATTCCATGTAACTGTTGGCGTAACAATAATTGCTTTTCATCGATTATTTGTAATAATTTTAGTATCTTACACTGCAACTTATCTAATAACAGAGTAATAGTTGCATTAATATCTTTATTTGGTTCAGGTTATGGTACATATTTGGAGTTCCAGCAGATACATTTTCTCCAGTATAGATGAAAATGCTTAATTATCAGGAGTTCTAAAAAAAAGTAATGTAGAGAGAAAAGTTATACAACTATCACATGAGTTTTCATATTTTCTCCTCTCCAAATAATTTTATTAGTTAATTAATTATTTCATTTTCAAATTATATATAATTAATACCCTTGAAATTAACTAGGCTTTGAGAAATTTGTTTTAAATATGAAGCAAAATTACCCGTCAGATGACAGCCCCATAAAAAAAATAGAATAGAAAGTATTATGGATAAATACTTTCCGGAGGATTTTCCAAATCAATGACTTTTTTATTTTCCAGGTTTTCATGACCTAATGGAGTATGTGTGGACAGATATACTGTAGGATTGTTTTTGATGAACTCCCTGACATTGTCCAAGGTTTCCCTTGCCTTTGCAACATCTTCAAAAACAATTGACAGCTTATTTTCATACAATGCCTCATCGGTATAGGTTACATCACCGTGAAACATGTAGAACATCTCCTCATCTTCCGCTATGACAATGCTGTTGCCTGTTGTATGGCCAACGGCCTCAATAAGATATACACCGTCGACTATCTTTTCTGATTTTTCAAAGTTATGATATGACCCGTCCTTGAACTCAACAGGAACAATGTTGTCCCCAGTGAGGCCCATCTCTTCGGCTTCTGTTTTTGAAAGATATACTTTGGCATTTGGAAATTGCCTTAGCTCACCTGTGTGATCGGCGTGTTTATGGGTAATCAGAATCTTTGTTATGTCTTCTGCTTCATATCCCAGCTTGTTGAGTGCTGTGAGATAGTCGCTGATTCTCTCCCCCATAGACAATGGAGTGTTTTCATCCACTTCCATCTGCGGCGCTTCACTTGGCATATCGGTATCTACAAGAATCACTTCATCGCCCGTGTCAATCAGATAGTTTTGAATGCTTGATCGGTATTTTACTGATTCATCAAGATCTTCCATTCCTTCTCCGCCAAATGCGAATGTCTGTTTCATGAAACCGTTTTCATATGTTTTGATAGCTTTAATTTCCATTTTGATCATTGATTAACAATTGTGTCAGATAATTCTGTTTTCCAATCATTTTGCAGAGGTCCAGTTGCTGTTCTGACCAGTACATGTCTTCCTCTTCGTCTTTGAGATATACCTTCATCAGGTCATAGGTTGTTGTATCCAATATTCCGGATTCCATTACTTCATTTAAATAGGCAATTCCTTCAACGGATACGTTGTAATCATGTTCAATGAATTCTACAATGTCTGTGAATACCGGTGCTTCAGGTGCTGCTTCCTGTTTGAGTTCGCCACCTAAATCAAGGATGCGGTCCATGAACTGTTCCACGAAATCCAGCTCTTCAGTTGCATGTGCAGTATATTTGTCTCCCAGAGATTGGAAGCCTAATCCTGCAAAGATTTTAGATTGGATTCTGTGTCCGAATGAGTTTGCAGCAAGACCAGTTACTAAGAATTGTAAAAATTCGATTGTTTTTTCCTTATCGGCCATAATTTATCACCTAAAACATTAATGACTTAAGAGTCTTAAGTCTTAATTTTAAGGTTTATCTGAAATAATATATAAAAGTTTAGTATGAATTAATAGCCAATTGAGAATAATCGTATAGCATTTTTTTGAATTTTTCAACATCTTCTGGAGAATAATTTTCAAAGAATTTGGCTTCGCCTTCATAAGCTTCTTTTAGTAATTTGAAATAAATTTCCTTTCCTTTTTCTGTTAAATTTAAAATTCTGCGACTTTTGTTTTTCTCATCAACATCCCGTTTTACCAATCCATTTTTTTCAAGTCTCTTAATTATTTGGGTGACATTTGATTCACTTACAAACAATAACTCTGCCAAATCCTTTTGAGAACAGTTCGGATTGTAGAAAATATTAGCAAGATACGTAAAGTCATAAGGAGTGATATCCTCATGATTCTTTTTTAGATAGTACTTAAAATGCAAATTAATGTAGTCAATGTAGAGTAAAGCCGGTGTGAACATTATCCTTTCATGATCAAAATTTAAGTCTGCCATTTTTCAATCCACCTCAATATAACTATTTGACATTCATAAATTTAAAATATGACATTAACATCATCATTTGAGATTTGAAAATTGCTTTGGAAACCCCTGCGATATATGGAAGAGTTGAATCAGGTTTTGATTTTCAATATTCCCTGCATTAATGTCAACAGAACATCATCAAATGAAAGTTTTTAGAATTATCTCTGTTTTAACGAATGAAATCTTTAATTATTGTAAGTTCTAAAAAAAGTAGTGTAGAAAGAGCATAACCAGTATCTCTATCATGAGTTTTCATACATCTCTCCAAGTACAATTGAATAAAAATTTAATTTTTAGATTACATAACAAAGAATTACTTAACTTACATTCATTCATCAAATAACTTTTAAATTTTAAAATTTTCATTAAATATCCTCATTACCTAAATATATTTATATTATTTCTAAGGAAATATTTAATTGGGGTAGTATTAATGGCAAATCAAAGTCAATGGAATTCTCGAATGGCTTTTCTTTTATCAATGATTGGAGCTGCTGTTGGATTAGGCAATATTTGGCGTTATAGCTATGTGGTTTATTCCAATGGTGGAGGAACTTTTTTCATACCATACCTAATTGCAATTCTAATTATGGGTATTCCATTTCTTGTATTGGAATACGGCATTGGATTCAGGCATAAAGACTCATTTTCCAATATTTTAAAGAGCATCAATCCTAAATTGGAGTACATGTCCTGGGCATTAGTTTTAATTATTTATTTTGTTTTAATCTATTATTTGGTTATAGTGGCTTGGGATATGGTATATCTGGGTTCCAGTTTTAATTTCAGCTGGGGAAGTGATTCTGCACTTTATTTTATAAAAAATGTTGGCGGAAGCTCTAATTTATCCAATATGTCAAGTTTTATAATTCCAACAGTCATTTCCATGTTGATAGTATGGATTTCTGTTTGGTACATTTCCCATAAAGATTTAAATGAAGGAATAGGCAAAGCTTCAAAGATTTTAATCCCCCTGCTTTTTGGCATAATGGTTTTTATTATTGCCTTTGCATTAACGCTTCCGGGCGCCAGCATCGGAATAAACGCATTGTTGAATCCAGATTAGCAAATGCTTTTGAATGTGAATATTTGGCTAGCGGCCTTTTCACAAATTATTTTCTCATTGAGCATGGGAGAGTCAATTTCATTAACATATGCCAGTTACCTGCCTGAAGGATCAAAACTAACTGATAATGTTCTGATTGTGGTGTTTGCAAATTGTGCATTTGAGGTATGTACTGCATTTGGAATATTTTCCATTCTCGGATATATGTCCTATACCTCCGGAACACCCCTAGTCGAATTGGTAAGTGAGGGCACTGGACTGGTATTTGTTGTTTTCCCAAGGATTTTTAATGTTATGGGTCCTATAGGCCACATAATTGCCCCATTATTATTTATAGCAATATTATTCGCTGGAATAACTTCCGCTGTCGCAGTATTTGAACCTATGATAAATTCAACAGCCCATAAGCTAAACTGGACTCGTAAAAAAACAGTAACCGTATTGTCAATAGTTGGCTGCATAATCTCATTAGTATTCACAACAGGAATTAGCAGTTATCTGGTAGGTATTGTCGATAACTTTATTACAGAATTTTGCATTCTTCTTTTAATCGCAATTCAATGTATAATATTCACATGGTGCTATGACATAGAAGGAGTTATTCCCGTATTGAACGAAAATGATTGGGTCAAAGTTGGAAAAACTTGGGTGTTTGTCCTTAAATACATATTGCCAATATTTTTGTTCTTAATGTGGGGCAACGGAGTATATCATTTACTTTTAAATGCAAATAATTTTGAATTGCTCATTTATATCATGATTACAGTTGCCGTTTTAATATTGAGCTATATTTTCACGAATATACCTGAAAAAAACAACACCCAAGTGTAGAGAGAACCTAGTACGACTCTATCCTCAGTTTCAACAACTCTCCTAAAAATAATTTTATTAGTTAATCAATATTTTTAAATTTAAGACCATATATGATAAATAGCCATCTATTTTCATTTAATAGTCAATTTGACATCAACATCCCCCATTGAGATTTGAACTCACGAAAAAAATAGAAAAATATTATATCAATGAAATTATATACAAATTAATAGAATTCTAAATTTATGATATTTTATGATAAATTGGATTCTAAAATTTAATGCAATTTATAGTCCTATGGTGTAATGGCAATCATACGAGTCTCTGGAACTTGTGACTCCGGTTCGACTCCGGATAGGACTATTTCCTAATTTTTTTGGTAGAAATCTTTTTAGTAATGATTCTTGAACATTTTGTTTTGAATAATGAGTTAGATTAAGTAACAAAACAATACGTTCTGAATAGTTTTAAGAATAAATTTTGAAGATTCAAACTTCTGTGCTAATTTTAAAAAAAGAAATTGCCAACATCCTAAAAATAAAATATATTACTACAAAAATTAATAAATAATATATAGTTTACTTTAAATGATTTGAAAAATAATAACTAAAATAAAATTTGATTTACCGACACAAATCGAAAAAGTAAAAAAAATAGAATTAATTGAAAAAGCACAGGGAAAACTGTGAAAAAACTCCGGAAATGAAATCATCCTAAATATAATCAGATAATATGATACCTAATCTTAAAAATAAACTCACAGGCGATAAAAAGATTCTAATATTGCTTTCAATATTGCTAATTTTTAATGTCGCCTTGTTTATAAATTTATTTGCTTATATGATTATTGTTGAACATATAAGCGCATCAGCTTTACATGATCTTGTTACAATCATTTCAGCAATCATAATTTTAGGTTTTATTTCAACCAGGCTTACAAAACTTAAAGAACTAACAGATGGATCAGTTTATGAAATCGGTTCTAATTATTATGGGTTTGTTAAGCCTTACAGTTTCTTATTTTAATAAATCTGCAAATGGGGAATCATTATGGGCTCCATTTCTAGAAATGTTTAGAATGTTATCTGTAATTCTGATTTTAACATACCTTGCCACTAAATCTAAAAGTTTTCAGACTATAGTTAGAGGTGAAAGTTCACGTAAAATCATAATCTGGCAGATTATTATATGTTCTATTCTAGGAATTCTTGCATCATATTTTACTATGAATGTTAATGGAGTTCCCGCTAATTCAAGAGGATTAATTGTAATGATATCCTCAATGCTTGGAGGACCATATGTCGGAATACCTGTAGGAATAATATCCGGACTCTGGAGATATGGCATGGGAGGCCCTACTGCCTTGCCATGCTGTGTTGCAACAATAATTGCAGGTATTGTTGGAAGTCTCGTCTATAAATGGAACCGTGGTGAATTCTTAAGACCATATAAAGCCGCACTTTTAATGCTTTTATATAGTGGCTTTGACATGTTTCTCATAACCGTATTAACCCCTCAACCTGATGGACTCCTTATTGCCAATGCTCTTTATGCTCCAATGACATTTGGTGCCGTTCTTGGAATGTTGCTCTTTACAATGTTTTTAGGTGAGAAAAAAGAGGAAGTAAAAATAAGCGAGGAATTAAAACAAACGATTTATGACAACACTGATAGAATCTCGGTCAATAGTGACATAATTGATATAAATACGGATAGGATAATTGAAATGTCACTAGAATTAAAGGAATATAAGGATAAAGTTGATAAATAGAACGAGAATTGAATGATATCAAAAAATAAATTAGGATAAATTATGTATTTGCCATGGAACATTATTGTTAGGTAATCTCATTTCATTGTTTGCCGGAATTTTTGTAATCTTCAGTTTATGGGTAAATGATGACAAAAAAGTATACAAATACCAAATATTGAATACTTTTATCTTGATATTTGCATCTTTTTTCTTTAATTCATATGTTGGTGTTGTTGTGATGACAATAGTCACAATAAGACTATATATGGTTTATAAAGATAAATTCACACTCAATTGGGCAATATTTTTCCTCATCATATCCACAATAATTGGATTTGCTGTAAACAACTTGGGCATAGTTGGCTTGATTCCAGTTATAGCTACACTTCAAATTACTATATGCAATTACATATGCAAGGACATTAAATGGATTAAACTTAGCTTTATCATTAATGAATCATTCTATGCTATTTATTTCTGGTGCGTATTTGACTTCACCTCAGTGATTATACAATTCGTTACTGTTTCAGTAGGATGTATTTCTTACATCAAATTGGTTCGTGAACGTGAATTAGATATGGCAATATAAAGTTTATTAAGTTGATATAATTATCTCATTTAATTGAAACAGATTGGCATTAAGCAAAATTAACATTATATACCTTCACTTTTAATTAAGATGATTGCCCTTGAAAAGAAGTTGATGGATTTTTAAACCAAAATATATATTTGTTAATAGAAAAAAATTTAATAGAATAGGAGTTATCTAATGAATAATATAATTTTTCTTTTACTTGCCATTTTATTTGAAACAAGTGCTACAACATTATTAAAATTTTCTGATGGCTTTAGCAAACTTTTACCGACCATGGCATCAATCATACTAACATACTTTCATTTTATTGCCTTAGTAACTGCTTAAAAACCGTACCCATAGGAATTGCTTATGCTATTTGGTCAGCATTAGGAATAGTGCTTGTGACACTTGTTGGCATTATTGCATTTAAGCAAACCCCTGATTGGGCTGCAATCATTGGGATTTTATTAATCATTATTGGAGTAGGAGTGTTGAATTTATTCTCAAACATGACTATTCACTAAAAATAATATTAATATGATTATTTGAGATTTTAAATTGCTTGCAAACTCTGCAATTGTTCTCCATTTGGGTCTGGTATTGGACCGGAATATAACACGATTTTGAAAGCATGTTTGCAGAATAGTGCGAAATTATCCTGTACTTATGGTGAAAATTGTTTAAAATACACTAAAAAATTTTTTTAATCGTTTAATAACTTCTTGTAATATGTATTTGTTTGGTATAATGCTCCTACAGGATTATGTGCGAGTACTTTATCTTTTGTTACAAGTGTTGTGCATAGGGCTTCAGAGTATTTATAGAAAAGACTATCATGACCTACGCATAATCCTATTATTACGTTAAGATCTGTTTTTTCATTGTTCAGTACTTTTGCTTGAAGTATCGGATTGCACATTATATTCCCAGTTATGGTTGTTTTTCCCTCATCCAGTCCGGTTACTTCTGTTTTTTTCATTGCTCCTACTTTACATACTACAGAATATACCTCAAAGTTGTGTTTGGCTAGAATTTTTGCAAATGTTCTGCTTTCATCCATTAGCCCAACACATGCCGCTATTCCTATCTTATTCATTTTTAGTCTTTTAGCAAATTCAATGATTTCTTCTACTCTTGTGTATTTACAGTAGAATTCCTCTTCTATCTCTGCAGATATCCGTGATATTTCTTTGTTGTTGTCTTCATTATACAGTTCTTCTATTTCAATTATTTCATCACTTGTTAATTCTTTTGTTGGACAGAATTTAGGATATTCATTGTCCTGGTGTTTGCAGTTGATAATCCTGCAATTGTTACATGAGTATTTTTTCATGATATTTTCCCCGATAATTATTGTCTTCTATTATTTAAATAAGTAATTTTCACTATTTGTATTTTTTAAGAAATATTACCATGATGATGGCCGTTGCAATAACTGAAATTGTATTAGCAATCATTGCAGACAATCCTAAGCCTTCTGGGGCTTGCAGAATATACCCAAATGCAATTAGAGTACATACGACTGCCGGTGCCAATGTAATAAGATATTGCTTTTCTTTTTTCATCAGATATGATGTTGCAGAAAACAACACTATTGTAGCTACTATCAATTGAGACCAGGCAAAATATCTCCAGATTAAACTGAAGTCAACAAATGTCAATCCAAATGAAACTAAAAACAGCGGAACTGCCAATTTTAACCGGGACATTATTTTTTCGTTGTTGATTTTGAGTTCATCAGCAATTGTTATTCTAGCACTTCTAAGTGCAGTATCTCCTGAAGTGATTGGACATATTACAACTCCAATAATTGTTAAAACCAAACCAACAGGCCCCACCAATGCTATTGCCATTTCATTGACTGCCACTGCAGGCACTGAACTATAAATTGCTACAAGCTGAGGCTGACCATGGAAAAATGCCATTGCAATAGCTGCCCAGCAAAGAGCAACCAAACCTTCCAAAACCATAGCTCCATAAAATACTGGTCTTGCATCATTTTCATTTTCCATACATCTTGCAACAATCGGTGATTGGGATACATAAAACCCAAAAATGGCTCCACATGCAATGGTAACAAACAGATATGGGAAAATGCTTTTCTCAGTCAAATACAAACCTTGTGTTGTAAACTCAGGAATGGAGTATGCAGGATTAAAAATCACTCCTCCAGTCATTACGACCACCATAATCA
>NZ_JAZNAN010000006.1:0-8266 GCF_045586545.1 Methanobrevibacter sp.
ACTATTTTGAAAAACTATTTTATAAACTAAATACAAATATAATGATGTTATATTATTAATTGGATGAGTTGTTATGAGTATTGAAAAGTTAATTGGTAATACACCAATGATAAAGATTAATTATGAATATGAAGGAAAAAAGGGAAGCATATACACCAAAATTGAATATTACAATTATTCCGGAAGTATAAAAGATAGAATGGCATTATATGTTATACAAAAAGAAAAAGAGATGGGTAATTTATCCGAAGGCCAAGCTATTGTAGAGGTTACAAGCGGAAATACAGGTATTGCATTTAGTGCTATCGGTGCACTTATGGGCCATGACGTTCATATTTTCATGCCTGATTGGGTATCTCTTGAGAGAAGAAAAATCATTGAAATGTATGGTGCTCAAGTACATCTTGTTTCTAAAGAAGAAGGCGGATTTAAAGGAGCTTTAAAGCTTGCAGAAGATTTTGCTAATGAGATTAATGCATTTAGACCCCTCCAATTTGATAACCCGTTAAACGTGGAAGCTCAATATAACTCAACCGGTCAAGAAATCATAGATGCAGTTCCTGAAGTTAATGCCTTTGTTTCAGGCATCGGTACCGGAGGAACATTGATGGGAATCGGAAAAAGATTGAAGGACAATAACCCTGATTCCAAAATATTTGCCCTTGAACCGTCCACATTATCAATCCTTAAGATGGGTATGGAAGAGGGAAGCCATATGATTGAGGGAATTGGTGATGACTTTATTCCAGGAATCGTCGAGCAAGATTTAATTGATGACATTGTTTTAATCCATGACTGTGATGCCATTAACATGTCAAAAAGAATAGCCAAGGAATTAGGATTGGGAATTGGTATTTCCAGTGGGGCCAATTTCCTTGCAAGCGTCATTATGGATAGTGATGATTTAACTGTAGCTACCGTTTTTCCGGATGACAACAAAAAATACATAACAACAAAACTATCCGAAGAGATTGATCCTGACCCTAGATTGATTTCAAATAAAATAGAACTAATTGATTTTGAAGTAATTTAATCTCATGTCAAATAAGAACGTTGAATTGATGAGGGGAGAGCCTGAAATAGCAATAAAAAAATTAGCAATCCCCATAATAATTTCAACTCGCTTGGACTGTCATACGTGAAATCATATGTACAAATGCACTGATTTTCCTGTTTGGTATTTTACTTGGATGGGGTTTGATTGGCGTTTGGGCAGGTCTTGCCATGGGAAGAGCACTTGCCGGCGGTTTAAACTTCATATTCGCCAGATATACAGTTAAAAAATTAAAAGATGGATTTAAGGTGTGAATATGCATATTCGAAAAGCACAAAAGGATGATTTGAACACAATTATGGAAATATATGGGATTGCACAGGATTTTATGATAGCATCCGGAAATCCAACCCAATGGGGACACAATTATCCCACAGAAGAGCTAATCATAAGCGATATAGATAATGAAATCTGCTATTTGGTATGCGATAATGACACTCCACATGGCGTGTTTGCACTTTTTAGAGGGAAAGAACCCACATATTCATATATTGAAAATGGGGAATGGCTCAACGATGATGAATATGTAACCGTGCATAGAATTGCAAGCGATGGGAAAGTCAAAGGTGTTTTTAATTGTGTCATTGATTATTGCAAGGGAATTTGCGACAATATCAGAATAGACACCCATCACGACAATATAATCATGCAGAAATTGATTGAAAAAAATGGATTTGATAAATGTGGAATAATTTATGTGGATGACGGCTCTCCCAGAATAGCTTATCAGTATACAAAAAAATAAAGAAAAGCTTAAACAATTGTTTAAGCTATAATTTGATTTAAAACCTCTTCTTGAGTTGCTGATACTGTAATTACCTTATTATCTTTGCCATATGAAAAGGAAAATGTTGTATCATCATTTTGTTGGAAACCTTCTATATCATTAATTTTTTTGGATTCCCCGTGGAGGAAATTAATCAAATCATCATCAACGTCAGTTCCATCATATTCTGAAACCATGATTATAATGAAATCATCCCCCTTTTCAAAGACCTTTTCATTCAAAGTGCTGGTGAATGTAGAGTATTCAGTAACATTGTCATCTTCAGCCAAATCAGTATTTTCCTCATAACCTGCAGGAATGGTGAATTCTTCTCCTCCGATGGTAACGGTAGTTCCTTCATCTCCTCCAGTAAGAGATCCTAAATCGAATGCAGAAACAGACCCGATTGCAACAACAGCCAAAACAAATATTGATGCAAGCAACAATATCTTCTTGTTCATGTAAAAACCTCTAATTAATTTTTTTAAAATTTATAATGAATGTTATGCAATTTATATAAGCATACTGAACTGCTTGAAGGGAATGCATAAATCATATAATCCAATTCTTCTAAGGTTATTTTTTTATTTATGATAAATGCAAACATGTTTGCGACGTTTTCGGCTTCAGCGGAATATATCTCAGCACCTACAATCTGCAGATCCTTATCGACAATTACCTTAGCTTCAGCTGTCAAGTCATTTTTAAGCTCAAGAGAGTATGCTCGACCATATTTGATTGTGTGGACATCATATTCATCGCTTTCATCAGCAATATAAGCGGGGACACCCACTGTTGCAATCCTTGGAATGGTATATGCTACTGCAGGCACCACAGGATATGTAATCTCATCAGCCTCACCCAACAATTCCTTTGCAAGATATTTTGACTGGTGTATTGCAACGGTTACAAGCTTTGCAATTCCAGTATCTGCAACATCCCCGCAGGCATATATGTTTGGAACTGCAGTCTGCAGGTGTCCGTTTACCTTGATTCCCTTGTTGGTGTAAGTCAAACCTACATTTTCAAGGCCAATGTCTTCAACATTTGCAGTTCTGCCCATTGCGGCTATTACATAGTCTCCAGTCAAGCTTAAACCACTGTCCAGATTGACTGTAAACCCATTTTCATAAGATTTATTGTCTATTTTAGCTTCCGGATCCCTAAGGTATTCATCAGCATTTTGAGCTGATGCCACATTCAATACTTTTTCTTTTGGATTATCGATTTCAACATTATTTATAACTTCCTTAACTGTCTGGTTAAAATGGAAACGAATGCCCTTTTCCTTTAAGATTTCAATGACATTTTGGACATATGGCTGGTGGAAGTATTTTAATGCCATGTTTCCTCTGATGATTACGTCTGCTTCAAGGCCTGCCTCAGCAAGAATTGATGCGAATTCCATTCCAACAAAACCTGCACCAATGATGATTGCATGTTTTGGAAGCTCATCAATATCTAAAAAGTCAGTGCTGTCATGCAGGAATTCCTTGCCCTTGATATCTGGAATTACCGGCTTTAAACCAGTGCAGATTACAATCTTGTCTGTTGTGAATTGCTTTTGGCCAACCTGAACGGTATGCTCATCAATAATGACCCCTTTTCCATGAGCAACATCAAGGTCATATTCGTCGAACTTGCCATCAAGAAATATTGACATTCCCGCAATCCTTTTTCTTTTAAATTTCATCAAATCAGACCAGTTTACTTCAAAATTGCCTGATTTTCCAACACCTTCAAAATTATCTGCAAGAGCCTTGATTTCATATGGAGCATCCAATAGCGCTTTTGAGTTGCAGCCTCTGTTTGCGCATGCCCCTCCATATAGGCTTTCTTCAATGATTAATATCTTAAGGCCTGCTTTTCTTAGGAAGCGTCCACCTTGCCATGCTGCATTTCCGCTTCCAATATAAATAACATCATAATCCATTTTTTTAACCTCTAGTTTTATATTGTGAAATAGAACATTAAATATACTCTTTAAATTAGGAAATATTTTGAGAAATCAAATTAAACAATTCTTTTGTTTTGCCGGTTGCAGTAAACTCCCAGATGTCTTCCGGAATTTCATAAACGAAAGTTGGATAACCTGCCTCGGCAATCGGTTTTGAAACCAGAACTGCAGAAGTTGATTTGTATGTTTCATTGCCGGTTACCGGATAGTAGTTAAAATCACTTGCGCCCTCAATATTTCGTGCAATATTGACAGAAGCATCATCCATTGCAGGAGTCGCCAGATAAAAGCCAACGCCATAATCCGGATTATGTGAATGGCTTATTATTACTGCATCAGCATCTGAAGAGGTAACATGAGGATTTACATAGTCATGCACCAGACTTTCTCCGTTAGCCCTTCCCTGTTCATAGTCTTCTGGATTTTCTGTAACCGTTACCTTATAATGAATTATCTTTACATCATCATTTCCAAACTGCTTTGCAGCTTCAATCTCAGGGCCAATAGATAATGTTTCCCTTGGATGGATTCCGGTAATCAATGCAATGGATTTTGTAGCATTAACATTTCCTGAAATCCCAACCTCTACTGTTCCAATACTAGTATTTCCTAATGTCTGGTAGGTAATTTCATTATAATTACTATTTTGCAGATATATGAATCCGCCGATAATTATAATAGCTAGAATAATAATTACTTTAGTCTTTCTCTTCAAGGATTACACCTTTAAAAAAATAAAATGAGATGTTATTATTCGTTTAAAGTCCAATAACATCTTTTTGGTGAAACGATTGTTTCATCTTTTTTTAATTCTTTCATGATTTTATCGACTTCTTTTTTCTCAACACCTGAAAGTTCACTAACTTTTTTAGCGTTTAAAGGTTCGTCTGAGTTTTTGAATGCTTCAATAACTTTTTCTTTGTTATCCATAATATCACCTATATGTCTAATCCTTTTTCAATCATCTTTTCTCTTAGAGTGGCCATTGCCTCTTTAACATCGCTTTCGGCTACTCTTTCAATTACTCTTTCATTTTCTAAAAAGCGTTTTTTATATTCCTCTTTTTTCTCATTGTCAATTACATCTACACGAGTATAATCCACCAATGATTCTAAAAATGAAAATAAACCTCTGTTCAGTGCCTTTGCACCTTGCTTATTAATGACAATCTTAATGTTTTCAGCAGTTACGATGAAACTTTTTGCACCTTCGTTTACATAATCCTTTTGGGCCTCTACTTCATTAATTGATTTTACAAGACAAATAAAGTAGGCATCAACATTCTTGAGATATGCTATATCGTCATCACGAACAAATTCAAGATTTTCCAGATTTCCATAGAGTGCATCGGCATATATTTTAGGATTATCTGTAATGTTTACTACAAAAAGATTGGTTTCCTTTATATTTGATAATGTTCTGCTTCCTTCAAATAATCGTGCAGCGACATCATAATCATTTATACATTTAACGCCGATTGGAGCAGCATTCATTTTACCATTTTTATTCATTGTGGTGTAGATTGCTTCATATCTTGCTCCCTTCTCCATTCCTATACTTTCCAAACTGAAGGACATTTCATCACCAATATTATATTAGAGTTACAGGTTTATAATGTATTTGATTTAAAACTTAATTGTTTGATGTATCTGATTAAACAATTTAAAAATAAGTTTTAGCTATTGATTAATAATATTGCTAGTATGGTTGATAATTATAATAGATATTATTATAAACTATTGAATAATTCATCGAATATTTAATTTAAAAAAAGAAAAAAGAAATAGGTAATTAGAATTCTATACTATTGTAAATTTCTTTGAGTGTAAAGGATTTAGTATTCCAATTAACTATACTGCCTAAAGAATTTCTTGAACTTGTTGCGTCAGCAACTGTCCATGTATTACCAACTAATACCTGTGCCCAAACGTGACCATAGGTACTTCCGCTTGAGAATGTACATGTTCCATGAACATATCTGGCAGGAAGGCCTGCAGTTCTAAACATTGCAATAAGCAAATGGGTATGATCAACACAGTTTCCAGTCTTAGCAGATAAGGTTCCTTCTGCACCATATTTTGTATTGTAGTAGAAACTGTAGGATACAGTATCCCTTACGTAATTCAGTATGGCTGAAGCCTTTTCCTTATCGGTTGTCTTTCCTTTAATTACAGAATTAACAATCTTTTTAATAGCTGAACTGTTTACTTGACAATGAGTAGCGGACATTAAATAGATAGCTAACTCACTAACTGTATTTTTCTCATTTAAACCAGAACCTGCCTGAGAAGAGCCGGAACCGTAATTAATGGTTACGTAGTTTGGTAAACGATTATTAGAATTATAAAATGCTAAAATTCTTGAAAATGAATCAACAACCTCAGAATAGATAATCTTACCTACATCGGATGAAGCGTAATTCGGAGCCATCTTGTTGGTTTTAATATAGCTTGCTATGCTTTTTGCAACTGCCACATATTTCGATTGAGTTAAATCCCTGGAGTTAATGTTATCTCCTGAAGGGGAATTAGGGGCAGCAACACCCTCAATATATGGAACATTGCCAGTCTTGGAATTGCCCAATTGGTAAATTGCTTCACTCATGATATATAGGAATCCCTGCACTGAAAACGATTTGCCTCCAACGCTTACTGAATTAGGGAATTTATTGTTCTTATCATAATAATTCTTGAAGCTGGTAGCTGCAGCAAGGACCTCTTTTAAAGTCACGGTTTTTGGGGCAGTTACTGTAAGTTTTGTAGATCCTGAACTAGCTAAATTAAGATTGTCTCCATCGAAACTATACGCCGCATTGTAGCTTCCTGCTGAAAGACTTAAGCTGAATGTAGCATTTCCATTTGAAGCAGTCTTTGCTGTGTAGGTTTTAGAGTTAATTGTTAATTTAACAGTTGCACCAGAAATCGCCTTCTTACTGGAATCCACTAATGAAACCACTACATTTTGGGAACCTGTTGAAAGTGAGGTTCCGGTTTTCCAGCTAAGAGTAGATGCGGTTCTCTGCTTAACTGTAATGCTGGATGTTCCATTTACGGAATCTATTTTTGAATCGGCATCATTTGTATACTTTATTGTATATTTTCCAACAGCCAAATCAATAGGAAGTGAAACTATTCCACTGCTATCAGTAGTCTTTACATATTTATTATTGTTTAATGTAAGAGTGACTTTCTTATTAGCTAATGGTACACTTCCAGATGTTAATGCAACCTTAAATGGTGTATTTGCACCTTTACCAAAAGTAGTTGTACTCTTAACAGTGAATGTTGGAGTTTTACTAGGTATGATTGTTAAAACACTTGAAGTGCTTGATGCTTTGTAGTAGTTATTTCCATCAAACTTATATTTTACAGTATAAATTCCATCCTTAAGTGTAGGCAATTTGAGTTTTGCAACACCTTTGCTGTTTGTCTTTGCAGTGTAAGATTTTCCATCTACCTTGAATTTGATTATTTTCCCAGATCCGGGAGCATAACCAAATTTGTTAAGCAGTTTTACCTTAAGAGTTTTTGTATCACTTTTTAAGTAAGTATAATCTTTTGCGGTCAGTGAGGTTGTAGTTGATTTTACAACTGTGACCTTATTGGATTTTTTCAATCCGTCAACATTATAAGAAATAATCTTATAAGTGCCTTTAGGAAGGATTGTCAGTGATAATTTAGCTACACCATTACTATTTGTCTTTTTAGTGTAGGTTTTTCCATTAATTTTGAATTTAACATTTTTATTTGCTAATACTTTCCCGTTACTTTTATAAAATGTTGCACTGAATTTTCTGCTGTCATCTACAACCTTACTTATATCGCTTGCACTTATTGTGGACAAGATTTTGAATGTTGTAGTGAGCTGGAAATTAGTTTTCGGATTAATTGCAACGACATTATAAGTTCCAGGTTTAAGATCAATATCAAGAGAAGCAACACCTTTGCTGTCAGTCTTTTTAGTGTATGTCTGTCCATTTACAACAATTTTTACATTGGTATTGGCAACTGCCTTACCTGACTTGTCTGTAAATGTAGCAGTGTATTTTGCACTTCCCTTATAATATTTAGTAACGTTTTTTGCAGTTATAGAATTTGACACGTCATTAGAAGAACTGTCTGCTGCTAAAACATCACTATCTTCAGAATTAGTTGATAAAGGATTTGAATTTTCAGATTCTAAAATATCATCAACATCGGATTCGTCTACTGAAAGTTGGGCCAGATTGCCATCATCAACACTTGCAGAATATGAATCCGTAACATTTACTTCGCTTGCATATATTGTACCAACTGATAATGCTACAGAAAGCACAACAATAAAAGCGAGTAATATTCGTTTGTTCAAAATATTCCTCCATTACAAAATTTCAATATTCTATGGGATTCAATTCCCATCTCATAAATATTTATATATAAATATCTTATATAAAGCTTTTTATTTCCTATACTCCATTAAATGAGTTTAATTTTAAAAAATAAGCTTAAAA
>NZ_JAZNAN010000007.1:0-15930 GCF_045586545.1 Methanobrevibacter sp.
AAAAAAAATATTTTTATTAATACTGCTATTTTTATTATAACCTGAAAAAGTCGAAAACATAGATTATATTTAAAACTTTCTATCTGTTTCAAATAAAAATTACTTTATATACTGCAAGCCTAAAATATTATTGGTGATAAAATATGAAGTTCGGTATAGAATTCGTACCTCAAATACCATTAGATGAATTAGTAAAATTAGTAAAATTAGCAGAAGACGTTGGTTTTGAATACGCATGGATCACTGACCACTACAACAACAAAAACGTATACGAAACCTTAGCATTAATTGCAGCAAACACTGAAACCATTAAAATGGGTCCTGGTGTAACCAACCCATACGTAAGAAGCCCTGCAATTTCTGCTTCCGCAATCGCAACCATTGACGAAATTTCAGAAGGAAGAGCAACCTTCGGTATCGGTCCTGGTGACAAAGCAACTTTCGATGCTTTAGGAATCGCATGGGAAAAACCAGTTTCCACAATTAAAGCAGCAATCGCTGACATTAATACTTTATTAGCTGGTGACAAAACCGAAGGCGGAGCAGCATTAGGTGGAGCAAAAGCTGTTCAAGAACACATCCCTATTTACATGGGTGCTCAAGGACCTAAAATGTTAGAAACTGCTGGAGAAATCGCTGATGGTGTATTAATTAACGCTTCCAACCCTAAAGACTACGAAGCAGCTATGCCAATGATCAAAAAAGGTATCGAAGCAGCTGGTGGAGACAAAGCATTTGACGTAGGTGCATACACTGCAACTTCTATTGGTGCTGACTCTGACGCAGCTAAAAACGCAGCTAAAATTGTAGTTGCATTTATTGCAGCAGGTTCCCCACCTCCAGTTATCGAAAGACACGGATTACCTGAAGGATTCAACGAACAAATGGGTGCATTCTTAGCTAAAGGTGACTTCGGTGGAGCTATTGGTGCTGTAACCGACGAAGCACTCGACGCATTTTCCGTATGTGGTACTCCTGATGAGTTCATTCCAAAAATTGAAGGCTTAGCTGAAATGGGTGTAACTCAATACGTAGCAGGTTCCCCTGTTGGTAAAAACGTAGAAGAATCCATTAAATTATTAGGAGACGTAATTGCAAGTTTCTAAACTTGCTTACTCTTTCTTTTTTTATTTTTTTAAAAGTTTATACACAATTTATTAACAAATAATTGTTTTCAAAACTTATATGGCTTTTCTCATTCTAAATTATAATCATTTTGTAAAATTCTTTTAAAAGATTTAACTAAATTTTTTTTGATTTCTATTTTTTCTTTTCGTTCATCTGTTTGGCTTGTCTATAGAATAATATTACTAGTATCATTCCTCCACAGTATACAAGAATATTTTTTAGAATTCTTTCAGGATTTAAGATTGAATCAGAAGAATTTAGCATGTTTCCTCCGATAGATAAGAAAATCAGCAATGCATAAATAACAATGCAAGAAACTAAAAAATACAAACATCCTTTCTTTGTTCTAATTTCAAAAGGGACAAATCTATTTATTACATGTGGCAATACCAAGATTAACTGAAAAATCAGAGTAATGAACAAAACAAAGGCATGATTGAAATTAGAATTTAAAATAAAACTAAAACCAAAAATGCCTACAATTAAACTAATAACCGGATAAATAGGAGGATAACCTAACAAAATTTCATCATCCACAATACAACTTGAATCATTATAAATTTCTGTTCCAAACAACAAACTAATCACAGGAATAACAAAAAATATTGAACAAAGAAATCCTTTAGATAAAAATCCCAACATATGAGAACAAATAATGATTATATACATTAATGCAATAAACCAAACCAAAAATAGAACTCTTTGATATTGGTAAGTACTAAACATGTGAATTTCTGAAAGAATCCCATATTCATTATCAATATATTCCTTAAAAATCCAAGGAAATATGCCGAAAAAAGCTAAAACATGAAAAGCAGATAAAACTTCAAATTCCATCAGATTATGATTAATTAATAAAAATCTATAAAGTGCTCCAAAAGTAGGTATTAATAAACAACACTCAACAATGACAATTCTCTTCAAAATATCATAATTCATAATATTTCCCCAAATTTTATAAAAATGTACCTTGTACAAAACCATAAATCGTATTGCCGAAAGCATCATTATTTCCATTACTAGCATAACAGTTAAGCTCATAAGCAACAACAATTAATGCAACTCCTAGTAAAAATGGTGCTACTACTGGTGCCGATACAGCCCCTACAACTAAAAGCGGGATTGAATATTCTAAAAGTACTGTCGAACTGGATAAAGCTAAAGCAGCACCCGCTTCAGTAAATAACCTCTTATCCTTATCACTAAGCTCATACTGAAAATCATTATCCGGCAAATTCACATTATACCGCACCTGTTGGTGTAATTTCCAAACAGCAGTAGACAAAAATAAAAACGGACAATTACTATTACACTGAGTAGATATTGCACCTTTATAACTGAAATTATCATAATATGACCAGTCATAAACCAAACCAGAATCCATATCAAAAACAAAACTACAATTCCCATTACCACTTAACTGTATAATCAAAGTTCCATTTTCATATAATACTGTGAAATTACCACCATTTAAAATTTCTGAAAAAATCACATCTAAAGAAGAATTACTTAAACGATCACTAAAACCTAAAGCCTTAGACTCAATATCCCCAAACAATAAAGAACACAACGCACGACACAAATAAGTATCATTAACATTACCGCCACTAAAATCTAAACCCAAAACAGGATCCAAAGCATGAACATAAGCATTAAAATCACTATCCGCACCACTCATAACCACAGCACAATCACCACGATAAACACTAACATTAAACACATCACCCACTTGAACAGCAGACCCATCAAACATCCAAACACAACTCAAAGCAGTCAAAAAACTAGAAAACCCCGAATCATAAGCATTCAAAATCATACCATCACTAAAATCAAGTAAATACTCCACCATGCCTGTATTAACTAAACAATCTGCAACAGCATAACTCTGAACCAAATCAATACCACAAACATGAATATTATTATCAAAATTCAACCACTCATCTTTAACAATACAATCATCCTCAAGATTAAAAACAGACCTAACCCTCTCTTTTGAAGGCAAATTAACAATACTCATAAAATTACTGGAATAACTCACAGTTTCACCAGTATCAGCAAAAACCAAACTATTATAATTATTAAAAGTATTATATTGGCGATTTAACACATTATTTACCTGTATTGGTTGATTTCCCATAAAACCAAAACGTATACCATTCTCATTCCACAATAACGGACTTGAAAAACCAATATGCAATTTATCTTCACCATTAACTAACAACCATAAATCCTCACCAAAAGCATTAACCTGAGAGTAAACTGCACTAATCTGACTCACACCACTCCTAATAAAACCTGAATAAGTAACATTGGTAAATCTTAAATCAGATGAAATATACACTACTCCATCATCAAAAACAATCTCCTCACTTTCACCGTAACTAATACTGCCTTCACCTGTAGTATGGCCAATATAATAACTATATGAATCATTACCCTCTGAAAATGATAATTCACGAACAACAGGCATGCGAATTATACCTCCCAATCCAGTTTGCTCAACAAAATTATGTGTATAACTATTATCATAAATAGTCCAATAAGGATTAGTCACATTTACATAATTCGGAATAAGAACACTATAAGAAAAACCCCTAGAACTAACATTAATGAGTGTAGAATTATTTGAACTTTGGTAATATGAATTTCCAGAATACAACATATTAACATTATATTCCCCATCATTTTCTAAACCAACATCTAAACGAGCATTACCATCTTTATTTGTTGTTAGATGATATTGACTATTACCTATAGTTATTAAGAGATTTTGATTATTCAAATTATTTCCAAGCGTATCCTTTAAATTGAAATCAAAAATCTCATCACCCAATACTCCTCCACCCATATTCCCATAAGTTAAAACAGTCCCTCTTTTATTCACGTGAATACTCTTAACTGAACTTGATTTAGTATAATATGTGTCTCCTGAAAACGAAATATTACAACTATAAGTTCCCGTCGGCACTAAATCATTAAAATAAACATAACCATTACTATCAGTCAACCTATTAAAAAATACATTATTGCTAAATTTAACTAACACAGATTTTTCTGATAAATAATTACCACTAGAATCCTTCAATCTAACAGTCAAACTACAAGGATTGACTAGATTAGTGTCTACATTTACATTTTGTATAACCGTATTTCTGTGTGTAGGACTAGACGAGCCAACAACAACTGTATTGGACGCAGTAAGTCCATTATAAGTTGTTTTAATCTTATAAGTTCCTTTAGCCAAGCCAATGGTTCTAATCGCTAAACCATAATTATCTGTAACCCTATTATATGTAACAGAATTGATTTTAAATGTTAAATTCTGATTAGGATAAGGATTACCGTTGCCATCTAAAATAATTGCACTAAAATAATTTCCATCATTATAAGCCATAGTTAAATTTCTAGTGATAATTGTAGATAATACCGTAATCGAATTTGTAGCAGTAATTCCCCCATAAGTGGTTTTAACAGTATAAGAACTAGGCACTAAACCAATTGTACGTGTAGCATAACCATCACTATCCGTCTGAATATTATATGTCGCAGTACCAGAAGGACCAGTAATCTTAAAAGTAACAGTCTCACCAGCCCCAACAGGATTACCATTCAAACCAAAAATCCTAACAACAAAAGAACTATCATTTTTATAATACTTTACTAAATTATTACTCAGAATTGGAGACAATACTGTGATATTATTATAAACCGAAACTCCCCCATAAGTAGTTTTAACAGTATACTCCGCAGGAACTAATCCAATTGTACGTGTAGCATATCCATTATTGTCAGTTTGAATATTATATGTCGCAGTACCAGAAGGACCAGTAATCTTAAAAGTAACAGTCTCACCAGCACCAACAGGATTACCATTCAAACCAAAAATCCTAACAACAAAAGAACTTGAATTACCGTACATCTTAACAAGATTGCTACTTTCAATAGGTGATAAAACTTTAATTGTATTGAAAACACTACGCCCATTATATGTTGTGGTGACATTATACTTTCCCGGCACCAATCCTATTGTCCTTGTAGCATAACCGTTACTGTCCGTTTGAATATTATATGTTGCAGTACCATAAGGACCATTTATTATAAACCTAACCGTTTGCCCTGCACCAACTGGCAAAGCATCTAAACCCAAAATTCTCACAATAAAAGAACTAGAATTACCATACATCTTAACAAGGTCATGACTTTCAATTTGAGGCAAAATTGTAATCTTTTTAATTGTATACTCCCCACTTACAGGATTACTAATACCCACATAATATTTACCTGGTTCATTATTAACTGAAATACTCACACGACCATAATTATCAGTATAATAACTGTTTTGCTCACCTGCAAAATTAAAAAAAAACTTCAGTATTCTGCAATACCAATCCACTACCATCATAAAACCTAGCAACAAAATTAGTACTATTCCCATAAACTTTAACGAAATCATCACATTCTATAGAAGAAACCTCCACCGATGAAAGAACCTCTTCTGATACAACAACATCAGTGAAATTTTCACAAGAAACATCAAAATCCCCATCAACACAATCCATTTCTAACGTACAATTATCATTACTAATCTCCTCACCATAAACCGGGAACAAACAAATTAATAAAACAAAAAACAAAACAAACAAAAAATTAAATCTCAAAAATACCAAACCCCACCTTAACAAACCTCAACTATAATTTACATTTATAAATCAAATTATAAAAAAATTTCCCAATACTATCATATGTTTTTGAAGGAGCAAATATTTTTAGCACAATTTTTAATTATAACAAAATCAATAAAATATAATATTATATTTATTTTATTGCAGGTATTATAATGGAAATTGAAAAATTAACTAAAGACATCAGGCAAAGGGCATTTGAGCGAAAAGATCCAAAAACTCCAGAACAGGTTGGGGCAAGTTGGTACAATGATGATTTGACCTATGATGGCGTTGCAAAAACATTGTTTATAATATTGCCTACACCCGGATGTTCATGGGCTCTTGGAGATAGCGGCGGATGCACAATGTGCAGTTACGTATCAGATTGCACACTGGAACCGATAGACACCGAAATTATTTTGAGGATATTTAATGAACATTTGGCCAGACATCCAATAGCTGAAGAAGATAAGATTTCTGTGAAACTATTTGCATCAGGAAGCTTTTTAAATCCCTATGAACTTCCAAAAGAGGCCCGTGATGAAATTCTTAAAACATTGATGAATTTAGGCAACGTCACTGAAATCGTTGTAGAATCCAGGCCGGAATATGTAAAAGAGGAATACCTAGATGAAATCTTTGAAATCATTGGAGATACATTATTCGAGGTAAGCATCGGCCTTGAAACATCAAACGATTATACTCGACTTAAAAAAATCAATAAAGGTTTCACAAGAGATGATTTTGAAGATGCCGTAAAACTAATGCAAAATCTAAAAGAAACTAAAGGTTATAATCTAAAGTCAAAAGCCTATATATTTGTAAAGCCAATTTTAATATCTGAAAAAGAGGCAATATCTGAAGCGATTGAAACAGCGAGATACTGCAACTCAATTGGCGTCAATAGACTTTCATTTTGTCCTGCAACAATACACAGCGGAACCGTTATTGAAAGGTTTTGGAGAAAAGGTGCATATCAGCCTCCATGGATTTGGTCATGCGTTGAAATCATCAACACTGTTCGTGACGAGCTGGATATCCCTGCACTTCTTGATACATCTGGATTCGGTTCAAGACGAGGCCCATTCAACTGTAAAAAATGTAATAAAGATTTAAAGCATATGATAATAGCCAACAATTTGACTCAGGAAAAAATTGAATATGACTGTGAATGCAAAAGCGAATGGTTAGCTCAAGTCAACAATTCGGAAATGAATAACTCAACCGTGGAGATTAAACATAACCCATTATATTGATATAATTAAAACTATTAATTAATAATAGGAGGAAAAAAATGAAAACCAAATTTGTTAGTTTACTAGCTATACTTCTTGGATTAATAATTATCATATTTCCAGTATTGGGCCTAATTGGAGTTAGTTCCCTAATTGGGTTATCAATATTATTAATGTCTATCTATTTACTTGTTATTGGAGTAACAATAATAGATTACAATACCAGCGGAGCAATACTTGACCTGTTTTTAGGAATTATATTGCTGCTATTGAGTATTAGTCTGATATTCAATCCGGCATTGCTCGGATTTTTAGCAGAAATCACACTATATCTTGCAGGAATAATGTTGATTATTGTTGCTGTTGCTTCATTAATCAATAACCGCAACTCCAGATATGGATTCTATATCGGAATTATAGGAATCATTCTTGGTGTTTTATACATAATCATTGGAACTTATCTTGCAAATCCAATTATTCTTGGCACATTAATCGGAATATGGTTAGTGATAAGTGGTATTTTAAAATTAATGGATAGATAATCTATCCAATTTCTTTTTTTGGTGTTAATATTGATTGGAATCAGTGCGGATTTTGACCCAGTCCATAAGGGTCATGAAAAATTAATTAAGGAAGCTCGCAAGTTAGCGGATAAAGAAAACAAAAAAGTTGTTGTCTATCTGAATAAGGGATTCAGTGCCAACCATGCTCCTTTTTTTGTAGATTTCGAAGCTCGCCGTGAAATGGCGCTGGCTCTTGGAGCGGATGAAGTCAAATCATTTGAAGGCCTTCACCACAGATTGGTGTTGTCCTATAGTGTGCCCATCAGGCTTAAACAGATGATTGATGATGGAGTTACAGACTATATTACCTCAGCAAGCATCACACTTGAGGAAATAAAGTCAAAGGCTCAGAAGTTTATCGATGAGGGAAACTTCGTTGGAATGCCTAAAAGCTACACCAACAGAAATGAAATCCGATGGTATGCAATAAATGAGTTTTTAGGATCCAAACTTAATTATCATGTAGTAAAAGAATACAATAAGGACAAATACTCCGGCAGACTAATCAGACAATCAATAATGGACAATGACATGATTATTTCAGATGATGTTAAAAAACTGCTTCCAAAAACTACTGTCGAGATTCTTGAAAGGGAAATTGAAGCCGGCAGGGTTCCGGGCGACAGGAACTGGAGTGAGATTTACAAACGAATGAACACCTACTCTAGGGGAAACCTTGAAAAAATAGCTTATCTCAATGGGAATACAATAAATGAAATCATAAAAAGAAGGGTTTATAGGGACCCAGAATCCATTTGGGCCGTTTTCAGAAGATCAGATTACGGACCGGTAATGACCAGATTAGCCATCAGCGCAATAGAAATGAACGTTACAAAAAAAGAAGTAATGGACTTGATGAAAGGCTATGAGGCACAGGGAGTTATTCCAGATAACCAGAAAGTCCAAAGGGTAATTGACAGGGCATGGTATGTTGCAAGCAGCAATTTGGATGCTCGTGAAGCCAATGATAAGTTCAGAAGTGAAAACATTGATGTTGATGCTCCTTTAAGCCTGGAAGCAGGATTGAACCTGACCAAATTTGAAACAAAAATCACAAAAGAAGGAATCGATACTGACTTGTATGTGGATAAGAATGGAAAAATATCAGTTCAATTCAAAAGTGAAGGCAAAAAAATCAAGACAAATCTAAGGCTTCCGGCAGTTGAAGTGACCTATCTCAGATACATCATGGATTCCCATTTCATTCCGGTTACAGGACATATAAAAAAGGCCAAAAAAGGATTTAAGGTTAAAGTAATTATTGGTTAAGTTTTTTTAATGCGGCTTTAACCATTATCAACTCTTGATTGTCAAAATAATCAATTATTTCTTCCAATTCTTCTGATTTTCTCTTGGAACTATTTAATGTGTTATTTATTCTTGAAAGGGATTTTTCTTTGAAATCATCACCTTCAGTTAATGACAATATGTCAAAGAATTCGTCTTCCAAACCATAACTTTTTGCAAGGTCCGCTGATTCTATTAGAAGCGCAGACAATGATTTTGTATAGGTGCTTCTAAGCAATTTTAGGATAGCTACATCCCCAACATTGTCACTTATTTTTATAGTTTCTATGAATTCATTTAAAAACAGCAGTTCATCTGATTTCAATCCGGACAAGTACAATATCGGGTTATCAGAATCGATTTTACCGATGATTGCCCCATCAACCAAATTTTCAACATGCTTATTGATTTCTAGAGTAGTGTCCGGAGATATATTATTCAAATCCAAATAAATCCCTTTTGCAAATTTGCCATATCTTTTTGCAATTTCCAAAGCGTTTTTTGGAGAATTTGCAGAAATCAAAATATCTGATTTGATTGAAACCTCTTTAAAAGTATCTAGAACTTCAATGTCTGCCCTTTCAATATTTTCAATGGTTTTGGAAGATCTTCCTTCAGCTGACGTGATGAATGTAATGTCATCTGATTTTATTAAATTCAATAGATTTTTTGAAACCTTGCCAAACCCGATAAAACCGATTATCATAACTGCACCCAAAACTATTTTTTGAAAAGAAGCATGTCATGTAAATTTACGCCAATGTCTCTTGATATGGTGTTGCATTTGGCACATAACAGGAAATAAATCTCCTTACTTGACAAATCAATTTCTGTCAATCCTTCATAATTGCCCATTCCTTTTGAAATGATGAACTTATGATTATTGAAGATTTCTCTGAATTCATCTGAAATTTCACTATCCACATAACCAACTGTTCCGCAACCGATTTCAACAATCTCTCCAAACTCGTCAAGTCCTGCATCCAGTGCTTCAGCCATGCAGGCATCATTCAATATCGGTTCTGACTTTACGGCAATTGTAATGTCCAAATCATATTCCCTGATTTTAGACAGCAATAACTTATCAAAGACAATTTCGCCTGTATTGTCCACTAAATACAATACTTTATCATTACTCTTAAGAGAATTTTCAAATTCCTCTATGTCCTTAATGACCAAATCTTTTTCAAGCGAATCTTTAATGACGCTTTCTATATCATCATCCAATGTGAATGCTCCAAAATCCAGGATGTTTCCAATAATGGCGATTTTAACATAATTCTCTAAACTGTCATCCTTATCCAATATCCTTTTAACGTCAGGCAAATATTTCAAAGCAATTTCATTGCCTTCAATCTTTTCTTTAAAATAAGGATCATAGCATCCAGTCTTTTCTTTGATTAACTTATGCATCATTGAACCTGTCTTATTGGAGTTGGTGTCCTCTTTAAATCTTGTACTTAAATATTTAAAGATATCTTCCATTATCTCCATTTTCAGCTGTTCATCATCTGTTGATAAATCCATAGCTTCTCTTGCCTGTCTTAAAAAGCAAGGCCCGCATTCATAACTTATCTTCAAGATTAACCACCATAAATTATTTGGACTAGCTGAATTTCATCTCCATCTTCAATTACGGTATCTTCAATTACAAGTTCTCCGTTCTGTTTGGATACCATAGTCTGAGCGGACAATTCCAATTCATCAAGCAAATCTTTAATTGTGTAATTTTCATTTGGAATATCTCTTGTTTCTTCTAAGTTTTTATATTTTAATAAAAATGACATTATATTACAACCCCAATTCTTCTAAAAAGGAACATGCTTTGCATAATTCATTTGATGAAGGTTCACCGCATCTCACACATCTTCCATGAGAATAATCCTTTTTAAATTCATCTTTTAAGATTCTCTTTATCTTATCATATCCTCTGAGTGTGGAGTATTTGATTGTAGGATGTTTTTCGGTCAATTGGTTCATGACTTCTGAAATTTCCCCTCTGAATGACTGCATTGCATAAGGACAGCTGTCAAAGTGAACTTCAAGCTCTTTTGCAACAACATACAATCCGATTTCACGTTCTGGAATTTCACGTAATGGTTTGATTTTAACAGTGAATTCTTCTGCTTCAGATTCCGTCTTTGCACCCAATTTAGTAAGGTTATCGGTGTTGCCTTCTAGATAGTTCATCATGATTGCCTGAACCTCATCATCGAGATTATGTCCGGTAGCTATCTTGGTTGCACCCATTTCACGGGCGGCCTTGTTGATGATTGTCCTTCTGAATACTCCGCAATATGTGCAGGATCCCTTGTGATTCGGCCTCTGCATTATCTCATCCAGAGTAATCCCATAGTCATCTTTAAGTGAAACCACCTTATGTTCAATGCCTAATCTTTCGGCATGCCTGATAGCTATGTCTACTCCATCCTGACGATAATTAGCAATGCCCTCATCAACAGTTACTGCACAAATATCAATGACATTCATTTCACGGAAAGTATTTAATATTTCCAGAGTTGTTACACTATCCTTCCCGCCGGAAAGTGCAACCAAAACCTTGTCTCCTTTATCCAATAGTTTTTCTTTTCTGACTGTTTTAATAGCTTTCTTTTCTATCGATTCGATAAAACAATCCTTACACAGCAACTGGCCGGATTGCTCTCTTTTATAAATAACTTTAGGATTACCACATTTACTACATTGCATATTATACTACCTACATCTGCTCTACAAAGTGGGCTAATTGATTTAAAGTGTTAACTTCAAAAACCTGTGCTCCTGCATCCTGATATAAGGAAACACAACTATCTACAACATCCCATTTATTTCTGTCTTCAGGATTTAAAATTATGACTTTTTTAGATTCCCTTACCATTTCTTCAATGAGTTCAACACTGGCAGGGATTCCATTTACTTTTGGACCTGCCCAATCTCTACAGTCAGATAAGATAATCACATAAGACTTATTGTTTATTTTAGCCACATTCATGAACTGCTTGAATGCGGAATACATGTCAGAAGTTCCATGAACCATCATGTTTTTAATACGTAAATCCTTAACTCTTACAAAAGAATCAATAAGATATTCCTCTTTTAGTGCATCGGTTGTTTCGATTACCTTATTGTCAAATTCAAAAGTTCTTGATTTTTTAAAGGCAGTCTGGGCTGAAAACATCAGCATGAAAAACCAGCTACTAATCCATTCGCAAGATCCACTAATGTCATTCAGGAACAGATGTTCATTTTTGTGAGGTCTTGGCTTTGATTTCACAAGTTCAAAAGGAACACCACCATATTTTAAATTGGCTCTGATAGTTCTTCTGATGTCAATTTTGTGAGAATGTGTCTGGATTTTTCTTCTTGAACGTTTATTTGCAATTCTTTTACCTAACCTTTGGCAGATTTCAAGCATTCTTGGGTCAAAACGGTTCAATTTTGTCAAATCCTTATTCATCAGCTCCCCATCACGTTCCAGCTGCTTGACTTCATCAAGCAAGGGTTGGCCTGAAAGCATTTTCAACTGTTCATTATTCATCTTTTCTTGCCTTATTCTCTTGCCCATTGTCTGTTGCTTTTTAATAATATATTTATTGGACTTAGGCCCCTTGCCCCTGTATGCATTGCTTCTTATTTCATTTGGCATTTGCTTTTCGGGAGTCGGAAGAGTGAAGATTTCATCAAAGACCTTATTGAAATTAGGGATGTCATATTTGTCCTTGACATAAACTGCCATTAAAGCTGTCTTAAGCAAATTCCTGTCAGTTTCTCCAAACTCCATATAAATCTCAACAGCCGCTTGAGTGCTTCTTATACTTACAGGAAGTCCTTTTTCCCTTAGCCTGGCTGATAGAGTTGCAATTTTTGGAATCATTTTATCTTTTATTGAAAATGTCTTTTATGACCCTTTTCTTATCGCTTTCGGTTTTAATGGCTACTCCGATACTGTTTTCGAGTGATTCATCGAGATTTTTAGTACCTAGATTGGAAACTGATTTTACCCAATCCACAGTACCTCTTACTGAAGGTTTTTTCATTAGATTTAAATTGCGTATGTTATGGACTAATTTTACCACATATGAAATGACTTCATCATCCGCTTCAGGTATTTTGGATTTTACAATTTCGATTTCACGCTCGATTGAAGGATATGGTATGTATAAAAATAGACATCTGTCTTTTGTCTCATCCAAAAGAGACCTTTGTGAGTTGGATGTTAAAATAACAATCAAATCATTTTTTAACTGGAAAGTACCTAAATCATTGATTGTGATTTCCTGTTCACCTAATGCCTGAAGCAGAAAACTTTCAACTTCCTCATCGGCCTTGTCGATCTCATCAATTAGCAATACTGAATCATTTTCATTTAAAAAAGCATTAAGTAGAGGCCTTCTTATAAAAAACTCTTCATCAAAAATCTTATCTTCCTTATTGGATTCAAGTCTTGCCGCTTCAAGGTGGAGCAATTGTTTTTGATAATTCCATTCCCCTACAATCTGCTCAAATGTGATTCCTTCATAACACTGAATCCTGAAAAAGTCCCTGTCAAATGACTTTGCAATTACTTTAGCAAGCTCTGTTTTTCCAATCCCTGGAGGGCCTTCAATAAGCATTGGTTTTCCAAGTAAAAATGATAAGTATAATGTTGTGGATATCTCATTATTTGATACATAATTGGCATCTAAAAGACTTTTATCAATATCTTTAATAGTAATGTTTTCAACTTGCAATTTAAAACCTTCACAAAATTTTATTCTAAATTAAAATTTAATCTAAATTAATATAAATGTTATGTAACTATTTAAGTATAATAAGTAATATAAATTATATTATCTTATTTAGGAGGTACATTATGGAATGGGATAATGCGATTATAATAATTTTAATAATACTAATTATATTAGCTGCAGGAATTGCATTACTTGTAACTTCCAGTGGACTCAGTTTCAACAATGAAGATGACATTGGGACCCTTAATACTACAAATATGACAAATAGTACAATGAATGTTACTACTGAAGATACAGACCCAAGCGACGGCTACGGATCAAGCGACATTCCTTCCAGTTCTGGTGGAAGCAGCAGTGGCAGTTACAGTAGTAGTTCCAGTAGTAGCTCTAATAGTGGCAGTTACAGTAGTAGCTCCAGTAGTAGCTCTAGTAGCAGTGATAGTTCCTCAAGTAGTTCAGATTCAGGCTCACAATCAAGTAGTTCAGACAGTGGTTCATCTGAATCAGGTAGTGAAGGCGGACAATCTGAAGCAACTTATGACGGTGAAGAATTTTAACTAAACAATTAAAAAAATGGCTTGAATTAAATATTCAATGCCATACACTTATTTTTTAAACATATCCGGATTTTTAAACAATTCAAAATCCTGTACATAATCTTTTCCAGTTAGCATTGCAATTTCGGCTTTTTGCAATTCTGAACCCAAATATGCAGCATGCTCCATTCTGGTAACCAGTTCTTTTGTAACAATTTCTTCGTAAACTTCTTGTGCAGTATGTCCTACAATAACCAAATCAGGCTTATTTTTCTTAAAATGAGTTGCAACAATTCTGCTATTTTCAACAGTAGTGCCATAATCCACATTGATTCTGAAACTTCCTGCCTTATCCCTGATAAATTTCATAGGTTTTGTCTGTCTGGTTTCAGGAACCCTATCCAATTCATTGACAATAATGTCATTTCTTTTATGTTTATCCTTAAAGGCAACCAAGTTGATTCCCAAATCCTTTGGAATGGATTTTCTGTTTTTTGCAAGAAACATCATTTTAGAAGCGGTAGCCAGCTCATAAACGCTGCCTCTAGTTTTTCCACTTTCTTCAGGGGTAAACAATATGCTCACACCAAGTTCCATACCTATTCCCGCTAATAGTACATTAACACCCCCGGAATCTGCATCCATTAACTCAGTTACATTTCCCACACCGAAAAACATTGGAGCAGGATTTTCTTTATGAAACTCATGACAGGCTATAATGGATTCCACAATGCTTGAGCTGTTAACTGGATCTAAAATCAAATCCGCAACATATCTTAATCCTTCTGTATCTTTGATTAACTGATGCATTGCTTCAACTCTTTCTTTAGGAGTCTTAGGAGAAATCCCTTCAGTAAAGTTGGTTGGAAGCAAAACCGCAGGAATATCTTTTTCCTTTAAAATGTCTGCAACCTCACTTTGATTACCTAAATCCAGACTCAATACAAAATCAATTCCGTTCTCTGCAGCAACTTTAATTTCTTTGGGATTTAGTGTATCTATGCTTAATGGCCTATCACCTGCAATTGGTCGTAATGTTTCAATCAATTCAGGAATCTTATCTGAAAAGTCTTCACCGGCAGCCATTCCGATATCTATCATGTCTGCACCGGAATCAACGAAATATTGGCATTTGTTTATCAATGCTTCTTTAGATAAAAATGGGGCATTAGCAATTTCAGACAATACCCTCATAGGAAAATCTTCTCCAACAGGAAGTTTGCCAATCAATATGTTATTTGGTTTTTTAAGAAGTTCTTTAATGTTTTCTTCATCATTTTCAAACTCTTCGATGAATTTGAATGCCTCTTTACGTTTTTCTTCTTCAATCAATTTATCCGCAGGCTTGTCTTCAGACAATTCAATGCTTTCAATTAAATTTAAGACCATTGCAAGGTCTGCGCCATCTGTTGATCCTTTAAAAGTTGGTATTCCTAACTCCTTTGTTATTTCACGGGTTCCCTTTTTTATCAAACCTGGAACTAAAATCAAATCAATATCATCCAACTGATCAGAAAAATGTGTATTAACTTCTTTAATAATTTGTTTAGGAGTTAAAAATGCCGCCACTTGAGTTTCAGCAACATGTACAATGACATTTTCCTTTGAACCAGCAACTACCTCCTTTATTAAAGGATATGCTAAATGACCTGTAATAATTAAAACTTTCATAAACAAACTCCCAATCGGATTCCTATTAATTATTATTATATTTTAGTTATATTAAATTTTTTAAAAATGAAAATTTTTTAAAAATAAGTTTTTTCTTAAAACAAGAGAATAATTGT
>NZ_JAZNAN010000008.1:0-2911 GCF_045586545.1 Methanobrevibacter sp.
TCAATAGGTGCTACTAATTCTCTTACACTGTCATCTGGCTCGTCCATTTCATCTAATGGTGGGTGAACTGATTTGTATTCTTCACCTGGAGCTTTATGACCTAATATTTTTACTACGTCTTCATCAGAAATTTCTCTTAACTTTTCTAACTCGTATTCAGGGTTAGTGAAGTTTCTTCTGTTTTGAGCAACCTGAGAAGTACCTGGATAAATTTGTACCATAATTATGCATCTCCTAATGCTAATTTAACTTTTCTAATTATTTCATCTAATTTTTCTTGTGAAATTGTTTCACCACGGATGACCCCTGTAACAATATCGTCGATAGTCCCTTCGGTTTTAATATCTTCATCAGCAGGCATGACTTTGGAAGTTTTTACTCCTATTTTAGCAAAATCTTCACAGTCTACTGGT
This sequence comes from Methanobrevibacter sp., assembly GCF_045586545.1. GTDB lineage: Archaea > Methanobacteriota > Methanobacteria > Methanobacteriales > Methanobacteriaceae > Methanocatella. The sequence continues at coordinate 414 of NZ_JAZNAN010000008.1, forward strand.
GATTCGCATATTATAATGCAGTGTTTATTTACATTCCTTAGAATTAATCTTGCTTTGTAAATTAAATGATTGGCTACTCCACCAAGGTGAACTACAAGTAATTTGAAATTACGCATTTGTTCGACTTCCTTATCAGTAAGTCCAAACAAAGTCCCACCGGCAGCAGGAGCATCATGAGGAACACCAGCACCAGCATTTAAAACCATTGTGCTTGTTAAAACATTAGCTTCACGTAAACCAAAAGTAATTTCACAAACTGGTTTAGTAATGTGTCTACGTCCCGGAGACATAGCTACTGCACATACATCAGTACCACATTCAGCGAAAGTGCCTCTTTGAGCAAGACTTCCGCCTTTACCCATACCACTTGCTTCCCTACAATCTACTACGTGAGTACAACGTCCTATCATTTTAATCTAGTCATCCTTTTTAATAATATTCACATGGTCATCGAATGATGAATATTGATCTGTCATTCCTACTAATTCATCTGGTAAATCTGAACTTCCATATTTGATTCTATCAGTAACGGTTTTTTGTTTTCTGATATAATTAGACCTATCTTGATTAATATCAAAGCCATATGGAATGTGTTTTTCACAGATTTCCTCGATATCCTTAATTGTAGATTCCATTGTTATTTCAAGGAATATTCTAGCAGTTTTAACTTGTAAAACTACATCCTCACCATTGACATTAATCACCCTACGTTCCCTATATTGTGGAGGTAGAGTTGCTTCGCCTTTTGGGAATCTTGGACCGTGGATAACAGTTCTTCTTACATCTTCAAGAGCTTCTAAATCATTTAACAACTTTTCAGTTGTGTCACTTCCTAGAACTCTGTACGGGAAAATTTCAATATCCATATTCAAACCTTCAAATTAGATTTGTTTAAATTAATTAGATGTCACCTTTAATTTCGTCAGCTGCAATTGCAACAGCGTTGATAGGTTCTCTGAATTCATCGATTTGACTGTATACTTCTTTAATTAAACCAGAAGTTGCTTCTGGTGAAAAGAGTTGTGTTCCTGCATCTAAGGACATAGCAGCAGCTACACAAGGGATACAGAATCCTTTACTGTGTCTAGTTACAACGTGGTTTCCGTTAAAGAGACCAGGACCTCCACCACCGTAAATGGAGTGACTGAAGAAGGAGAATCCTACAGCTACACCTTCTGCTCTACCGAAGTCAAGACCAGGTAAACCAGTAGCGAATTCGAGGTTGTCGTTGAAGTATAATAAAGTAGATGGAATACCTTGAGCAGCACGAGCAGCACCTACGTTAACCATGGTTGCAGCTACAGCACCAGCAGCAGCATATGCATTCCATTTAGCTGCGTCATCAGTGTTGTAAATAGCGAAGTCAGTTAATTGTTCACCAGGAGCAATTACACCATCTGCTTCAGCACGTGCAATGGTTGCTTGTACTACACTACCAACAGTACCTTCTGCACCGTTTTCTTTTACTAAGTCATATACCATGTTGTCAGCGTTTAAACCTTGGTAAGCTAAACCTAATAAGTGTAATCTTTCGAATGAACCTAAAGCGTCAGCCATTTCAAACATTGCGGTTTGTTCGAAGATTGCGGATAAAGCAGTAGCTTGGAAAGTGTTTTTCAAGGTAGCAGCAGCGAAGTCGTTTGCTTTAACGTTTCTTAAACCATAACCTGCACCTTCAAGTTTTTGTGGAATGTCTAACATGGTTGCAATGTTAGATCCTTTGTAGTCTACAGATTGTGGGTATCTACCTAATACTGCAGCTTTTAAGAAGTTTGCATCGTAAATGCTTACGTCACAAATGTCAATAACAGATTGTACTAAAGCAGCAGCGGTTGATAATGGAGCTGCGGAGTATTCTGCACCAACGTCGATTCTTTTAGTTGGTACTTGTACTAATAACCTTTTTCCTCCGGAAATAGGTGTTACAACAGTATCATCGTCTTCAGATACTTGGATAATACCTTTCATTTTGTCTGCGATTGCTTCTGCGTTGTCGACAATAGCGAGATCTAATTCTCTTCCTAAGATTCTGGATTTGTCTCCACCAACAGCACCGGTTTTAACGGATTTTTCGAGTCCTTCTAAGTTTACTGCAACGGTTCTTTTAACACCTTTAACAATTTTTTGAATTGCAGGGTTCCTTAATGGACTAATAGCTTCGATTGGTACGTCAGATGCAATTTCGTTGCCTCTATCATCGAATAAATCGATTTTATCATCAAACTTTGCCATTTTTTCCCTCCTAAATAAATAGAGTTTAATCAATATACCACTCTCAATGGCGAATTTCTCGCCAAATTGAGTTGAGCCACAAAGCAAGTATTTTGCAATAGCCAGCCATATGGTATACAAATTTTATTTTATTAAAGATATAATATAAAGATTACCTATGGAAACTTTTAGAAAAGTTTATAAACTATAATAAAACTTTTTTTATTTAAGAAAAATAAGGTTAAAAGTAATACTTTTTTAAATCGAATATATCTAATTTTAATAAC
>NZ_JAZNAN010000009.1:0-18873 GCF_045586545.1 Methanobrevibacter sp.
TATATAAAATTTTACATTATCACAATAAATATTAAACAATAAAATTAAAAATAATGAATAAAGTATAATATAAATAATGAAAAATGAAATATTTATGAACAAGTGTAACATAATTAAAAAATAACTTAAAAAAATATAAAAAAATTAAAAAAAATTATACAATTTTTCAAGTCAATGATGACCTTTTAATCAATAACAATTTATTAATTGAATCGAGTACCGCTATAATACTGGCCATTACAATATCCTGATTGGTTGCCCTGCCGGTGGATTTGTTGCCGTCCGGATCTGAAGTGATTACAAACACTTCAGCCAATGCATCTGTACCGCCAGTAATTGCTTCCAAATTATATTCTTCAAGTTCAATATCCATTGTACCTTGAATTAAGAGACGAATAGCATTTATAGCTGCATCAACAGGCCCCACACCAGTGCTGGCAGTTTCCTTTTCAACACCATCAATCTCAAGCTTTACGGTAGCGGTTGGAGAAACTCCTCCACCTGAAGACAAGCCTAAACCTTTCAAAACGATTGGAGTTTCACGGGCTGAAGAAAGCTCAGTAATCGCAATAGCTATTAAATCATCATCAGTGACACATTTTCCACTGTCGCCTAAAGATTTTATTTCATCGAAGACTTTGCAAAATTGTTTTTCATCCAAATCAATATGATACTCCTTAAGTTTGGATTTCAATGCGTTTGCACCAGTATGCTTTCCTAAAACAATCTTTCTTGAGTGTCCAACCATGTCAGGTGACATAGGCTCATAAGTTGAAGCATTGTTTAAAATTCCATGGACATGAATTCCGGATTCATGAGCAAAAGCATTGTCTCCAACTATCGGTTTGTTAACAGGCATTTTTACCCCTGTCAGGCGACCGACAAGATTTGATAGGCTGTATAATCTGGTAGTGTCAAGACCCAAATCAATTCCATAGGCAGATTTTAAAGTCATCACCAATTCTTCCAGTGAACAGTTTCCTGTCCTTTCACCTAAACCATTGATTGTAACATGAGCCTGATTAGCACCGCATTCGATAGCGGTCAATGTGTTGGCAGTGGCCAGGCCAAAATCATTGTGAAAATGTACGCTGATAGGAGTTTTAAAATTGTCTTTAATATCACTAATAAGTTCATGTGTAACAATAGGAGTTAAAATTCCTACAGTATCCGGGACATCTAAAAAGTCTGCGCCCGCATCTACAACTTCATTAAAAACTTCAAACAGAAAATCACTTTCAGTTCTTGTAGCATCTTCCGCTGAAAACTCTACTGTCAGGCCATGATCCTTAGCATATTCCACACCATCAACGGCAGTTTCTATTATTTTTTCTTTACTCATTTTAAGCTTGTAGTCACGGTGCAACGGGGAAGTACCAATAAAAGTATGAACATATTCTAAATCCGCATCCAAAACAGCGTCAACATCACCTTTCAATGAACGTGCTAAACCAACAAGTGTAGATTTTAAACCCAAATCCTTAATCTTTTTTGCTGATTCAATTTCGCCTTTAGATGAAGCAGGAAAACCAACTTCAATTTTATCAACGCCCAAATTATTAAGCTTTTGAGCTATTTGTATCTTCTCATCCACAGTCAGTGCAACACCAGGTGTCTGCTCACCGTCCCTTAAAGTTGTATCGAAAATATAAATCTTATCTGCAAGATTCATGTTTTCGGCTTTTAGTTGTTCAATATTTTTTACAGTCATTTTAATACTTCCCTAATATTAAATTATTTAATGATTGAAATTAATATAGATTATTATGAAATTAGGTTTTACAACACTAGCTTTATTCATGCAACCTAACAGTGACATCATCAATTTAGCTAAAAAACACGGCTTTGAAATAATTGAAATTCTTGGTGAAGGTCCTTTTTTCGAAAATGAGAATATGGAATATAAGGACTGCGGACTTGACATGAGAATTCATGCGGCAACCGTTGACATCAACATTGCAAGCTTAAACAAAGGAATCAGAAATGAAAGCGTTCGCCAAATGATTCAATGCGGTGAATATGCCGAAAGCATTAATGCAAATACAATAACCGTGCATCCTGGAATTATCGGCAGAAATGAACCACGTTTAAGAAAAGCCGCAATGGAGTTTGCAATTGAAAGTGTCGGGAACATAATAGACAACACCAATGTTGAAATTTCAGTCGAAAACATGCCCGTCAGAGGTAAATTTCTAGGGAATACCGTTGAGGAAATCGAAATGATTCAGGAGGCAACAGGCTGCAGTTTGACAATTGACACCGGCCATGGAAACACATGTGGAAACCTGGAGGAAATGCTGAACTTAAAAAACATTAGCTATTGTCATTTGAACGATAACGATGGTGTTAAAGACCAGCACATTACTTTAGGCGAAGGCACACTTGATTTGAACTTGCTTAAAAAAATAGATACTGCAATCATTGAGTTGAATAACTTTGATAACATTTTAAAGAGCAAGGAAGTCATTGACAACTTATAATTTTTTTTATTTTTTGTTATTAGTTATAAGTTATAAGTGATAAGTGTAAAAAAAATAATTCAAAAGTCAATCATTGTGACCTCAAAAATATCCTCGACAATATAGTCGGTCTTATCCATCATCTTAGGGGACACTTCCTCTTGCTGTTCAATTGTCAGGACACTGACATCCGCTTTTTTGAATGCCAAAATATCATTTAAACCGTCTCCAACCATCATGACCTTATATCCGGCATCTTTTAGGATAGATACAACTTCGCATTTACCTCGAGTGGAAACGGTTCCGTAAGCATTGTCTTCTGGAACATCAAGCATGTTGGCTAATCTGTTGATAGCTCCCTTTCTGTCTCCTGAAGCAATGAATATTTCAATTCCACGAGATTTCAAGGTTTCGATAGTTTCAAAAACTTTTGGGAAAAATTTGCCAGCTGAAGTGATGGTGTAGGCAACAACGCCCAAATCCATATCAACAATCAAAGCTGATCCGTTGCATAATTCCATGTGGGAAATTTTCTCACGTAAAATATCAAATCCGTCGGTGATGTCTTTTATTGTAGTTGATTTTTCATTGTCAAGAATCTCCTTGACTTCGGCTTTTGAAACCTGGCGGGTTGAAAAACTGATGTCAAAATCAATGTTATACTCCTTGATAACATCTGAAACTAAAGTGTTTTGATCTAACTTCAACAGTTTATTGGTATTGAATTGCAGAACCACCAGTGCCAAAGCATCAGCTGCAGCAATCAAATCCAAGGAGTTAATGTCTGTGAAGATATTTCCATTCAAAACATCCTTTATGACCCTATACCTTTCTATCAATGTTCCTGAGTTATCAAATACAACTGCCTTTTTCATGATATCACTAAACTAAAAATAATTCTAAATCTGGTATATCCTCTTTTCCATCTAACCATTTAAAAATTAACTCTTTAATATTAGGTGTTTTTGATTTAACTCTAGATTTATAACTTAAAAAATCATCATATTCATTAGGATAATTTTCTTTTAGATAATTTTCATATTTGATTCTATCTTCATATGATTTTTTCTCACGTCTATAGAGATTCAATAAAATTCCAACATTAGCAGTTCTTAAACCTCCATCAAAAGGTTCTAAAATATCTGTCATCTTATCTCTCCTTAAATATAATTTGTATGATGTATACATTATATTTTTCCATTATTTAATTAAATTAAAAAAAACAAGTTATATAAACATGGAAAAATAAAATAATAATATTATAATTTACGATTATTTAGGTGTTTTAATGAGCGTTATTGAAAAGTTAAACTCCATTAAAAGTGGAGAAATGACAGCTAAAGAAAATGTCGAAGGCTTCATTAAAGTTATCGATGAAAATAACGAAAGCATTAATGCATTCATTGAATTAAACTATGAAAATGCATTAAAACAAGCAGAAGTTATTGATGAAAAAATCGCCAACGGCGAAGAAGTAGGCGCTTTAGCTGGTTTGGTATTTGGTATAAAAGCAAACATTAATGTTGAAGACTTGATTATTTCAGCGGCTTCCAAAACATTGGAAGACTACATCGGAAGCTACAACGCAACCGTGGTTAATGAAATCCTTGCTGAAGACGGAATAATCATCGGTATTTTAAATATGGATGAATTTGCAGCAGGAAGTTCAACAGAAACTTCCTACTACGGACCAACCCAAAACCCTGCAGCAATGGGCAGAATTCCTGGCGGTTCCTCAGGCGGATGTGCAGCTGCAATTGCCGCTGGAATGTGTGATATTTCAATCGGATCAGACACTGGAGGATCTATCAGAAACCCTGCATCACATTGTGGAGTAATCGGATTCAAGCCAACATATGGTGCCGTTTCAAGACAAGGCCTTCTTGACTTATCAATGAGTTTGGACCAAATCGGACCGTTATCTAACGATGTGAGCGGTATTGCACTGGCGTTGAACACTATTGCAAAATATGATGAAACCGAATGTACCACCCTTGACTGGGATAAGCCTGACTTCACTGAAGTATTGGATGAAACCTCACTTGAAGGCATGAAAATCGCAGTATGTAAGGAATTCATCGACGTTACAGATGAGGAAATCAACAAAACCGTTAACAAGGCCATTCAAAAACTGGTTGATGCCGGCGCTGAGCTTGTTGAAGTAAGCTTCGACTACATTGACTTATGCTTACCAACCTATTACCTAATCAACTATGTGGAATTCTTCTCAGCCACAAGAAAATACGATGGAAGAGATTACGGATCCAGAATTGAAGAGGTATGTGGAGAAGAAGTGCTTAGAAGAATCAAAATCGGTTCACATATTGCTGAAGCCGAATTCAGCGGTAAATACTACAAACAAGCATTAAAGGCTAGATCTGTAATTAGGGCAGAAATCACCTCAATGCTTGAAAACGTCGATTTGATTGTAGGACCTACCGTGCCTAAACTTCCTCACGAAATAGGCGCTGAACTGGAACCGATGGAAATGTATGCCTACGATGTCTTAACAGTAATTGCTAACCTTGCCGGTATTCCAGCAGCAAGCATACCTGCCGGTGAAGTTGAAGGCATTCCTGTAGGACTGCAGATTCAGGCAAAACCATTGGATGATGAAAAAATTATTAAAGCTATGAGTGTTTTCGAAAACACTCAATAAACTCTTTTTTTTTACAAGTTTTTTTACACTTGAAATACACCTCTAAAAGTTAATACAATAGAAAATACAATAGATTATCAAGAGGTATTTTTTATGACAAGAATTGGACTTGCATATGTTAGTGGAGCTGTTCCGGGATTTGAGGATTTTGGAAACTTGCCGACAGATATTGTTAAGGAAAACGGACTCGTTGATGGCCTAAAAGCTAGTGATGAGCTAGACGCTCTGATTATTCCCGGCGGGACATTGATTGAGTCAAATGACATTGACATGCCATTGAACTGTGAAATTAAAAAAATGGCACGTGACGGAAAACCGATTATCGGAATATGTGCCGGTTTTCAGCTGCTATCTAATCAAATAGATATCGGCAGGAAATCCCCGGTACCAATCGTCAAGGACGGTTTGGGAATAATCGATGTAAATTTCTCACCGTTGATAACAAGTGACCGTGTCAAGGCAAAAGTCTTTGACAACTCGTTTTTTGTTAAAAATCAGAAAGATGATGTTGACGGTTTTCACACACATACCTATGGAAAGGTTGAAGGAGATGCCAAACCGCTGTTCTATTCCAAAGTTCAAAGAATGAATTATGGTGATACCAACGAAGAGGGTGACTATAACATCTTTTCCGGAGCATGCAACGATGACGGTAATGTTATCGGTACAATGATTCATGGAATTTTAGATGAAAATCCTGTTCTTGTAGAAAATTTATTGGAACAAATAGATGCTGCAGACATCGATGAAATTTACAATAGAAATGTTGAAGTCAAAAAATTCCTTCAGAGCGAAGTTGGAATCAACACTAACATAAAAATACCAGAAATCACTCCAAATAAAAAGCCAAAATATCTGATGATTGGAAGCAATGGGTCCGATTCCGGAAAAACATTCATCATGACAGGCCTTGCCGGTGCAATAAGAAAAAGAGGATATAAAGTCGCACTTCTCAAAGTCGGTCCCGATGTCCGTGATATTATACCGGGACTTTACTTGACAAAAGGCAAGATGGAAGAGTTTGCATCTGTAAAAATTGGACACATGGGATGGCAGGATATTGAATCTACTGTCGCGAAACTCAACTCATCTGACTATGATATTGTATTGATTGAAGGTGTAATGAGTGTGTTTACCGGCCTTTTAAACGAAAAGGTACCATTTTCAGCTGCAGAAATTGCAATGTCATCAAATATACCAATGATACTTGCATCAGGAGTTAATAAAGGCGGAATTGAATCAGCAGCTATTGACTTAGTATCACATGCCAACATGCTGGAAAAATTGGGAGTTTCTGTAGAAGCTATTCTACTAAATAAAGTTTACAACGATAATATATTCGACCAGGTGGTTCCATATATCACAAACAATACAAATGTCGAAAAGGTACTGAAACTTCCGAAATTAAAATCAGCGGATATGAGAGGATTCATCCCAGAAGTTGAAATCAGATATGAACTGTTTACCTCCCATGCAATGGATTTAATTGAAAACAACTTAAACATTGATGAAATAATAGCTATGGCTCGTGAAGTCGAATTCAAAAAGATTTACACATTTGATGAAATCAAAAGCAAGGTGGTTTAATGGCTCTTAACTTAAGTCCTGAACCCGGTGTTAAGCTAACAAAAAAAGACCGTGCGCACGTTTTAAAAAAAATGAAACAGGGCTGGAAGGCAACTTGCCTTATTCCAGATTATGTTTTTGATGAAAACGGCGATATTCAAATCGGATTAGAAAAAAATCGACGCATCGTTAAAATTGTAAAGATACTGGATGACGGAATTCATATTGAAAAGGCATTGGCAAGTAAAACTTTAAGAATTCCCTGGAGCAAAATAGCTCAAATAAACAAATCAAAAGAAGTGAAAAATGCATTAGAAATACAAATGCGAGATGGTAAATACGTTACCTTCGGCATTTATAATTCCTATAAATATCAGCAAATAATGGAATTTATGTCCCAATATATTGTAAAGAAATGCAATGAGAGGAATTAATCCTCTAAATATTTATTGATAATATCTTCGCCTCTTAGTAAAACCAAACCGTTTTCTTCAGCATATTTGCGAGCATCTGCAACTGAAGTAGCTTGTCCAGTTTCACCATCCATCATTTCGCAAACTACACAAACCGGAGTAACACCTGCGAGTTCACATAATGCAAGACCTATTTCGGTGTGTCCTTGTCTATTTTTAACAAGCCCGTCTGCTCCTCTTAAAAGGCATACATGACCAGGTGAGCGGAATGTTGCACCGAATTCATCGAATCTTTCTTCTTTCATCATGATAGCCATTTCACTAATTGTCATTGCTCTGTCATGATCTGTTACGCCAGTGAAGGATTTTCTGTGGTTTGTCCAAACAGAAAATGATGATCTCTCATCATATGGAATATCAGTTGGAGCAAGTTTTGCAAGTTCTGGATATTTTTCGGTTGCCGCTTTCATGATGTCAACCATAAACGGCAAATGAATAGCATCACAAAAATCAGCGTGTAAACAATTACAGATTAATCCGCCTGCATCGTTTCTCATGGTTGCAATTGATTTAGGGGTTACGAATTCAGAAGCGATAATCATGTCGACTTCCCCTTCCCTATCATCATCATCAAAAACGAGTACAAATTCACCATTTCTAATAGCTTCTAAAGCTTTGTCTAATTCTGTTTCTTGATTCATAGTAATTTCTCCTTATTTACTAGAACCAGGGTTAAAAATAACTAAATACTATTATCTTCTCTTCCATCCGGACTATAACCGTCGGTTTTGGAATCTCACCAAATCAACACGTCTTTTGTGCTCGTGGACTTATTTTTAAAAAATCACCACCGGTGGGGAATTGCACCCTCCCCTGAGAACGTATTATCAAATATATTAATCATCTATAAAATACTTTGTGGTAAAAATTAAAATTCGAGACAAACAATGTCCCCATCATTTAAATTTAATTCATCTCTTAATTTACTCTCAGCAATAAATTCCAAGTAATTTTCTTCGTGAGTGGTTTTAGCTGGAAAAACAATAGCTCCTTCAACTATATCATTCAATTTAGCTTCAATGTATTTTACAGCTCCAAAACCTTCATCCGGTTTGATTATATTTTCACAGGTATTTTTGATTTCGCTTATTTCATCCAAATACTCTTCGCTTACAATAACATTTAAAGTTCCGGGATATGGAATGAATCCCAAATTTTTCTTAAACTCTTTTGTGTAAAATTCCTGTGACAGGAAAAATGCCGCTTTTCCCAAACCGGTTGTAACTTCACCATCTATTTTCATGAAATACCCTCAAACTAAATTTTACAAAAACTAATAAATAAAGATTTTTGAAGAAATTTATTTAATAATTGAAAAATAAAAGTATTACTATAACAAAAATTTACAGGGTAATAGAAATGGAAATAAAGACTATCTCAACAGATGTATTAATTATTGGATCTGGTGGAGCAGGTTCAAGAGCAGCTATTGAAGTTGATGATGCTGGTTTAAAAGCAATAATTGTGTCTAAAGGTCTATCATTTAGGTCTGGCTGTACTGGAATGGCAGAAGGAGGATACAATGCTGTATTTAAGACAGTTGATAAAGACGACTCAATTGAAGCTCATATCCACGACACATTAAAGGGTGGAAGCTATCTCAACGACAAAAAGCTTGTTGAAATACTCGTCAATGAATCACCAAAAAGACTAATTGATTTAGAAAATTACGGAGCATTGTTTGACCGTCAGGAATCCGGTGAAATTGACCAAAGGCCTTTTGGTGGACAAAGCTTTAGAAGAACCTGTTACCAAGGAGATAGAACAGGTGCAGAGCTATTGAACGCTTTAAAGGAAGAAATCATCAGAAGAGACATTGAATGTATCGAAGAAGTAATGATTACCTCCTTAGTAACCGATGATAATCAAGTTATCGGTGCGACTGGCCTAAACCTTAAAGATTCAAGTTTAATATACTTCAAAGCCAAATCAGTTGTTTTGGCTAGTGGAGGAGCTGGACAATTATACCCTGTAACATCCAATACCTTCCAAAAAAACGGAGACGGTTATGCAATAGCTTACAGAGCTGGAGCAAACCTAATCGACATGGAACAAATTCAATTCCACCCTACCGGAATGGTTGCACCCGAATCCAAAAAGGGAGTGCTTGTCACTGAAGCTGTAAGGGCAGAAGGTGGAAAGCTCATCAACAGTGAAGGTGAACGTTTCATGAGCAGATATTCTCCTGAAAAAATGGAATTGGCAACCCGTGATGTTGTTGCACGTTCAATCTATCAGGAAATCATTGAAGGAAGGGGAACCGAAAACGGTGGAGTATACCTTGACATTTCCCACCTTGATGACGACTATATTGATGAAAAACTCGAAACAATGGTTTTGCAATTTGAAAATGTTGGTGTAGACATTAAACATGGCCCAATAGAGGTAGCTCCAACAGCACACCACTTTATGGGTGGTTTAAAAATCAATACCGATGCATCCACTTCACTTAACAACCTATTTGGTGCAGGAGAAGTCTGTGGAGGAGTCCACGGAGCAAACCGTTTGGGCGGTAATGCCTTAGCCGATACTCAAGTATACGGTAAAATCGCTGGTGTAAGTGCGTCTGAAGCCGCTAAAAGCACAGAACTAAAAACTAACGATGAACAAGTTGAAACTGAAGCATCAAGAATAGAAAATTTAATTAAAAAAGGTACAATCAAACCACAAGACTTTAAAAATAACATTAAAAATCTGATGTGGGAAAAAGTAGCTATTGTTAGAGATGAAAAAACATTGAATGAAGCTTTAGCGCAGCTTCTTGAAATGAAAGAAGACCTGGACAACTTAGATGTCAGTGATAAAAAACAGTTTAACACCGATTTGGTAACCGCTCTTGAAGTAATAAACATGGTTGAAATTTGTATTCTAACCGTTAAATCTGCAATAATACGTAGAGAAAGCAGAGGCGCTCACTTCAGATCAGATTTCCCCGAAACAAAAGATGAGTGGAAAAAGAGTATTGTAATAAATAAAAATAAAATAGAATTTGAAGCTAGATAGCTTCTTTTAATTCTTTTATAGCTTGTCTAGCTTTTGCATAAATTTCATCTTCATCCAAAACAGTTAATTTTTTATTTTCCATTAATATCTTACCGTTGCAGATAGTTGTATCAACATTTGAACCATTTGCAGAGTAAATTATATTGGAGCTTAATGTTGAACTGTCCGGAACCATGTTGGCTGAATTGGTGTCAATTAAAATAATATCTGCCTTTTTACCAACTTCAATAGAACCTATTTCTGAATCAAGCCCAAGCGCTTCAGCACCTTTAATAGTTCCCATGGCTATGGCTTCATCTGAATCCAATACCTTAGGGTTGAGTGTTGAAACCTTTTGTAGTAGGCTCGCTGTCTTCAACTCTTCAATCAAATCCAAATTGTTGTTTGAAGAAGCTCCGTCAGTACCTATTGAAACACAAATGCCATTTTCAATTAACTTAGAAACTGGAGCTATTCCTGAAGCCAATTTCATGTTACTGCATGGATTATGTGAAACCTTAACATTGTTTTTCTTTATGATTTCAATTTCATTATCACTTAACCATACAGAGTGAGCAGCAACAACGTCAGGGCCTAAAAATCCGATTTTGTCTAAATATTCAAATGGCCTTAAACCCATTTCCTCCAATTTATCATTGATTTCCTTTTGAGTTTCTGAAACATGTATATGAATACCCATACCATATTCATCAGCCAATTGGCGAACCTTAATTAACAATTCTTCAGAAGCGGTATATGGTGAATGCGGTCCAAAGAAGACCTTAATTCTTCCATCTGCCATTCCATTGCAATTATTGAATAATGTGAGATTTTCCTTAATCTCATTTTCCCTTTTCTCAGCATCGCCAAAATCAATCATACCATATGAAAGCACGGCTCTAATTCCAGATTCATCGACTGCACGTGCAACATCCTCCATGTAAAAGTACATGTCTGAAAATGTTGTGGTTCCTGATTTAATTAGCTCGACAGCGCCTAAGAGGGCACCTATGTAACAGTATTCGCCATTAAGATTAGCTTCCATTGGCCAGATATGATCGTTCAACCAACTATCTAAACTCAAATCATCGGCTAATCCTCTAAATAAAGTCATTGACAAATGAGTATGAGTGTTAATTAATCCTGGAAGTAAAATTTTTCCTTCAGCATCGATGATTTTATCCACATTGCTTTCATCGATTTCAGGAGAAATTTCAGCAATTAAATCATCTTTTATTAAAATTGACTGTTTATCTTCATAATTTATATTTGGACTTAAAATAAATGCATTTTTAATCAAAATAGTATTATCTGACATAATAACACCTTAAAAAAAATAAAAAAAAGAAAGTTAAAAAACTATTTATAAGTTTTTGATAACTAATTCAATATCTTCAGCTTTAACAGTTTTACGTTTTGCAATTTTAGCAGCATTGTTTGCTTTTGCAGCTACATCACGAGCAACTTCTTCTAAGTATGCAGCTAATGCTTCTTTTGCATCTTCGCTAACTCTTTCAGCACCAGATTCTTTAATAATTCTTGCGATAGGAGCTTTTGGGATTTCTGCCATGTTTTTCACCTCACAAAGTTTAATTAAAACTTATGATTATACAGCCAAAATCATAAGTTAAATAACAATTAATTCAACTTAATATTTAAATATTTTGCAAAAACACCTTAAATTTTTAAAATAAGATAAGAATAAAAGTTAAACCTATAATTAAAAAGTATTTAATAGATGATTTATAATATATTAATCTAATGAAAAAAATTGAGAGATATGATGAAGATTAAAATTGCTATTCCATCAAAAGGAAGAATAAGTGAACCATCAATGAACATTCTAGAAAAAGCGGGATTAGGTTTAGTTGATAAAAACAATAGAAAATTGATTTCAAAAACATTTAATGAAGATATAGAAGTTATGTTTGCAAGGGCATCTGATATTCCAGAATTTGTAAACGATGGTGTAGCAGATATGGGAATAACCGGCGTTGATTTGATTAATGAAAATGAGGCGGACGTGAGCGAATTGCTTGATTTGAAATTTGGGCAAACAAAATTGGTCCTTGCAGCACCTGAAGAATCAAACATTAATTCAATTGAAGATATTAAAGAGGATATGAAAGTTGCTACTGAATTTCCTGTCTTAACAAAAAAGTACCTGGATGAAAAGGGATTGAACTTAAAAATCGTTAAATTAAGCGGATCAACAGAAGCTGCACCATTTATCGGTGTTGCAGATTTGATTACCGATTTAACAAGTACCGGTACAACATTAAAAATGAATCATCTTGAAATTATTGATACAATCTTGGAAAGCACAATCAAACTCATAGCAAATAAAGATAGCCTAAAAAATAAAAAAGAATTGATCGAATCAGTTAGCACAAGCATAAAGGGTGTGCTTGATGCTGACAGGAAGAAACTAATAATGATGAACGTTAAAGATAAGGATTTGGATAAGGTTAAAGAAGTGATGCCTTCAATGGGTGGTTTAACAATATCAGAAGTATTATCTAATGAAAAAACTGTTGCCGTTCAAGCCGTGATTGACGAAAAACAAGTATTTGAACTTGTAAATGACTTAAGAAATGCTGGTGCAAAAGATATCCTTGTTGTACCAATCGAAAGAATAATATGAAAATTGGAATTATATATTCTACATCAAGTAGATCAACAAAAAAAGCGTGCAAGATATTATCTAGTAAAATTAAAGCTAATGTGCAGCTCATACCTATTGAAAAAGCTAAAACCGCATGTCTTTTAAAATATAATTTTATCATACTTGCAGGTTCGGCATACAACGGTAAGGTCCAAAGTGCTTTGAAAAGGTATATCTCAAGAAATATGAAAAACTTACATGAAAAACCAATTGCATTAGTTTTAAACTGTGAAGAAGGAATTGATACAAGAGACAGGCTAAATAAAACCTTTACAGAAGAGTTAGTTAATTCCTCATATATCAATTCGAACTTTGGATATGAACTAAATCCCGATGAAGGAAATTTACTTGAAAAAAGAAAAACAAAAAACATAATTGACCAATACAAAAAGGAAGGAAAATCGCTCCCGGTATTGAATGTTGATGAAATTGATAAATTTGCCGATTATATAAATAATATGATTACTAAAAGGGTTGATTAGAATTTTTAGATTAAAGAACATAATTTCAATAAAGGACTTTGAAAGGGAAGATATTGAATATATCTTGGATGAAGCATCAAAACTAGAGGATGTTGCAAAATCAAGAGAAATATCCGAAGAGCTAAAAGGAAAAATTCTTGGTTTAATGTTTTTTGAACCTTCCACAAGAACAAGAATGTCATTTGAAACAGCAATAAAACGTTTGGGTGGAGAAGACATTGGTTTTGAAAGTAGTGGATCCAGTTCCGTTTCAAAAGGCGAAAGTATTGCAGATACTGCAAAGATGTTTGAAGGCTACAGTGATGCGCTAGTAATCAGGCATGAGCTTGAAGGAGTATCTAAATTCATATCAGATATTGTTGACATCCCCGTCATTAATGCGGGAGATGGAGCCGGTCAGCACCCAACACAAACATTGCTTGATTTATACACTATAAAAAAAGAACTTGGTGAAATTGACAATTTAAACATTGCTTTAATCGGAGATTTGAAATTTGGGCGTACAGTACATTCACTATCAAACGCATTATGCTTATTTGAAAATATTAAAATTTATATGGTTTCCCCGCCTGAGCTAAAAATGCCTCAAGAAATTCTAATTGACTTGAATAAAACAAATGTAGAATATGAAGAAGTAAACAACATTGAAGATATCATTGATAAAGTAAACGTTTTATACGTTACTAGAATCCAAAAAGAGCGTTTCGCCGATATTGATGAATATTTGAAAATTAAAGGCGCATATATCATTAATAAAAAAATGCTTGAAGGTAAGGACGTTATTGTAATGCATCCTCTTCCAAGAATTGATGAAATTGACACTGATGTGGATAATACAAAATACAATAAATATTTCACACAGGCAGCCAACGCCGTGCCTGTGAGAATGGCTATTCTAAAAACTCTTATAAAAAACAACCCTAAATAGAATATAGTGTTGTTTCAAGCAATTCCTCATCGCATTGAAGTTTGATAATGTTAGTTCTTCCTTTTCCACGACCACGTGAAATTGTATTTGTTGATATAATACCTAACATTTCAAGCTCATTAATGAAATCAAAAATTCTTCTATATGTAACAGCATCCTTTCTTGAAATTTCTTTGTACTGATCATACAGTTTTCCAGAAGTAATCTCTTCATCCTGTTTTGTTAACAATAATATAGCTTCCAAAACCCTTTGCTGTTGAACCGGCAATGTTGTAAGAATTTCACTGACTTTATTGTGTTCAATCCTATCCTTAGCTCTTATAACATGATCTCCAGTTACGGTTTGTGCATCTTCATCGAAAGCTAATTCACCTGCATTTTTAAGTAAATCGAGAGCATATCTTGCATCACCCTCTTCTTTAGCAGCCATTGCTGAACATAAAGGTATGACCTCGTCTTCCAATACATTTTCATTGAATGACAATTCTGATCTTTCAGATAAAATATCTGCCAATTGGTCTGCTCCATATGGTGGGAAAACTATCTCTTTATCATTCAAACTACTAGTAACCCTGGATTTAATTAAATTTTTGAAGTCTAAATAATTACTGATACATAACACAGAAACATTATCTGTTCTAGTAAGGGTATATAGTATTCCATCACCATCTTTATTAAGCAAAATATCGATTTCATCTAAAATAACAATCAAATTTAGCTTTTTACCAAATGCATTAGTTCTAAAGATATTTCTAAATGTGTTGACGACTTCACCTTTGGTCCAACCACGACTTGGAACGTCACGGCCAAGCTTATTACATAACTCAGCAAGCACCTGGTATTCAGTAGTATAATCAGTACATCTAATATATTCAACTTTAACAAAGGCATTTTCATTATTTGCCGCTTCAATAAGTTGTTTTCCTGCAAATTTTGATGCTGCTGTTTTTCCTGTTCCTGTTTTACCATAAAGAGTAACATTTGATGGAGTAACACCATCCAAAACATCGACCCAATATTTGGCTATCTGTCTTATTTGTTCGTCCCTGTGAACTAACTTTTCCGGTAAAAATCTATGATCCAATGGTTTTTTATTTTTAAATATAGTGTTTTGTCGGCGATTACCGAAAAGTTCTTCATCTTCAAAAATGTTTGACATGTTTTCACCTTGAAAAAAATTATAAAATAATTACAAAATTGTTAAAAATTAATAAGTATAATTTCCAGTGTTATTAATATAAAATTGCTCATAAATAAAGGTTTTTATTACTATTTATAAAAATGGTATTAAAATTGTGAAAAATGTAAAAAAATAAATTGATTAAAATCATTTATATCTAAATTAAATAACAAATTATTCTTATTTAATAAATTAATAATTAATTTACTATTATATTATGAAATAAAATCCTTAAAATCATTTAAAAATTAAATATGAAATAGAAGTATTTCAAATATAAAATAACAATTTCAAGTGTAATTTTCTGGAAAAAACAGTTAATCTCAGTACTCGATTTTGCTAAAAATCAAAATTTGAAAAAAAATATCCTGATTTATAACAAAGACAGAGAGATGCATTTCAAGTGTAATATAAATCATCCAAAAGCCGAAATTGAAGAGGTGAATTTCAAGTGTAAATTGAAGGAGAATTGTTCTTGCTGAAAATAAATAAATAAATAAATTAATAATATTTCCCCAATCAGGAAAAAAAGAAAAAATAAGAGAGATAAATTTCAAATGTTACAGTTGAAATATACCCCTTCAATCTTAATATACCTTCGTAAACGTTATACTTGAAATACACCTCTCCCTCTCTAAATGAACATGTCATTTTCATTTGAAGGAGCTGGAAGACTACCGAATTTTTTATCGATTAGCCATATGCAGTGCAATTTTGCTTTAAAAACACGTTTTAAAGTTCTGATTAATTCATGTTTAGTTAAACCATCTTCAAATATCTGATCAGTAACGACATACTGCTGTAAAATATTTTGATTGATCTTAAGTTCATAATCAACCAAAAAACTGTTTAGTCCAAAGTTTAAATCCAGAATGAAATCCTTTTGAGTTTGGGAATCATGATTTTCCATTAAACTTTTATGTTGTGGTGCAACTTGTGTGGCACAGGCAATAACAATACAATCCTTGTCTTTTGGTTTAACAACATCCATAATATTCTCTTTCGGAAATTCAACAATGAAATGAAAATCGGCATTTTCATCATATTTCATTTCCCTGAGAAAATCTTCTTCAAGTAACCATTTTTTAACATTTTCTTCGATATTCATAATATCATCAAATAAAAAATTTATAATAAATTATTTATTTTTTTATAATATATAATAAAGTATGATTGAATCAATTTATGATATGATATTCCTAAATGTTAATAATATTATTTCATTTAAGTTATTTTTATTTATAATAATTGTATTTTTCATATCACTTGCTGTAGATGTCATATTTGGTGAATTACCAGGAAAAATTCATCCTGTTGTTATTATTGGTTCAATAATTATCTTTTTCAAGAATATTTTTATTAAGATAGACAATAGGATATCAGGATTATTCCTTGTTTTATGTTGTGGTGCTGCCATTTCATTGATTTTATATTTGATTTATCTTTTAACATCAATTAATTTCATATTGTTTATAATAGTATTTTGTTTGTTATTATCTTCAACATATTCTGTTAAGATGCTTTTGAATACAGCAATTGATGTAAAAAAAGACTTAAATGATAGCATTGAGAAAGCAAGAAGATCCGTATCATATTTGGTAAGTAGAAGCACTGATGAATTAACAGAAGAATTCATTGTTTCTGCCGTCATAGAAAGTTTGACAGAAAACATAACTGATTCATATGTTGCTCCAGTCTTTTATTATTTTGTTTTTGCTTTATTTATTTTATATTTCCCAATCAATATTCCAATTTATTGGCTGCTTTTGATTCCAATGATATATAGAATGTTCAATACACTTGATGCAATGGTTGGATATGAAACTGATGAATTAAAGAATATTGGCTATTTCCCGGCTAAAATTGATGATATTTTAAATTATGTTCCATCAAGAATTGCAGGAATTTTCGTTGTAGTTTCCGCATATTTGCTGAAATTGGATGCTAAAAATAGTTTTAAAGTCATGATGAGAGACGCACGAAAATGCCCGTCTCCGAATTCAGGATATACAATGGCATCAACAGCAGGAGCATTAAATATCCAATTGAATAAAAAGGACACTTATATTTTAGGCGACAATAATAAAGAGATAATATCAGATGACATTACAAAAGCCGTTAATTTGTCAAAGATGACAATCATTTTATTTACAATTACAATAGTTTTATTATTTACATTGATATATGTGATATTATGAAAGTTGCAATAATTTCTGTTTCAGATAAAGGTAAAGAATTAGCATGCGATTTAAAAAATAAACTGGAAAAGGATTCTACAATTATTAAAACTGATTTATATCATAAAAATGTGGGGAAATATTTTCCGATTTTATTTTATGAATATGATGCTGTAATTGCCATAATGGCTAGCGGAATTTTAATTAGATCAATTGCACCATTAATTGAATCAAAAGTCAGTGATCCTGCAGTTTTAAACATTGACGATAATGGAAATTTTGTTATTTCAACTTTATCTGGCCATCTTGGTGGAGCAAATAAATTAACTGAAAAGGTTTCTACTTTAATTGGCGCAACACCAATCATAACTACATCAACGGATGTAAACAAAAAGTTGGGAATAGATGTTATTGCAAAAGATTTATTTTTAACTGTAGAAAATCCAAAAGAGATTTTATTTTTTAACAAGGCAATTTTAGATGGTCGGGAAATATCTATTACAATAAATCCAAGCTATGATTTTAATTATTTGTTTGAATATTTAAACAACAATACACTTGAAATAGACCTTTCCATTTATTATTCCTCTAAGATTAATCCTGCTGAAATTTTAGTCAGTTTAGATGAACATGAATTGATTCTTAAGGAGAAAAAACTTGTTGTAGGAATAGGTTGCAGGCGTGGAAAGGAATGCAGCAAAATTTATGACGGCCTTAAAAAATCAATCAGCGATTTAAATGTTTCTATATCAAGGGTAAACATGCTTGCATCGGCTGAAATAAAACAGGATGAACAGGGAATTTTGGAATTATCTGAGAAATTAGATATTCCTGTTAATTTCGTTGAAATGGAAAAATTAAAATTATTCAAATCAGATGATGTTCAAAAATCGGAATTTGTAAAATCAAAGTTTGGAATTTATGGTGTTTGCGAACCTTCAGCTTTGATATCTGCAGGTTTCGAGTCAAAGTTAGTTTATAAAAAAACCTCTTATGATGGCGTAACTATAGCTATCGCTATTTCAAAATGAAAATTTAAAAAAAGAGAAAGAAATTAGATAGATTCTAATTTTGATAAAACTTCCCAAATTAAAGTTCTGGCGTGAACTGGAATATTTGGATCGTTACTGATTTCATCTAATTTACCAAGAACAGTACTAATTCTTATGGATTGGTCTTGTTCATCATCTTTTAATAATTCATTGGATTCACTTGCTGCTTCCCTAATGTTACGAGGAACAGTGTTATTATCCATAATGTATTCAAGAATTTGACATACTTCTTCAATAGTTTGATTACTCA
>NZ_JAZNAN010000010.1:0-9132 GCF_045586545.1 Methanobrevibacter sp.
ATTTATTAAAACTATTATAAATTAGTAGCTATTAAAAAAAGATTTAAAAAAATAAAAAAATTTAAAAAAAATAATAGTAGAAAATTAGAAGTCTATACTTGAAGAATAACCTTTAAGAGTATATGAATTAGTATTCCAATTTACTACTTTTCCTAACGAGTTTCTGGAACTTGTTGCATCACTAACTGTCCAGGTATTACCTATTAAAACTTGAGCCCATACATGACCATAAGTACTTCCGCCAGAAAATGTACATGAACCGTGAACATATCTAGCAGGAATGCCTGCTGTTCTATACATAGCCACAAGTAAATGAGAGTGGTCAACACAGTTTCCAGATTTGGCATTTAATGTACCGACAGCACCGTGTTTAGTGTTATAATAGAAACTATAAGAAATTGTGTCTCGTACATATTCAAAAATCGCATTAGCTTTAGCCTTATCACTAGACAAACCTTTAGTTAATTTTTCAACAAGTGCTTTGATTTTAGAATTATTAACTTGACAGTTTTTAGCTGCAGATAGATATGCAGTTAAATCATCAATTGTATTTTGTGGATTGATACCTGATGAACTAGAACCACTTAAAGATTTGATTTCTACATATGATGGCAATCTACCATTATCTCCATAAAAGTCAACAGTACGTGAAAATGCATAAACTAAACCTTTATAACCAATATTTCCTACTTTTGAATTTACGGAATCCGGCATTTTACCATGAGAATTCCCATAGCTTACAACAGTTTTTGCAACACTAAGATAATCATTTAGATTACCTAAATTAGATGCACCTTTAGGATCAGTTGGATTTCCGATATCTTTAACTGAAATACTGTCTTTGTTACCTGATTTTAAATTTACAATAGCTTTAGAAGCTAAATATAAATATTGAGCAGTAGAGTAGGTATTAGGACCAATCTTAACGCTATCTGGTAATTTATGATTCTTTTTAATATAAGATTTTACAGTTTGTGATGCGGAAAACAACTGTTTTAAAGTTACATGATTCACTACATGAATTGTTGAGGAACCAGAAAATGATTGATGAGAATATTTAACTTTGTGGTTTCCACCAGCCAAAACACCTAATGAAATCTTAGCAACTCCTTTTGAATTAGTCTTATCTGTAAAAGTTTTTCCATCAACAGTGAATTTAACTTCACTATTTTTAATAGGATTGCTTTTACCATCCACTAATTTAACTGAATAAGATACTTTATTTCCAGGCAAAACATATTTTTCACTCGCAACAAATTTAGTTCCATTAACTAAAATATGTTTTGATACCGTACTGGATTTATAATATGTATTTGAAACTTCACTTTTAATGTTATAATAACCCACAGCAAGGCCTATTTTAATTTTGGCTACTCCTTTTGAATCAGTTTTACTAGTATATGTTTTTCCATGAACTGTAAATTTAACATCAACATTTGAAAGGGTTTTTCCTGCTTTATTTTTAACAGTCACTTTATAATATGACCCATCGTTATATTTCATTTTCAAATTTGATGCTGTTATTTTAGCAGTCATCTTTGAAACAGTGATTTTTTTAGAGCCTTGATTATAATCTTTTGAACCCGGTTTTGAATATTGATATTTTACTGTATAGGTAGCCGGTTTTAAATTGCCTACTGCTAAGGAAGCCACACCTTTTGAATTAGTTTTCACGGTTGTGGTTTTTCCGTTAAGTGTAAATTTCACATTTTTATTAGCCAAAACTTTATTGTTATGGTCTTTAACTGTTACCTTAAATTTAGATCCATCGTTATAAACCATCTTCAAATCTGAAGCTTTAAGTTTAGCTGCTTGATTTACAACATATATTTTTCCATTACCTGCTTGACCTTTATGTAAAGTATCGCCTTTAAAACGATAGCTGATATCATAACTGCCTTTGGATAAAGCAGGAATAGTCAAAGTTGCCACTCCTTTTGAATTAGTCTTCACAGTTGTTTTAGTGTTGTTAAACTTAAATACAACAGAAGCATCTTTAACTAAATCCCCATTCCTACCCTGAAGAGTCACGGAGAATTTATATTTAGTATTTTTGGCAACATATGTCTTTTGAGTACCGTGTTTAAGAGTAACAAATTCCTTATGAACACTGATATGTTTTATTAATTTTTCACCAGAATATGTATTGACAGATGTAATAGCATAAAGACCTGGTGCTAAATTAACATCCAAATGGGCAACACCCTTATTATCAGTAGTTCTTGAATATGTTTTTCCATTAACGGTAAATGAAACCTTTGTATTTGCTAATGCACCATTATTTTTCCAAAATGTTACGTTATATGTAGACACATATCCGTATTCCTTTTCCAAGTCTTTCCCACTTATGGATGATAATACCTTAACTTTCTTAGAAAGAGAAGAGGAAGCATAGTTTGAACTACCGCCGTAAGTTAATGCGACAGTATAAGTACCAATTGCCAAAGCAGCAGTTTTTACTGAAGCAACACCATTACTGTCAGTAGTTGCAGTATAAGTCTTACCATTAACTTTTAAAGAAATCTTTTGTTTGTTTAAAGCTTTACCATCCTTATCTTTCAAAGTTACTTTGAAATAAGTAGCTGATTTTGAATAATGAGTATCAGATACTGTTAACTTTGTAGATATTTTTGAAGAACTAGCAGATAAAATATCCTCACCAGATGAAACACTTACTAGGCTCATAGCAAGAATACCTGAATCAGTTTCTTCATCGTTGGAAGCTTGAAGTATTCCGTCATTATCCTCATAACTTGAACAAGAAATGTTTTGTGAAACATTTCCCTCAGGATAATTATTCAAATCGTCATCATGAGAATTAACTATATTAGTCGCTGAGATAGAATCCTCGCTAGAAATTTCTAATTTATTCTGTTCGGATAATGTTAAAACATTATCGTTCGCTAAATTTGAATCTTCTGTATTTGAAACATTAGTTGAATCTACTGCACTAACCGCTCCGATTACACAGAACATTATTAACACAATAGAAATGAACAATGCCTTATTTTTTATCGAAATTTTTCCACCTCTTGGTTCTCATTACGAAAATTTTATAGTAAAATATGATATATACTAATGTATAGTATTTCATAATGAGTGGATAAAGATATATATTTTATTCCTATATAAATGTTTTTAAAACTTAAAAATTAAAAAAACCGATTTAAATCAAGCAAATTAGTTAAAATAGATTAAAATCATATATAAATTTAAAATAAAAGAACATTTGTAGTGAAATACATTAAGATAAGATTAAATAGCTTGAATTTAATTTAAATTATAAGCAATTCCATAAAAAATATATTTTTAATCAAATTAAACAGTATGCAGAAAATAAATAGTATAAACTAATGCATAACTAAATTCAATGAAATATTATGTCAATTAGAAAAAACCAATTAATTTGAAACAATTAAATTAGAAATAAAGAATTTATTCGAAAAAAATTAAAAATGGTCGATTGCATGTTATATGAGAAGAATATTTTCCAGAAAAATCATAAGAGGATTGATATTCATTTTGGATTATGCTATCCGAATATTTATAGAACTGCAATGTCATCATTAGGTTACAACATATTATATAATCAGATTAATGAACGTGAAGATACATGGTGTGAGAGAATAATCTTTCCGGATATCCGTTCAATAGAATCAAAAACACCAAGCAAATATTTTGATATACTCAGTTTTACAATTCAATTTGAAGAGGACTATTTCAATGTATTGGAAATGCTGAAAAATTCTGAAATACCTCTTAAAAGAAAGGACCGAACCGATAATGATCCCCTCATTATTGCCGGAGGTCCTTGTGCAACTGCAAACCCTCAACCATTATCAGACTACATTGACCTTTTCATCATTGGCGAAGGGGAAAATACAATAAATAAATTTTTAGACAAATATCTTGAAAGTGAAGATAGGGATTTGAAAAAATATTTAGATGTGCCTGGAATTTACATTCCTGAATTTGACAACAAAACAAAAATCACTATTGTAAATGACATGGATGATGCATATCATATCACCCAACCAATAATCAGCAAAAGTGATGATGAAAACTATCAAAGCATTTTCAATAACACAATAATGCTAAATGTTTCAAGAGGATGTACAAGAGGATGCAGATTTTGCATGTCCAGTTACATGTACCGACCTATCAGAGAAACCAGTTGTGAAAAACTTATAGAACTTGCAATTGAAAATCGTGAAAATACTGGAATAGATAAAATTACATTGATAGGTGCTGCAGTTTCGGATTACAGCAATCTGGAAAATTTAATTTCAGGTCTTGAAAAAGAAGGCTTTCAAATATCAACTCCATCACTAAGAATTGAATCAATTACAAAAGAAACATTGCAATCACTAAAAAGAAGTGGTCTCAAAACAATAACCATAGCACCCGAATCAATTGCGAGACTGAGAAAAGTCATCAATAAAGAGATACTGGAAGAGACAATTTTTACAGTAATAGAAAATGCAATTGAATTGGATTTTAAAATCAAATTATATTTTTTAATAGGCATTCCAGGAGAGAATATGGATGACATTGAAGAACTTTGTGAATACATGAAAAAAATAGCTAATATGCACACTAGCATTAAAAATGTAAAATTCAGTGTAAATCCTCTTATTCCAAAACCACACACTCCACTACAATGGGAGCCATATGATTTTAAGGACATTAAGAAGAAAACCAGATATATTAAAAAGGAAATGCGAAAATATAATATTAAGTGCGAAAGTCCTAAAAAAGGTTTGATTCAATATATATTGTCTTGTGGAAATAGGGAGGTTGGTGCAATTATTGAGAAATCCCTCACAAAAGAGGTTACTCTAAAAGATTGGAAAGAACTAATGCCAAAATATGATATCAATGATACACTACCTTGGAACAATATTGACGTTGGAGTAAGTGAAAGATTTTTAAAAATAGAAAACAAAAGATTGAGAAATTTAAAACAAACTCCATGGTGCGAAACATCCCCATGCTATAACTGTGGGGCATGTGAAAAATAATTACTAGAAAAAATCAAATTTACTATAATAATATATAATAATATATAATATGAAAATAAATAATAAAAATGAGGCAAAAGTTATGATTGATCCGGCAAGTAGAACAAAATCAATAGAATTATCATTAATTAGAAAAATGTTTGAAGTTACCAATCCTGATGCTATAAACTTAGGAATTGGAGAACCTGATTTTAATGTTCCTGAAAATATTAAACAGGCCATGAAAGATTCCATTGATGAAAATGATACTCATTACACATCTAACAAAGGAATCATTGAATTAAGAGAAGAAATTGCAAAAAAATTCAAAAATGAAAATGGAATAGACACTAATCCAGAAAACATCCTTGTTACTGCTGGAGCCAGTGAAGCGTTATTCATATGTGCCCAAGCATTTATTGAAAAAGGTGATGAAGTCCTGATTCCAGATCCAGGTTTCCTGTCATATGAAGCATGCGTTAAAATAGCTAACGGAACAATTGTACCTGTTGATTGTACTATGAAAAATGAATTTAAGCTTAAAGCTGAAGATGTTGAGGAAAAAATAACTGACAAAACCAAAGCAATCATTTTGAATTCACCTTCAAATCCAACAGGTGCAGTAATGGAAAAAGAGGATGTGAAGGCAATAGCTGACTTATCCATGGATAAAAATTTCTTAATTATTTCAGATGAAATCTATGAAAAAATAATTTATGATAAGAAACATTATTCACCTGCAAAATATAGTGACAATGTAATAATATTAAACGGATTTTTAAAAATTTACGCCATGACAGGACTTAGAATCGGTTATTTAACCGCAACTGAAGATTATACTGAAGAATTGCTTAAGGTACACCAATACAACATTGCCTGTGCAAGCACAACCTCACAAAGAGGAGCTTATGAAGCATTAACCGGTCCTCAAGACGAAGTTCATAAAATGGTTAATGAATTTAAAAGAAGACGTGACCTAATCGTTAGCCGATTGAATGGAATGGGATATGAAACCGTTAATGTAGAAGGAGCATTTTACGTCTTTCCAAAAATTGAAGATGAAGATTTTGTTATGAAAGCTGCTAAAGCAGGAGTCATTACAGTTCCAGGAATTGCATTTGGATTAAATGGTAAAGGACATATACGCATGTCTTATGCAAATTCCTATGAAAACATTGAAAAGGCCATGGATATTTTAGAAGAGCGTGTAGTTAATGGATGATTTAAGAACTAAAGGTGGTAAAAAAGCTGCGACTGTTGCAATCGTATCAAATTGCTTTTTAACCGTTTTGAATATTACTGTTGGATTAATGTCCGGAAGTTATGCATTGGTTTCTGAAGGAGCCCACACATTATCTGATGTTGCAACTTCTGTTATTGCCTATGCCGGATTTAAAATAGGCCAGAAACCTGCAGATGATGAACATCCATTAGGACATGGACGTGCGGAAGCAATAAGTGGGTTGATAATTGTTTTATTTTTAACCATGGTCGCTTATGAAATTATGAGCGGAGCCATAGATAAATTACTCCACCCTTCACTTATCACCACCCCTGACATTTATGCAGCATTAATGGCCATTTTTGGAATATTTACCAACTATGCAATCAGTGAATATATTATAAACATTGGTAGAGAAATTAAAAGTCCCGCTATTGTGGCTGATGGAAAACACCAAAAAACAGATATCTTTTCATCGATTGCAGTTTTAGTGGGTGTTGTTGTATCAAATATGGGATATCCGATACTCGATCCAATAATCGGATTAATTATTGGGATATTGATTTTAAAAACAGCGTATGAAATCAGTAAAGAGAATATTAATAATATTATGGGAAAAGTTCCAGATGAAAAATTCATCAATAAAATAATAAACATAGCCAATAAAAGCAGTCCTTATGTTCAAAACGCACATAATGTTAAAGTAGATTATTTAGGTTCATATGCTACCGTTACTTTGCATATTGAAATGGATGGAAACTTAACACTAGACGAATCACATAAAATAGTGCATATCGTTCAAAATAACATCATCGAAAAAGTTCCGGAAGTAAAATACGTGATAGTTCATGCATGCCCAATTGGCCTAAACTATAATCATGAACAAGAAATAGATAAATAGTTAAAAACGCCGGGACCGGGATTTGAACCCGGGTGGTCATAAGACCATCGGATTAGCAGTCCGACGCCGTACCAGGCTGGGCCATCCCGACATAAAAAAACAGTATATTACATTATTATGTAAAACATTATTTATAAACTTAATCGTTTTTATAAGTGGCGTGTTCAGAAGTGGACTAATCGCAAAAATGTAAGTGATCTAAAAAATCCAACTCCACCCCGGGATTCTACAAGCATTGAATGTTAACAGTAAAGCTGCTCCCTTCCGGGCCTGACCCGTTTCCATATTGAAGATGACTAATTTTTACCCTCCAGTAAAAATCTCACCACCACCAATCCTGTAGGACGAGGTTTCTATGCTGTCTTTAATAGGCTTACACTCTCTTAAAAAGCCGCCTTCCGAACTTCGACCGCACCAAAGGGGGTGTGTGCTTACAGAGGACCCCTAACCCTCCAGTCTAGCCACTAATAATATATGCCCTTAATATTATATAAATGTTATTGATTTTCAAAACAAAGAGACAGAAAATGTTTTTCTAGAAAAAAATTTATTTTCAGTAAATGTCATAAAAAGATTAAAATTAAAAATAAGAAAAAAATAAAAAGTAAAATTAGAAAATTTCTTGAATAATATCTCCATCAGAGATAATTCCAACTAATTTTCCATCTTCAACTACAGGAAGTTGATTTAAGATTCCTGAAGAAGAAACAGCTTCTTTCATGATTTTTATTGCATCTTCAAGGGTATCTTCAGGAGATACAGTAACAACAGGTGTTATCATGATTTCTTCAACACTAGTTCCTAATTCATATTTATCCAAAATCAAATTATGGCCTACATCAGTTGCGGTAATAATTCCAATAAGCTTATCGCCTTCAACTACAGGCAGGGAACTGATTTTAAATTCCATCAATTTTTCAAATGCATATACAACATCAACATCAGATGTTGTTGTAATGACATCAGTTGTCATTATTTCTTTCACTTTTTTGTTTAACATCGTTTATTCCTCCGAATTCTTCAAGAATATCATTTATCATGATATCGATTGTTTCATTAATATCTACATTGTTTACTATATGAGCATCATGAATTTTTGCTTGTTCAACTAAAAATCCTTGGATTTTTCTAATTGTACCAAAATTTTCCATATATCTTTCAAGAGATCTTTTAACCCAAGGCTGTCTGCATCTAGCGTAAAATCTTTGTTTATGAGCTTCTTCATCATCAACTGTGAGAGTAAAAATGATAATGTTATTGTTGTCCAACAATTCCTGCTTAATGAATCCTGGAACAACGTGTACTCCTTCTATAATGGTACTAATTCCTTCTTTAACTGAACGTTCGATAATAGCTTCAATACCAACATTAACAACATCAACATGGCTGATAAAACCTTCAATCACTGAATCAATTCTAACGGCAGGTGTTCTGATACTTTCATGCGCATCAAAACTTGATTTATGAATTACTGGACTTAACTCTTCAGAAACTATTTTACGCATGACCTCTCTAATCATATCAGTACCGATAATATTTTTTAATCTTAATCTATTTGCCAGTTCAAAAGCCATTGAAGATGTACCCACCCCTGATGCACCACCAATTAAAATAATTAATGGTTTTTTAGAAGTTCTAAGTGACCTCCAATTCTTATATTTAGTGGCAATCTTTGAATCGACGGTATTCAAATGATTTAAAACTACCTCAGCCAGCTCCTCAATTGAGATTTCAGTTATATTATTCATTATTAAATAAGATTCAATGTCACTGGCTATAATATGCGCTCTTTCAATCCCAATATCTGCAACGTTAAGGGAACGAGACATGATTCCTTTAGAAAATGGTTCCTTATATTTTTTACCATCAACTTCGCCAGTAACCCAAATCATAATAATCACTCAATTCGAATAATATGCTTATCTATATTAAATTAATATTAGATAAAATTTGTTATTTGATTTTTTAAAAAAATTATTTAAATTCAATAAAAAAAGAAAATAATGAAT
>NZ_JAZNAN010000011.1:0-23129 GCF_045586545.1 Methanobrevibacter sp.
GTTAAAAGTGGTCATATTGCACTTCAGTTTAGTGTAACCATGGAGTTTGAATATTTTATAGGTGTTCTGATAGCTTTCTAAGAGTTTGTTCCATGTAAATCTGGAATTGCCTATATTCTGGTTAATTTTAATCTTCATATCCTCATCAGGATACAACCTAACCTTCAAACCCTGATTAACACATTTCATAATACATTCAACTCCATCAAGACATAATTAATTTTTATATAAAATAATTTAATATAATAAACAATATATAAAGAAATAGAGAGAGCATTTGAAAAGTAATATTTTTTTCAGTGCCTTTTTTGTGAAATTCATCCCCGACCTTAAAGAGGTCGGGGCATTCTTTCACTATTAAGATAAAAATAGAAAAAAATAGCTAAATCAAAACTATTTTATGATAATTTTAGATTTAGCTGAGAATTTGTAATTCTTATCCGCTGAATTGACTACAACCTTATGCGAACCTTTTGAAAGGGTTTTGGTGTTGATTTTGCAAACGCCGTCATAATCAGTTATCAGATTGTAGGTCTTGGCTTTTTTGCCTGTGAAAACCTTGACCTTTACCTTAACCTTATACAGACCTTCATTTTTCTTGTCTGTTAGGGTTATCTTAAATTTCTTGGATTTCTTATACTTATTTGTCACTTCAGGAGCATTTACATTTGCTTTTCCTTTCTTGATTGTTAAGGTATTTTTGCTTGCATCAATCTTTCCCCAATCGTCTGAGATGTAAGTTACACTATATGTTCCGGCAGCCAGTCCTGTTGTTATTCTGATTTTGATTTTTCCGTTTTCATCGGTTGACCTATAAATTGACCTTTCCTTTTTGCCGTTTTTGAAGTTTATTATAACAGAATAGAACTTTATTGGCTTTTTAGTGTTCTTGTCAATTATCTGAACAGTGAACTTGTCGCCTGAGCCATAATCGGCTGTGAGATCTGAAGCCATTACAGTTAATGTTGTAGCGGATTTGAATGAATTGTCCAGAACAACATCCTTCTTATAGGTCTTGGTTGTCTTGCCGTTTGTTATTGTCAGTTTGGAATTGTAATAGCTGGAAATTGTAGCTACACTGTTTTGTTCAAATTTACAGTCAGTCAATGACACTTCGGCACTGTAAAGCATCAGCGCACTTACCGCTTCTGCAGTATTGTTTATGAAGTTGCACTTCTTGATTATTCCATTGCAGTCAAATGAGAAGTAGACGGCTGAATAATATCCGCTGTTTTCTATGAAATTGCAGCCAGTCAGTTTGAAATCATCGTCGGATGCGTGAATGGCGCTTCCTTCATTGGCGAAATTGCGTGTGAAGTTTGATTTCTCGACAATGAAGTTTCCGTAATTTGAAGAGCCTCCATAGTTGATTGCACCTCCGAACTCAACTCCGGTATTGTTTGTGAAAACGGAATTTTTGACATTGACGTTTCCGTAGCTTGAATCACCCTTGGCATTGCCAGTAAGGTAGATTGAAATTCCTCCGCCGCTTACCGCATTGTTGTTTATGAATGTTGATGATTCAACGTCAACGTTTCCAGCTCTTGTTTTTGACTGATTTTTATTCAAAGAATATTCACAGCATATCGCTCCGCCTGAAGTCTTTGCGAAATTTGTATCGAAAATGCAATCAGTAGCTGTTACGCTGGCCTTGGAATAGATTGCACCGCCGTTTTCGCCGTAGTTGTTCTTGAATGTGCAGTTTATGAATTCCAGGTTTCCAAGTGAATAGAACGCCCCTCCCTTGTTGGATACCGCATTGGTGAATATGATGTTTTTGAATGTCAGATTGCCTCCATTTACATGGAATATCCTTGTGTTGTTCTGGCCGTCCAATACTGCAGGCTCTTCTTTTGACTGTATGGTCAGGGACTTTGAAACCTTTATGGATTTGTCTCCGATATATGTCCCGTTAAGCTCAATGACATCATTTTCATCCGCATTGTCGATTGATGTTTGAATGTCCTCGAATGTCTGGACATCAGAAGAATCCGAAAGTACATCTGTTCCATTGTCCTCTGCCGAAACCGTTGCGATGCTCAGCATCAACAAGAGCAATGAGACTGTTAATATGATAAATTTCTTCATGATTATCACCTAATAACTATTTTAGAGGTCTTTGAAATACTATAATTCTTATTCAGTGAAGTGATCTTCACCTTGTGAGTTCCCCTTTTGAGTTTTTTGGTGCTTATTGTTGCCACACCCTTCTTGTTTGTCTTTACCTTGAATACCTTGTATTTCTTGCCTGTGTAAACCTTGATTTTTATTTTGATTTTACCAACTCTCTCATATGAGGCCTTATTTTTCACTGTGACCTTGAAGTCTTTTGCCTTCTTGTATTTTGCAGTCACCTCAGGTGCCTTGACAATTGTTTTTGCCTTGTTGATTGTGAGATATGCTGTAATGTTTTTGGCGTCATAGTACCTGCTCGGTGAGGAGATTATGACCTTGTGCTTGCCCAGGGTGAAATTCTTGTCAATCCACAGGCATGCGTAGGCTCCATAGTCGTCATCCCAGGTGGTTATGTTATACTCTTTTGAAGTCTTTCCGGTAAACACCTTAAGAGTGATTTTCCTGTCTTCCATAGACTCGCCGATATCCTCATCAGTCAGGGAAATCCTCCAGCCGTCATATTGTGAATCATAGGTTGTTGTAAAGTCGCTTGCCTTAAGTTTTGCCTTATGCTTGGCTGTCCTGTTGAGAGCGTCAATCATGCTTAGGTTCTTGTCAAACTCGCCGATGTCCTGATAGATTTCATCACTGACATAGGTATAATTCAAGAAGATATCGGTGAAAACCGCATAGATGGCATCTCCGTTTCCTCCGGCATTGGAATTGATGATTCTGGAATCAAATATGTCTATTGTGCCCCCAATGACATCATCACTGTTCAAATCGTTTCTTGAATAGATGCATCCTCCGGCATACTTTGCTGAGTTCCTGTTAAAAAAGGAATTTGAAATAGATACATTTCCCCAGAGGCATGATATTGCACCTCCGTAATTTCCTGTGTTGTTGATGAATCTGGAGTTGGATACATTAAGCTTTTGCTGGGATTCTATAGCAGTGCATGTGTTGTTTTCGAAAATTGAGTCAATTATATTCACATCACTGTAAATGTGAACCGCATCCTCGCCGGCATGATTGATGAATGTGCAGTTGATTATTTCGGATGCGGGAGATTCATATGCCCAGCAATATATAGCACTTCCCCAGTCAGCCTTGTTGTCATCGAATGTGGAATTTATAATGGTAAATGAACCCATATTTGAAAATATTGCTCCACCATTGCCGCATTCCAGTCCTCCGTTGTGATAGAATGTGCAGTTGATTATTGTCAGATGCCTGTTTTCTTCGGGAGTGAATGATATTGCGCTGTCCCCGCTGTTTTTGAAAATAAGATTCTTGAATACTACATCGGACTTGACTTCAAAGCCTGTCAATTTCTTCCCGTCAAGGGTAGCTCCATTGATACCCTTCAATGTAATGTTTTTGTCAATCTTGACCTTGTTTCTGGTTCCTGAAAAGTAGCCATCAAGCTCCAGAACGTCATTTTCAGCGGAACTGTCCACTGCCATTTGAATATCATCATAGGACGTTCCGTTGACTGATATGGTCTGGCCGTCTGCATCGGTAGCATTGTCAGAAGCTGCAACAAGACCGGTGCTTAAAAACAAAATAATCATCGAAAGGATTAATGTTGTTTTCAATCTCATATTGGTATATCTTGAAATTATTCTATATATAAATTAGTCTTTTAAAGTTTGCACTGATTAAAATTAGCAAAAATACAAAAAATTTTCATTATATGATTTAAAAAAAGAAAAGTTATAAAAGAGCTTCAATAGCTTCTTTTACATCACCTAAATCTTCAGTCGGCTCGAATCTGCGAACGACATTGCCATCACGGTCAACCAGAAACTTGGTGAAATTCCATTTGATATCATCATTGTCCTTATAGTGTCTGTCAACTGCTTTCAGGACAAGCTTGAGCTTTGTTGCACCTTTACCTGTAATGTCTGTGAAAGGCTGTTCGGCCTTTAGGTATTCATACAGAGGTGAAGCGTTTTCTCCGTTGACATCTATTTTATCGAATATTGTGTATGGAACCAGCCATTTTGAACGGCACACCTCGGTGATCTCTTCGGTTGTTCCCGGAGCCTGACCGCCGAACTGGTTACATGGGAAATCCAATATTTCAAAACCCTGTTCATTGAATTGGGCGTAGATTTCGTTTAATTCTGTGTATTGCGGTGTAAATCCACATTTGGTTGCTGAGTTCACGATTAAAAGTACTTTGTCCTTGTATTGGGATAGTGAAACCGGGTTGCCGTCACCATCCTTTACTTCAAAATCATATATTGACATGTCGAAACCTCCTTAAAAATATTTAGGCATTCAAAATATTTATAATTATTGTACATCTTCACATGAAAATTTAAATTATCTGAAAATCAATATATAATCATGTCAAGACAAGATAGAATCGTCAAAACAAGCATCATAGGAATTGTCGTCAACCTGATTCTGGTTGCATTCAAGGCGACAATAGGAATTCTTGTAAACTCAATAGCAATTACATTGGATGCAGTCAACAACCTGACGGACGCATTGTCATCCATCATTACCATTATCGGAACAAAGCTTGCGGGCCGTGCACCTGATAAGGACCATCCTTACGGATACGGCCGTATCGAATATTTCACAGCCGTAATCATTGCGGCGATTGTATTATGGGCAGGAGTGACATCCTTCATGGAATCCTGGCCCAAAATATTCAACCCCGACGTTACCTCATACACCACCGTTTCACTTATTATCATTGCAGTTGCTGTGGTTGTCAAGTTCGTTTTGGGAAGATATGTAAAGAATGTCGGTGAGGAAATCAACTCACAGGCTCTTGTTGCAAGCGGAAGCGACGCATTCTTCGATGCAATCCTTTCATTTTCAACACTGCTTGCAGCTATAATATCCATCTTTTTCCACATTTCCCTTGAGGGAATTTTGGGTGTGATAATTTCAATCGTGATTATCAAGGCAGGTATAGATATCCTGAAGGAAACCGTAGACAGCATGCTAGGTGAAAGGGTTGATTCTGAACTTTCAAGAAAGATAAAGGACACCATCTGTGAGTTCGATGAAGTCTACGGCGCATATGACCTGAGCCTTCACAACTACGGGCCTGAATCCATGCAGGGATCTGTACACGTTGAGGTGGATGACTACTTAACTGCCCCTGAAATCCACCGCCTGACAAGAATGATTACAACAAGGATATTTGAAGAGTTCTCCATTATCCTCACTGTTGGGATATATGCAAGAAATGATAAATACAAAAGCATTCGTGATGATTTGGAACTTATAGCCTCAAAATATGAAGAGGTTCTGGAAGTCCATGGATTTTTCGTCTATGAAGCCGAAAAGCTGGCCACTTTCGACATCATCGTTGACTTTGACGGCGACCGTGACAGGGTCAAGGACAAGATACTGGCCGAGATTACGGCCAAACATCCCGAGTTCAACTATATGATAATTGATGATTACGACATTAGCGATTGAACCTCTTAGGCTTAAAGAAACCGAAGAATTCTTGCACAAATATGTTAAATACTAGAAAGAATAAATAGTTAACCAAGGTGTAATTATGGAAACAAAAAACATTATACTGATTGCAATTGCAATTTTAGTTATTGCATTGATAGCTGTCGGAATATATAGTGTAAGCAATGGTACCCTTGACTTAAACTTGAATCCGGCGGAAAACAATACAACAAACTTTATTGATATCGGCACCATTAATGCGGATGACATAAACGACACCAACAACACCACTGTTGTAGGTGACAATTCAACATTGAACATTTCAAGCAATCTAACCAACAACAACACTCCGTATAAGGTATACGATCCTCAATCCGATTCATACGTTCCTGTTATCGGTGAAAAATTCGATGAAGAGGTAAACAGATGGTATACCTACGATGAAGATGGTGTAAGGTATTACAATACAAGAATTAATTAACTTTAATTCTTCTTTTTTTATTTTTTTTAGAGAAATATTTCACTTATCAGATTATCCCTGTAGGTGGTTTCGTCCTTCAGGCTCTCTATGTGGTGTATTACATTTAATTTTAAATCTTCCAGTTTTATTCTTGCCTCCAAATCATTGAAATCTACCTGGAAGTAAAAGACGTATTTTATTTCCATATCCCAGTCGAATATAACCCAGTTTGGGCCGCTGATGTCCAAAAGCTGGATTGACCACTTGGACATGATATTGTTGATTTTTGATGTAGTGTCATCTACATCAAAATCAGAGTCAAGGAAAATCTCCTTCATTGATATAAATCCTCAGCTTCAGATCCGACTTGAGGAATTTCGATATTGGATTCGTGTTTGTTGAAGATTCCAAAAGCTGTCAATTCCTTTTTCAATATGGACATTGCCTGAGAGGATTCCTGATTTTCAACGGAAAGAATAACGACATTCACCCAGTTTTCGTCTTCGGACAGGTAGATGCAAGGCTCAAAGAGCTGATACTTTGAAACTAATGTCAAAGGTAATTCATTGATTTTTTTGCTCTCGCCAGTGCATTGCTCATATAATTCTAAAATTCTTTCTTGGATATTCATGGTTATCACTTTATCTTTAAAGGTATAAGTATTTATTCAGATTTTTTCCTCATATTCAATTAACTTCTCTACATTCATACTTGATGCAATGAAACCCTCAGATAGAATAAGCCAGATTGCCTTTAAAAAACCATTATCCGTCAGTTTTTCGCAGTTTTCCAACCTCAGCATCTCATAATTAGGCCTGTCTCGGGTATCCCTAAGGAACTGGTCCTTGATGTCAAGCCTTAAATCATCGTCAATGAAACTTTCAAGAATGTCCTTGATGGCTATCGAGAAGGTATTTCCGATTGATTTTGTAATCTCAATCTCGTCACGGCCCATTTCACCGTCCAGAGACTGTTCAATGTTTAAAAATGATGAATAGTCCTGATAACCGTATAGGGTGAACCTTCCTTCGACGGTATGCGCTGCGTATTCGTCAATGAGCTCTGTAAACGGAGAATATATCAGCATATAGAGAGCTATTGATTCTATATATGTATTCTTGCTGCAGTCAAGGATTCGACAGATTATCCCAGTCAAAATCTCCTTTAAAAGAAAGTGGGAGAGCTCATGAATCAGGGTTGTCATGTGAAGCGATGGGG
Organism: Methanobrevibacter sp.; assembly: GCF_045586545.1. GTDB lineage: Archaea > Methanobacteriota > Methanobacteria > Methanobacteriales > Methanobacteriaceae > Methanocatella. Next base: position 7,223 of record NZ_JAZNAN010000011.1, read on the forward strand.
TCTGGCGGTCGTCGACAGTGATTTTATTGAACTCGAAATGGCCAAGTTCGGGTCCGTATGACTTGAAGTCAACGTCAACAAATGACTTTGCAAATAATAGGACCTTTTCCTGCACGTTAAGGCTTTCGAGGTCAATCTCGTTTGCCTTTACGATTTCCTCCATGTTCTCTAGGGCAGTTCGCTTTATGATTCTTGTGATTTTTTTAAAGTCCCTCATTGAAAAGCTGAAGTCATCTATCCTAATGAAATTTTCTTCTGTAAATATTTCATCAAAGCTTTCGAAATCTCTTTTTCCCTTAAATGTGAAGGTCGGATTTGTCCTGATTTCACGAGGCCTTTTCATCTCGGATATGTGCTTCAATGAGCAGAGGCAATCCTTGCAGTACAAATCCTTTTCAAAATATTTCTTAAAGCATTTAGGACAATATTTGGTTTTCGGACGGGGAGCCTCCGCTAAATAATAATCACAGTGCTCTTCTAAATATATATCGTATTCAGCAGGATAAAGAATATTATCTATTGCAAATCGTTTTTCTCGATCTTCTTTCAGATAAGAGGATAAATCTTTGACTAACATATATTATCTATTCATGATTAACAATGATACTACCCATATAAATAATGAAAACAGTATTACGTATTTTCCATGTTTTTTTGCTTTTTCGGAATCACGAGTCAATAGATAGATTGCAACGATTAAACCAATTATAGGCCATATAAAACCACCGACATAACCCAGGATTATTGCAATCTTATGGTCGTTTTCCTCAACAGGCGGAATGTATTGAGGAGCGGCAGGAGTTTCTTTTCCCACTACAAAATCATCTAAATTCACACCACAACTTTTACAGAATATTGCTTCGTCAGCTAATTGCTCACCACAATTTGGACAGATTTTCATTTTTTACACCTCTATATCTACATATTTGTTTATCAATTTATTTGAATTTTATGTTTCTTTGATATTATTGTAATTATGATTGATTAAAGTTATAGTTTCTCCTGTAAGTTATTGAATTATTAGTCATTTCTTAGATTAAACATGTAGTACATTGCCTCGGATAATCTCCCGTCATTTGCATACCTCTCGAATCCCAGGGAATACTTCAATAGAACTGCCCTTGGAATGAGGACGTTGTCGCTTTCGGGATTTATGACGATTCCATCCATGTCCTCAGTTAATATAAAGTTTACGAGGGTTGCAAGATTAATCAGCTGTGCGTATCTTATCTTGTTGGTGCTGACCTGGCCAATCTTGTCCTTTGAAGTAAATATTGTCGCATATATGCCTCCAACCCTGTCAAGATGAATCTGTGCAATGGGACCGGTTTTCTTAAGTGAAATTATATTGCCTTCAATTTCAAAATCCGAAAGCATCAGCGCAAGCATTTGTGAATTCGACATCTTTTCGAAGAGTGCCTCATAGTCCCCGATATGCTTTTGACTTTCAATGAAGCTTTCAAGATTATCGTTTCTTATGGAATCATAAATCTCTATTAATTCCTCTTCAGTGTATGGATTACCCGTGTAAAAATTAGTCTTTGGAATGTTAGTAATTGATAAAATGAATTCTTTTGAAAACAAGTATTTTTCGGAAGCGGGATTCAGTATGTATCCCTCGATGTCTGTAGTTTTGAGGATGTTCTGATACAGTTCAAAGGAATTCTGCAAAATCTGAATGTCATCATCCTTGTAGAACTTTCGAAATTCGTCACGGTCTGTGAATAATGGCGTGATTTTGGCATTATCATCCTCATAGATTATAAAATTAAGCGTGCCGTTTTCCCTTTTTGCGGGAATATACAGATTGGAATACCTGAATTCATTGATTAACTTTGACAGCAAGTCTTCTGTGATGTTGTTGTCGTTTAGATATATGTCTTCAATAACAGTTCTCAAGTGCTTGTGTGTGGACATCTTCAATCTAGATTATCGGCTATTTCCTGACCCAAATCAGTGAGCCTGTAGACTCTGTTCTTTCGATCTTCCTCATTTAGACAAACAGCCACGTCACAATCCTTTAATTCCTTCAATACTTTTGATATGTGATTGATTCTGATTCCAGAGTCCCTAGCAATGACACTTGGAATCTTATCCTCATCCTTGAGCGCCTTTACGGCTTTTGCCCGGTAAGATGATATACTTACATAAGCATATTTCTTTAATGTCTCATCATCCATAACTCTCACCCTTATACACATTATATTAACTGAATAATAATATATAAATTTATCCACCAATTAGATTAATTTAGCTATAACATAACTGTCAAGATAGATGAAGACTATTTCAGCCTTCCTTGATGTTTTTACAAATTCTTTAATATCACTAGCACCTTTGACATTTCCGATTAGGGTGTAGTCGCTGTTTGCAACATAACCTACGGTTTCACCATCGATTTCGACCCTTATTGCATCACCGTCATGAGGATTATCCGGTTCGGGCACTAAATCAACAGTAAGTCCCTTCTTGAAGATATCATTTCCGAAATAGAACTGGGTTCCGGTAATGTTAATCAATGTATCCGTTGAATTTTCTATAATGTCCTGCTGCGCTTCAAGCCTTTTAACCTCTTCCGTTTCGCCTTCAGCTATGAGATAGCATTTTTGAGCTTCAATAGGCTCGCTCAGGCAATCATAGATGCTTCCCTTGAGATACCAGAACCTTTCATTGTCCGGAAGTATTTCAATCGCTTCTGAGATAATTTCCAATGCCTGCTTCTTGTCGTTTGATGAATTTGCCCATTTATACAGCATCATGGCCTTATTTTCCAGGACTTCCGAATCCATTTTGATGCTTAAGGCCTCATCAAATGCCGTTTTTGACTCACTGAACCTGTCAAGATCTCGTAAAATAAGTCCCTTGGTGTTGAAATATTTATAATTTGAACTGTCATGTTCGATGGCGACATTGACCAGAACAAAGGCTTCCCTGAAACGCCTGTTTTCATAAAGCCTCAATGCCTCATCATATAGTGATGATTCCTTTTTCTCTTCGGCTTTGTCGCCCATCCAATCGTCCAGAGTGGACTTCTGATTTGACATGACCTCTCACTGCTCATAATCCTTGACGGATTTAATAAGGTTCTCCATATGGGATATTACATCATCAACTTCAAACTTATCGGTGTTATCCATCGTAAGGACAAGCTCGTTTGTCAAATCATCTATCTTTTTGATGATTGACCTTAATGTATCCTTTCTGGATTCTATTTCAGCTGATATCTTAGGTGAATCGGCATCTCCAAGCTCGACCAGGTTCACAAGGGCATCATATTCCTTGTCAAAGAGTTCCTTGGACTTGTCGACGATTCCTATGAATCTTGTGTATGTCAGCTGCGGTGGCTGGAAACGCTTTTCAATGACGTCACGGACATTGGATTCCTTAATATCGAATTCCTTTCTAAGATTCTTGATTTCAGGGTCTCCGCTTGTGAGATTGTTTCTTATTCTGCCTGTGATTCTTGATGTATCTGTTTTGAGTATTTTAGGCTTGTCTATTACCCTTTTCTCCAGAACCAGAGCTTCAGGGTATGGATTTGTCAGCTTATGGATTACTGTACCTATTGCGAAGGCAGGAATCTCGAATACCAGTGATGCCATAATCCATCCTATGAAATTTGTGTATGGTATGAAACTGAAGAATATGAATGCCAGGAGAAATATGATATGGCTGCACAGTTTGGTTTTGGAGAGCACATATCCTCCGGTCTTCTTGTTCTGCCAGTAGAATAGCAAATGTTTCAGGTCAGTGACGAATCCATAGTCATTGTGTTCCACAACCACTTTGGTTGGCTTTGCTATTTCAAAGGAATTGCTAATTGCCCTCATCAAAAGATAAATCATTGCCGCCAACAGGAATCCCACTACAAGTGCACCAAAGGCCGGAAAGCCTGCAAATATCGATGCTGTAAAAAATAAAAACACTGAAATGGAGGACAGTTTTGCCTTTGAAAGGACATATCCGTATTCGGTTTTCTGATAAAACAAATCGTGAACCACTTTACCTTGCGGTTTGGTGTTGACGACTATGCTGTTTGCTGTTGCCTTTACGACTTCACCCTTGAATGATTGGCTTCTGCAATCAGGGCAGAAATTCACATTGTCATCTACTTTACAGCCGCATCTGTTACAAATTTTAGTCATTTCTCTTATTCCTCAACTAGAAAATCTTCATATGTTAATGTATTTAGTTCTTCATCAGTTATTTCAGACTGTGGAGCCAGTCTGTTTGCCTGAGCAGTGATTACTTCTTCAAAGAAGTTCCTTACTGCTCTTCCGTTTGCAAAATTGCTTGATCTTGTCTCGTACATCTTCTCGAAATATTGTTTTATATAGTCATCCGCCGGCTTGTCCATGGTGAGGTTTGCCTCCTCGCACATGAGCCAGAAGATGTTGTAAAGCTCATCTGAGTTATAGTCGTCAAAGTAAATAAACTTGTTGAATCTTGATTCCAATCCGGGATTGGAATACAGGAATTTCTCCATCAGTGCAGGATATCCTGCCACAATAACAATCAAATCATCCCTATGATCTTCCATTGCCTTTAAAAGGGTATCTATCGCTTCACCACCATAGTCGTTTTCGCTTGTCTTTGCTAAAGCGTAAGCTTCATCTATAAAGAGTATTCCTCCCAGTGCGGACTGGATTACCTCCTGGGTCTTAATTGCGGTCTGTCCGACATATCCTCCCACAAGGCCTGAACGGTCGGTTTCAACCAGATGGCCCTTGCTTAAAAGGCCGATTTCATGATAAATTTTTGATAATAATCTTGCCACCGTTGTCTTTCCGGTTCCAGGATTTCCTGAAAATACCAGATGAAGGCTCATCGGAGGCTGCTTTATTCCACGGTCCTGCCTGAGCTTTCTTATCTGAACCAGATTGATTAGGGAATTCACATCCTTTTTTACCTTCTCAAGACCCACCAGCTTGTTTAGCTCATCAAGGTAGTCCTGCAGGCCTTTGCTTTCCTCTTCAGGCTTTTCCATTTTCAAATCACGTTTCAAATCTATCTGTGTGTCCTCTGTAAGCTTGTCACCTAAACTGCTTTCAAGCTTATCGATGTATGACTGGTAATCTTTTAAGACATTGTCGTCAAGCTCATTGTCAACCGTGATGAAAAACTTCCCGAAGAGTTTATAGCACTTGAAGAGTGTGCTAACTGAGTTGAGATTGGTCATGTCATAGTTTCGACCGAACTCGTCAAGTTCTGAAAGACAATTGAATGACTGCGGAATCTCATCCATGCCAGAATCCGTGAGGTTCAATATATCCTCACGTGAATAAGTGCTGTCGAGAAGCGAGTTGATGAATTCAACTTCATTGTCAGTGATTTTCCCATCCCCAAGTCCGAGATAACTGAACCATCTGAAGAAATCATCCAATATAAGGCTTTCCAGGGTGATGTTTCCCAAATCGCTGATGGACTGACAATATGGTCTGAAAACATCCAAAGTCTTAACTAAAAAAGTCAGATTAGTCAGTTCGTTTTTCAGATTATCAATCTGAAACTTGTCTACCTTTCCCTGACAGAACGGACAAATTTCATTAGAGTTATCTAGAATCTTTCCACAATTACTACAAATGCTCCAGTTCAACATCATATTATAGTTAAAGGATGTAGTATAAATATGTTGTGATTAAGTGAGTTGTCTGCATGATTTGAATTCAATGATTTTTAGATATGATGTATCCTGTTTTGATATTGCTTCAAGCATCATTTCATCATTTGTAACAAAAATCAAATTATCATGTTTTAAACCACAATCATGTGCATCAACAATTATTTTACAATCGGAGCATGTATTTCACTTTTGAATAATTTTAATGCATATTCATAATATTTAAATAATTATCCAAAATATCATTCAACTTCTCATCATATTCATTTTTAACAAGATTAGACCAGAAAATTGAATCATCACGATTATCATTAATGAACTTCACCGAAGATTCGTGCCATTTATCATGAGCTACAGTATAACCTATAGAAACATTGGTATCAATGAAATAATTCATAAAATCACTATCTTAGACTTGTATGAATTTCATATAGTTCTTCTTGAGAGTAATCTCCACTAAATTCACAGATTTCCCTAAAAAAATCTTTTAAGTAATTATAATGTTTAATTTGGATTTCCTCTTGAAATGCTTCAAATTCTTCTAGACTCAAATAACTTTTATTAAGGTAATAATCAAAATTTACTTTAATATACTCAATGAAAAACTTCAATAATTCTACTGCAAAATCACAATGGCCAAAAGATGAATCTAAACAATTCTGATGAATAATATATTCAATGAACTGTGAAATTGAAAGAAAATAATTCAATTCATCCCATAACTCCAACTCTTCTAATTTTAATGCAATCTGATTGAATCTATCAGACAGATCATTGTAAAAGTTCAGATTATCATCTTTGATGCCTTTTACAAAAGATTTGAGTTTATTAAGACCTGCTTCTATCATCTCTTTGATTTTCAAGATGATGCTTTCATCATAAACAATGGTTTGGTTGATATTAATTGTCATATTGTACTCCTAAAACTTCTTGATTATAGTTTGTAGAAGGCCATATATAAATATTTTGCAATATAACCTATGGATAATAGACTATATTAAAATTGAAGTCATTACAATAAATTGTTTTCACAATTAAAAATTGTAGTCAAAAAACCATCACTTAAATATTTTTCTATTTCAAGTAGTTTTCAATGAAATTGTTGAATGCAATATTGTCCACAAATCCTGCGCTGTATACGATTCCCGCCCGTTCATATCTTCTGTGATAGGTCTGAAGGCTTGATTCATATGAGGCGTCCAGTTCCCTGTCATGCCTTTCTAAGGCCAGCTGTTTGCAGCGTGCCGGAATCATTGTGGAGCACCTGTATGACTTGCCTCTTGTCCTCTGGCGGTTCGGCTCGTATTTGTCTGAAATTGAAACCACACGGTAGATGATTCTTGCGCTGTCGAGAAACTTCCTGATGTCTAAAAATTCAACATCATCCTTGTTCTTTTCATAGTATTCCTCATATATCAGCGGAAGGGCAATCGTTACGGTTTCCAATGGTTTGGCGGCAAGGCCGTTGAGCATCCTGTCTGAGTACTTGTCGACAATCTTGTCGAGCTTGTAGATTTCCTTTGAAAATTCACCTTGGGTATCCTTTTCCTTTATGGAGTCGACGACTTCAACCAGAGTGCACTTGCTTGAGTTTCTGCATAGAAAATCGCCCTTGAACTCAATTAAAAAAATGAAGAAGTTGTTGTTTTCCTTCTTATACCAGATTGCATCGGTGGTCTTCGGAGTGATTAGGAGGTTTCCTTCCCTGAATATCTTGCAGGAATGACATATTTCATCCAAAGCATACATGCGAAACTCGTTTTTTCCATCGCCTATCGGCAGGATTGAAACTCCCTTTGAGTTTTCGGCTATCTCATGAGCCTTCCAGTAGAACTGGCGAAAGGAGCCGAGAAAGTCAATGAAAAGCTGTTCGTCAGATGTCATGGTCTACTCCTTGAAAAGTATTTTGGCCTTTAATTTGTCCAGATCATCATATGGCTGTGTTAGATTTTCATAAATCTCTCCCATGTTTTTGGGGTTGATTCTCTTGAAGACATAGCCGTCATATCCCTCTTCGGTTAGATAGAAAGCGGTGCTGTCAAGCAAATCATAGTACTGCGCATAAAGGCTCATCGCCTCGATGAATATCGGGCTATGGGAGTTGAGGTAAACATAAATATTCAAATCCTTTGCAAGTAGAGTGAGGATTTGGGCAAACTTGACCTGCCATGAAGGGTGAAGGTTGCTTTCAGGCTCGTCAATGATTAGGAATGAATTTTCCTTCAGTGAACCGTTTTCAAGAAGCATCTGGATTATGCCAATCTGCTTCATTCCGGCTGATGACCTGAGTGTGCAGTTGTTTTCTATGATATTTTGGATTTTGGAGATGATTTCGGTGTTATCTGTTTTTGACTTATCCTGAAGGGCATCAAGAAGGTGTCTTATATGGTCGATGCTGAAGAAATCGGGATTTGTCAGGTCCAGAATTGAAATCTCCTCGATGAAAAAGATATCGCTTATATCGGGATTTCCTGAAAACCCAGTGTATTCTGTGTTATTGAGTCCCTCGTTTGCCATCAGCTCATCCAGGGACTGACCGTAAATCTCTGATTTTACATAGCAGTATATCAGTTTGGAAGCGGTGGTCTTTCCGCTGTGGTTTACTCCTCCTACAACGTTGATTCTTTTAATACTGATTTCTGTAGTGTAAATGGGTCCGTATTTTCCAACATGTAACTTCATCCAATCGCCTCATGATTAGATTTTAGTTTCATGATTAATAGTTGTTTTGCTGAAGCTAGTATTCATCAAGGATACAAAAATCCTCATATTCCTCCAGATCTCTGGATATCAGTTCCTCATACAGTTCCTCGTCCTTAATAATCCAGGCCAGATTAAGTTTTTTCACTTTCTTTTCCAGTTTAAACAAACTTTTATCGTATAAAGCCTTCAATTTTCCTTCCTCATGGTAATTGTAAACCCATGAGGAATTACCTTTCCTGTATACTTTTAAAACTCCGCTGCTTGACATGGTCATATATTAGTTTGTATAAATTAATCTGAATAGTGCAAGAGCATTTGTCAAGTAATCGCAATATAACGTAGGGTGAAAAATACTGTTTTAACTGTAAAAATTCTTTGATTCCATATCTTACATTCCATTTAAATCCGTGTTTAATATTAAATTCCATAGAAGATTTATTTGATAACTTAAACACTCAAAATATTCTATTCATCAAATATATAAGATTGTCTGTTATATGAAATGACTACACTAAATTCAAACTAATTAACTTTATTTTATATTAATTATAAATATTAAAATTGTGATTAACATGGTGTTTTGTTCTAAATGTGGTAGTGAAAATAAGGATACAAATGAAATTTGCAGTGAATGTGAAGCTCCATTGTTTACTTCTAAAAACCTGAAACTAAAAAAATATAATCGTTTTGAAGAAATATTTACCGATGAAAACCTCAATATTTTACAAAATCATAATTTCAGCGAAGATGATTATAATACAATTTTAGAAAATATTAAAGACATGGGACATTATAATTTGGATAAAATTACTCAAAGTGGAGAGTATTCATTTAATTCCATTCTATCAAAAATTGCTGCTATCGTTGCTGCTTATACTCCAGTCAATTATAAATCCCGTGGAGCTGAACTTGGAAGCTATGCATTTAATTTAATTAATGTAGATGACAGACTTGACAGCGCAAATCAAATCGCCACTTTAATTCATGAGTTAACACACCATTTAGTATCCGAGATTTTTGAACAGATTTTAATGTATATATGGCAAGTGGAAAAAAGTGATGTAATTGAAGCTTTTGTATTTTTCGCACTTACATGTAATCCAATTCCGATATTGGTTAATGAATACTGCGCCCATTCAGTCGAAGGCAGATTTGTACCACATGGTTACCAAAATTACGGCTCATTCAACAATGTTTTAGCTGAAAACTTTGACATAAACAAGGATATGGAAATAGTAATCCAATGCTCAATTTATGGAAATACTCTCGCTAATGATTTAACAAAATTATTTGAAACCTTCATTAATGAAAACTTACGTGAGGAAATCAAAAGACAATTCAAAATTGACTATCAATACCCTCCAAAATATGACCAGATTTTATTTGAGCGAAAAGAGATTATGGCTCCAGAATCATTAATTGAGAGCATTTTTACTACATTAATTCTTGGGTTTACACTTGCCCGTGAAAAAGATGCACGTGAAATTCTAGATGCCTTTGAAAATAATTATAAAGAGATTAATCAAATGCAAAAAACTTTTGGTTAATTTCTGCTTCTATTTCATACATATTCATGCCGCTGAACAATTTTAAAAGATAAGTAAATGAATCCTTTTCAGGTACTCTTAATTCCATAATATTAAAATTAGTGTATGACTCATGGAAGCGATTTTTCAAATCATCAATGTCCAGACTTAAAGAATGAAGCAAACTATACAATGCATTAAACTCATCAGGGTCTGTATAATTCCTATTTGAATTAATAGAGTAGATAAATAACTTGAAATAATTATCCAAAAGATTAAATTGGTCATTGATTGCTTTATATAATACAATTAAAGATTCGATGTCAAAAATGTCCATGTTATTTTTAGATTCAATCTTGTCAATAATCAAATTGCACATTTCCTCTTTTGAAGAGTATTTCCCATCTCTAAAAATCATTTCAAATTCATTTGGTGTAAAAACCCTTTTTAGATAATAGTTATCATCATAGAAAAGAATATAATCATTTTCATCAATGAAATCTCTGCCTTTATCTGATAGTTCATAAGACTTTTCTGGGAAAATTTCCTCAAGCTCCTCAAGACTTAAGTTGTCTCCTAACCTTTCAATCAATTCATCTTTTTTACCTGATACTTTAAGATCATGAGCCTTTAAAATTTCCTTCAAATCAGCTACGGTTGATTTTTGAGCAGACAACAAAGGAGATGCAGGAGAGATAAAATCATCTTTAATAGCCTGAGCATTCAAATCATCTTCAGTGATATTATACTCCCTTTCTTTGCTTTTTAAAAATCTCCCGCCATAGGAATCTAAAAATATTACATAAGCAAATTTGAAGTTTGGAGAATATTTCTCCGAAACACTCTTCTTATACAATGCTTCTAGTTCTGAAATATCATCATCAAAAGCTTCCTTAGTTGCTATAGTTGATCCAATTATTTTGCTGCCGCATTCATGACAGTATTCACTGTTTTTAAGAATTTTTACATTACAATTAGGGCATTCTGTAAGGTTATGTTCTTGATTTGCTAAGAATTTGAATTTGCGAATTTCACCTGAAGATTTATTTGATTTTGAAAAGTCATATCCGCAATTAATACAGAATTTATTATGGTTTTCCTGTATTTCATTGCAGAGCGGACACTTTTTACTTTGATTAAAACTATAACCACAGTTCATACAAAATGCATCAGAACTATTCTGAATAGACCCACATTGAGGGCATTTAAGTGTATCTTGACTAAAATTACTGTTTTTCTGCTCAGCACACTGCATTAATAATGTTTCAAGCCTTTATTCAACATTATCCTCAGTGACAGTGCCCTGCTTTATTTCTTTTTTAATCTGCGATCTAATAATAGTGCCATCATTAATTTCTAGACCTAAACTTTCAAGATGTTTTATAAATTCATTTTTTAAAATAAATCCACCAGTAATTTCTTTAAGTTTTTTCTCAGCAGGACTCTTATTTAATAGACCCATAACATACACCTGTTAAATACTTTGACTTTAATTATTTAAAAAAATTTTGAATTTAAATATATCTTGTATAACATTTTCTTATAAAATCAATGAAATACGATAATTAACTAATTAAAAATAACCTGGAAATACTCATTTTCCTGTTTTCCAGATACAACTGATTCATTTCACCTGCCGGAAGCATTATTACCTGAATATTCTCCAAACCTAAATCATGCAATATTCCAATTTCAACATATCCTTTATTTTCAACTTGATTTTCATAACTAGGCATTAAAAATGCGTTTTTAACACCCTTAAAATTATTTTCTTCAATAAACTCCCTGTAAGCCAGTTCATACAAGTATTGTTTTGTCACATCACTTAAACCTGGCTGCTTTTCTAATTTTTCTGTGACTTTTAACTTGTAGTATTTAGCATCCAAAATAACAAAGTAACCATTCCAGAAGGTTATTAAATCAGGCCTGAAAGTATCAACTTTAAACGTGCCCTCTTTCAAGTGCCATTCAGGCTTTTTGATAACATCAATCAGTTTAGTATATGAATTTGAATCATTTAAGATTTCACGTAATGATTTATTTAATTTATCCCCAAAGACTCTCCTGCAGACATCTTCCCAGACTACATGATAGGTATTGGTTCCAAAGACTGTTAAATAATTATCATTTGAAAATGAGTTTTTACCTGCTAGATAAGCATGCATTGACTTTAAAAGCTTTTGTTTGTGTGAGTTGAACTCAACATTCAACTCTTTGGTGAGCTTTTCTAAAATTTCTGTGATTTCACCGAAATCATCCTGCTCATGGTGTGAAAGCTCAACCGGTGTCAGGTCAAATAAATCAATCAGCCCGGCACTTTCCAAACGCCTTGAGCAATCGGTAATGATATATTCATGTAATAAATGGAAATAATCAAACAAATCATTGATTTTATATCTGGTTTGAAGTTCTGTGTAGTAGGGTTTATTGTTCTTAATAATCGGATTGGTGTAGTTGACTGTTCTGTTCCAGTCGATTTCTCCGTTTCCGTTGCTTTCAAGGATATTTTGAATATTGGTGTAAATACCGTTTTCAAAGTAATCCTCCAGGAAAAACACCATCATTGACAGCAGATTAAATGAAATGTCTTCAAGATTTTCATTTGAATAGTCAATCTCCTCATTCAGGGATTTGTATTTCTTGATGACACTGATGATTTGCTTAAAGTCATCTTTAATGTTATCCGTGTTAGGGATATATTTGGGATAGCAGTTAATGACCATGTCATCAACAATGATTACTCCGACAAACTTGAATTGATAGGAATCCTCATCCTTGTCGATGATAGCATAACTGGTAAGCTTTTCAAATGCCTTTTCATCAATAATTTCAAGAATTTCCGCTTTGGAATAGTGCTTCAATTCCCGGATGTATATGGAGTTCATTCATCATCACTTATGAATTTGGATTTGATGTTGTCGCAAAATATTTCAATTCCGATTTCGTCGAATTTTTCACAGATTTCAGAATATGTTACATATTCTTTAGTTTTTGCTCCCTTGAAAAGATCATTTCTTTTAGCTCTTGCAGCATCTTCAAACAAATACATGATGATTTTGTTTTTGAATATATCTTTGAAAGTTTCAACATCTATTTCTTTTTCCATGAATTCATTAAATGCAAAGAACGGCCCCATAAGTTTATCTTCGTTTATTTTGTATGATAATAATTCATCGTTTATTGCTTTTCGAAGGAGGTTCCAGTTGACGTCAATGCCGTTGAGATTAACATTGATATTTTCGATTAGTTTTTCATTGTGGTTGATGCTGAAATATTTGAAGTCCCATCTACGTTTGAAAGCTGTATCCATTGGGAATACTCCCTGATCAGCAGAGTTCATAGTTGCCCAGATGAATAAGTTTTCAGGTATTTTGATTTTATCTTTGTTAAGATATGTTTTCATGTCTTCTGTTGTGTCAATTGGATAGATTGAAACATTATTTTCTCTGTCTAATAGTTGGAAAACATCTCCAAAAACAGCTGCAACATTAGCTCTGTTGATTTCTTCGATGATTAATAAGTAAGGTTCATTTGGATGTTCTATTGCTTTTTTGAGAACTCTCATAAATGGTCCGGGGACATATTTGTATGTAATTGAATTGTTTTCTGGAACGGGTTTATAGGTTCCAACAAAGTTTGCATAGGAGTAATCTGGATGGAAAGTTACTCTTTCATAGTTATTGGGATAATTTTTTAATAAGTTATCTTTATCTTGGTTTAAATTGTAGGATTTACCTGTTCCCGGCGCTCCAAAGTAAATAATATTTCTTTTTAGATCACATTCAAAAAGAGGTTTAATAGGTTTATTTTTAAATAAATTTAAAATTTCATCTTCAAATAAAGAGTAACCTTTAATACCTGCTTTATTTGATAATAAAACTAATTGTCCATCAAGAGCATAATACCATTCTTCAGGAGATATATTAAACTTTTTAAGAAAATCTTTTTTCATATTATCCCAATGAACAACTGGAAATTTATCCGGGAAAATCAATGTAAAATATTTATGCACCCACTGATTTAGATGAGAGGTTGTGCAATCAGAAAATATATCTCCTAAATTATTTTCCAATTGAATATAATCATTTACATCAACTAAATTAGAATTTTTTATTAGATTAGCTCCATTTACTAATGCATCTCTTATTTTTCCACCTATTTCAATAGCCTCATCTTCGCTGACATTACTTGATTTTTTTGGTGAACCCGCAGTCCATTGATGTGTTTCATTATGCTTAAATAAAGAATATTTATGTGCTGAACCTCCAGATATACTTCCTGCAAAAGTATAATCTTTTGAAAACTCTAAATAGTAACATAAATTGTTTTTATCTCCATCATGGAGAAAAATTGTATTTAAAATATCCATACCTTCCAAATTTTTCAAAATTTCAGGAGAGAATAATTCTTTAAAATTAATATATGCTTGTTCATTGCCTTCATTTTTGAAATTACCTAAATTATTTTCATTTAAATATTTTCTAATAATACTTGCAGATTTTTCAATTGAATTAGAATTAAAAATATTTAAAATATCTTCTTTAGCATCACCCTCAATTTTAAAAACAGTCATTAGAGCACCTAAAGTATTTTGAGTAGATTTTTCAAGATTATCTTTAGGGATTTTACATAACCATTCCACATCCCTTACATCAGAATATTCGTCATTAATTAACGATGACTTATAATAATTAGAAACAATCTTACCAAAAAGATAATGATGATTCCAAGAATTATTTGATAAAACGTAATCTCCTTCTTTAATCTGATGACAAAACTTGATTATATTGGCAGCATATTTTCCTTTTGTATGGTTAGATTCATTTGGATACTTTTCATAAACTAACTTTTTAATTTCATCAGGAGTTTTATTTGTTAAATCTCCTAATTCCCAACCAATAGCCACTATATTCAATTTTTCAAACTCATCTATTAAAATAGCATTTTTTCCAGCCCTTACCATCCACATATTTACCATAAATCATCACCTATTAACGTTTTATTTAATCGTCAATTTATTCTCCAATATTAAAATAATCACTATCAATACGCTTTATTTCATAAGTATGACTAGTAAAAGTACCAACATTATATTCAATCATTAATCTTGCTAATTTTTCACCATCAATCAGTACAATTGATTGATGTTTTGCAGAACTAATCGCTTCACGTGTGAATGAGGAAGTTGTAATAAAAACACCTTTAGATAAACCTTTTTCATTTAATGCTCCTGCAAATTTATGAATTTCAGGTCTTCCTATTACATTGCCTTTGGCAAATCTTTTTGCTTGAATTGCAATCTTATTAATACCTAACCTGTCTTCATTAATGATTCCATCAATACCCCCATCATTAGTTGGTGAGGTTACTCTGCCAAATTCTCCATAACCCATTTCAAGTAGTAAATCAACAACTAATCTTTCAAAAAAGAAAGGATCATTATTTAAAATATTTTCAAGAATGGAATCTACAAGAGAATCATTGATTTTTTCTAATGATTTTTCAATTTCCTCTTCAGGGGTAGATTCACCTTCAAGTTCTTTAGGTTTACCGGGATTAAACCAATTGTAAACTTCAGGGATTTCCATTAAATCATCAATAGTAATATTAGGGTTTTTACTATGTTCTTTAAATCCTAGTTCTGTGATATTAACAGAACCCCAATGTTTAGATTCAACATACCCTGCTTTTTTAAGAGTTGTTATAGACCAACTAATAGATTGTTTATAATTGGCTCAGATCCTGAAGGCAATAGTTCATGGCGTTCTTCATCTGTTAAGTCTAATTTCTTTGAGAGTTCTTCTTTGAGATTTCTTGTTTTATATTCTTTTCTATCTGAAAGGAATTCTAATACATCATTAAATAATTCATCAAATTTTGGAATTGGCATGACTTCACCCGCTTATTTATTGTTATTAATTTATGTTAATAAATATTTAAAAATTTAACCAATAAACTTCCTATGGGCAATTTTCACATTAGTCTGATTTACCATAGCATATTGCATTGTGGTATCAATCTGCACATGCCCTAATAACTTTTGAACTTGTTCTATAGG
>NZ_JAZNAN010000012.1:0-10916 GCF_045586545.1 Methanobrevibacter sp.
CATATTTAATTTGAAAAATAGATTTTTTGTCAATATTGATTATTCATTTTCATTAAATTTTAGAAGAATATTTTGGATATCTTCAATATTGGCGTCAGTTTTAATTCCTAATGGATTATAATGGGTTTTTATTGCAACAAATCCTTCTTTTTCAAGTTCTTCTAAAATCAAGTCGAATTTTGGTGCACTAATCTTTAAAGATTTGCATATTGCATGGACATCAAAGAATGTGGCGGGAGCATCAGCCTCAACAAGACATTTGTTCAATAACTTCAATGCTTCTTTTTCACTATTAATCTTTTTAAATTCCGCTTCATCAATCATTTTTTGAATAAAATCTTTATTTTGGATGTTTCCTAACCATAATGGTCCGGCATGAACCAACTTTTCACCACAAACAGGACATATATCTGTAATTGGGCTTGCCAAGCCATTGCTGGTTTGCCTATGCAGGCAGTTTTTACAATGACTGATGTAACCAATATTTTTTAAAGATTCATCGGTTCTTTTTGAACCTTTTTTAATTTCTAAATATAATCTCATATAATGTTCAGTACTGTGTGACATTTTTACTTCAATGCATTTTGCATATTTTGCAAGACTCAGCGCTACAAAACCGGCCAAAATTCTAATTCCTGTCTCATGGCAATATTCACTTTTGTATGGTTTTGCATTATATTTGCGGATGCATGGTTCCTGGTATGTTCCGCATAGTGCTGAAGTATCGGTTGCGGTAACGCATAAAAGTGAGTTTCTATGGGCACAATAACCAGCTGAGTCAAGAAATGGGGAAGGAGTTCCAAAAGGATCAATATCAATTACATCAAATTCGCCACGTTTCATCCTTAAAAACATACTGGCGTCATGTTGGTAAACTTCAATATCATTTAAACTGTTCAATTCAATGTTGTGTCTTTCATAATGGTTTGCAACTTCACTTATATCATTTATTGAAACTTCTCCAACACCATCGATTTCATTTTTATAACGGATGCCACGAATTCCGCTGCCCCCAAACAAATCACAGATGTCTATTTCCCTATCCTGTTCCTTTTGGAATACTTGGATTGCAAGAATGGATAAATCCCTATTCAGTTCCATGTGGGGGTTGTAAAAAACGGGTGCGTCTGATGAAACTTTGTCGAATTCCGGAAATTCGATTTTTGTTAATCCTTCTTCAATACTTTTAATTTTATATTCGTCCATTAGGTCTCACTCTTAATTCTTATTATTTACTAAGTAATGTTTTAAATATTATTAGATTTAAATATTAGTATAAGAAATTAATCTAATTGGTGATGAAATGTCAGATATTAAAGTTCCTATTGCTAAACCAATAATTGGAGATGAAGAAATAGAAAATGTAGTTGAGGTTCTGAAATCAGGGATGATTGCTCAAGGACCAAAAGTTGAGGAATTTGAGAAAAGATTTGCTGAATGGGTTGGGGCAGATTATGGTATTGCTGTCAACTCAGGTACAGCCGCACTACATGTTGCATTACTCTCCTGCGGAATTGGCGAAGGCGATGAGGTAATTACAACTCCATTTACTTTTATTGCAAGCGGAAATTCAGTTTTATACATCGGTGCAAAACCAGTATTTGCAGACATCGATTTAAAAACTTATACAATGGACCCAGAATCAATTGAACCATTGATTACTGAAAATACTCAAGCTATTTTACCGGTTCAGTTATATGGGCAATCTGCCGATATGGACAGAATCAATGAAATTGCTGAAAAACATGGTTTGATAGTTATTGAAGATGCTGCACAGGCTCATGGAGCTACTTGCAATGGGGAAAAAGTGGGTAGTTTAGGAGACATGTCCTGTTTTAGTTTTTATCCTACTAAAAACATGACAACTTCAGAAGGTGGAATTATCACAACCAATGATGAAGAATTGGCTGAAAAGGCAAAAATGTTCAGAGCTCATGGTGCAAGCGTCAGATACCACCATGATGAAGTCGGTTTTAACTTTAGGATGACAGACATTTCAGCTGCAATCGGGCTTGCTCAATTAGATAAAATTGATGGATTTAATGATAAAAGAATAGAAAATGCTGCTTATTTAAATGAAGGATTAAAAGATGTGGATGGTGTAGTTACTCCATATTGTGCTGATGGTTCAAAGCATGTATATCACCAATACACCATTAGAGTTGAAAAAGGAGATCGTGATGATTGGGTAGACATGATTAATGAATGTGGCGTAGGAACTGGAATTCACTATCCAATACCGTTATACAATCAACCAATTTATAAAGCTCTAGGAATTGAAGGTGATTGTCCAAATGCAGAACTTGCAGCAGACAATGTTATTTCTCTTCCAGTTCACCCTTCACTTACAAAAGAAGATTTGGATTTAGTTATTGAAGCTGTTAAAAGAGCTTCTAATGAGTTAGATTAATTTCTAACTTCTTTTTTTATTTTAACATTTTTTCAACTGTATCAACTTTTGCATCTAAAGTCCTGTTTTCCAAGTCTCTTCTATCATCTATTTTTATAACTGTGTATACTCTACCTATGCCCAATTCAAAGATAGCTTCTTGAGCGGTAGCTATTGCAGAATATAATTCTTCTAAATTGTTCGCTTCTATTTGGGTTCCCATTCCAGTCAACTGATAATTAAGCCCGGAATCCTTAATGGACTGAACGGCTGCAGTTACATAATCTTTACATTCGGTTGTTTCAGTTCCGACAGGCAATATTGCAAAATCACATGTTATCATTTTTTCACCGTAAAATTATTTATTTAACTTCCTATAAATCAATTTAGTAATGGTCAAATTAGATAAAGATGAATTTAATGAGCATATTTTTTCAAGAATCAATAGTTTAATCAGCGAATATAAACTAATTAAAGAAGGCGAATTGATAGCTGTTGCTCTATCCGGCGGAAAAGACAGCGTATTAACTCTTCATGCATTAAAAAATTATCAGGAATTTTTAGACTTTGATTTGGTTGCAATTAGTGTTGATGAAGGTATTGAAGGATATAGGCAACATGGAATTGATTCAGCCATTAACAATGCCAATGATTTAGACATAAAATTAGTTCAAAAATCATTTAAGAATGAGGAAGGTTTCACTTTAGATGATATTTATAAGGATTTTAAAAGTGCCTGTATTCCATGCGGGGTTTTCAGAAGAAATATTTTAAATAAAACCGCTTATGAATTGGGGGCTGCAAAAATTGCAACAGGACACAATCTTGATGATGAAATCCAATCCTTTCTAATGAGTTTTGCAAGAGGAGATACAATAAAATTTTCCAAATTCGGCCCCGAGCTCGATGTAATCCATCCGAAATTGGTTCCAAGGATTAAACCATTATGGAATACTCCTGAAAAGGAAGTTGGAATGTGGGCCGTTTTGAATAATATTGATATCCATTTAGATGAATGCCCTTATTCCCATTTATCCTTAAGGGCTAAAATTAAGGAATTTTTAAATGTTAGTGAAGACAGGTATCCTGGTGTAAAAAGTAATGTGATGGAATCTTTTAAAAAAACATTAACATTTGAAAATGATATATCCACAAACCTTAATGAATGTGAAGTCTGCGGTGAACCGACTTCATCAAGCATTTGTAAGGCTTGTGAACTGAAAGAATTAATTTCTCAAAATTGCGAAGGTCATATATCCAATAAATAATGCAATTAATATAACTCCTTCTTTTTTATCATATTTGTCTTGTGTTTTACCAAATATGAAGCATAATATTGTAACTAATGTCATGAATACAACATCCACCAATATTGAGGAGTCAACAGGTATTCTACTGATTGCACTACTTGCACCAAGTACAAATAGGATATTAAATATGTTTGAGCCTATCACATTTCCTATAACTAGCTGATTTTCTCCTTTCTTTAAAGCAGTAATTGAAGTAACAAGTTCCGGTAAAGAGGTACCAATTGCCACAATGGTCAAACCTACCAATGTTTCACTCATTCCGAGTGCAATCGCTATTGCTGAAGCACTGTCAACAACCAAATCTCCACCAAGAACAATGCCTACCAATCCAACAAGAATAAACAAAATACTTTTTGGAAGAGTTAATTTAGGTTTCTCAACATAGTTCATGGAACCCGCCTTTCTTTCGTTGTAAATCAAATATACTATGTATCCGATTAAAATTAAAACAAGGATAATACCTTCAATATTTGAAATGTCTCCTCCAATAAATATGAATACGGCAAAGAGTAGGGTTATTCCTACAAGAAATGGCAAGTCTCTATTTAAAACCTCTTTTTCCATTAGCAGATTACTAAGTAATGCGGCAATACCGATTACCATCAGCATATTGAATAAATTACTACCGATTACATTACCCACAGCCATTCCATTGCTTCCGGTAAGTGAAGAGGTAATTGAAACTGCAGCTTCAGGAGCGCTGGTTCCAAATGCAACAATAGTTAAACCGACAATTACAGTAGGGATTTTTAATATTGAAGCAATGCTGCTTGCACCATCTACAAAAAAATCGGATCCTTTGATTAAAAATACAAACCCTACAAGCAATAAAACAACTTGTATTATTATTCCAGCATCCATTTTATTCCTCCGGCATAGGTTCTTCAGGACCTAAGTCAGTAACAAGAATCTTGTCAATTTGATGTCCGTCAATATCAATAATTTCAAATATAAACCTTCCGCATTCGTATTTGTCTTCTTCATCAGGGATTGTTCCGCTGATGCTTAATATGAATCCAGCTAAGGTTGTGTAATTGTCTTCTTCTTCATCAGGTAAAGAATCTTTAAAGTCGAATAGTTTTTTAAATTTGTCAATAGGATATCTTCCATCAATTAACCATGTTCCATCATCTCTTTGGATTGCTTGAGGTTCATCTTCTTCATCAATTCCAGGGATATCCCCAACAATACCTTCAAGTAAATCGTTTAATGTAATTAAACCTTCAACACTTCCAAATTCGTCAACTACAAGGGACATATGGACATATTCCTGGTTTTCTTTAAATTCCTTTAGGAGTTCCAATGTTTCCAAATGTTCAGATACGACTAAAGGTTCTTTTACAATTTTATAAACATCAAATTCTTCGTCGGTGAACATTGCTGATAGAATATCCTTTGCTTGCACGACTCCTATGAAATCATCCAATTCTCCTTTGGCTATTGGGAAAATAGACCTTTTACTTTCAATGATTTTTATTTTATTGATGTCCCTATCGTCTTCCAAGTCAATCCAAATGATTTCATTACGTGGGGTCATGATACTTTCGACTTTTTGATCATCAAGCTTGAAAACCCTTTTGATAATGTCCTCTTCTTCCTGTTCAATAGTTCCATCTTCTCTTCCTTCTTTAATCATCAATTCGATTTCTTCTTCAGTAACAACATCCTCATCTTTATTTTCAATTCTCAATAACCATAAAAGGAAACTGCTGGATTTAGCAAGGATGAAACTCACTGGCTTGGAGACTTTTTCAAGAACCACCATACTTTTAGCCACTTTAAGGGAAATTCTTTCGGGGTCATTTAATGCAATGACTTTAGGGACAATCTCCCCAACAACCAATGTTAAATAGGTAGTCACGATAACAACTATTGCAACACTGATCGGTTCACTGTAAGGTAAGAATGAGAGATATTTGGAAAGGGGTTCAGCCAATGTTACTCCACCAAAAGCCCCTGTTAAAACACCGATAAGTGAAATTCCAATTTGAACAGTAGATAAAAATTCATTAGGGTCTTCTAATAAATCAAAAACAATTTGTGCGTTTTTATTTCCTTCTTCTATATATTTTTGCATTTTTGCTTTTCTAATGGATACAACAGCAAGTTCTGCCATTGACAAATATCCTGTAAGTATAATTAAAATTAATATAATAATTATTTCGAGTGTCGTTCCAATCATTTCTAACAAACCATTAAAACTAATTATAATTCACTGGCCCTCTTAAAACCAGTATTTCCATATATCTTATCTTGCATTTCCTGTACTGCTTCGGATGCTTGTTCTCTTGTAGCTACTTTTTGAAAGATTCTTCTGGATTTGACTTTCAAAGTTTTGCCGCAAACACATTTGCGAGTGGCTACGCCTTCTTTTGCATACAATGCACGTCCACAGTCACAACGAAATATAAGATACATGATAGTTTTTCCATATAAAATTAATAGTAATAATAATATTATCAATATATTATTTAAAATTAATTGCTAAAGTCCAAAAATTTTCATGAATAATGGGATGAAAACTTTTGATGGCAAAATAACTAAAGTAGCAATACTGACTCCTAAGTTGGTTCCAATAACGACCAGCAATATTCTAAATATGTTATTGTTCCACAAGTCTCTGAAACTTTCAATATGGGCCATATTTTTAACGTCGCTTTGTCTGACTTTTCTGAATTTCGCTTCAGTCAAACCTGAAAACCAGCCCGCAGCAAGCAATGGGTGGATTATGGTTAATGGTGCAACCACTCCTCCAACGATTGCGGATTGTATCTTGGAACCGGATAAAATGGATCCGATAAAACCCATAATCATACTAATAACAATAAATTCGTAGATATTCCAGGTTATATTTATCCCATTAAAATATGCCAGAAAAAATATCACAACAAACAAAATTGGAATCATGGCCAATATTATTTTTGCCCAGGGAATGCCTTTTTTTTCATCAACGACTTCCAAATCTCTTAAATTAGGCAAGGTTTCAGGATTATTCAAATAATTCTCAATTCCGGGTTTATGTCCTGCTCCAACTACTGCAATAACATGGTCCTGTGGAATTTGCATTATTTTTCCTGCAAGGTAAGCATCTCTTTCATGAACTAAAACTTCATGGACGCTTGGAGCTTCATCTTTAAACATTTCCATTAACTCATCAAGGTTTTCAGGATTCTTTAAATCTTCAATATCAACATCTTCTTCATCACCGAATCCTAAAACTGATGCAAGCAATCCATACATGAATTTGGCTTTTTCAATAAATCCCATCTTATTTAAGGCCCTTTGTAGTGTAGTGCCTATGTCCCTATCAATCAAAGCTATTGGGATTCCCAAGTCTTCACTCGCTTCAATTGCACCAACCATTTCAGAACCGGGTTTCACATCAACGTCAGCTCCGATTTTTGATTGGAAATATCCCAGAAGGGTGGTGGTAACGAAAAGTCCTACTTTGTTCTCTTTTATAATCTGGGTAACGGATATGGTGTCATCTTCTTCAATGCCCGCCATTTCTTTTTTTAGTCTTATGTATCGTCCTCTATCGAGTTCAATTGCAACCACATCAGGTTGCTGTTCATAGATGGCATCTTTTACTTCATTGACACTTTCTTCAGATACGTGAGCGGTACCAATTATAGTTAATAGTTCTCTTTGCATTAAATAAACACTTCTTTGTAAATTATCTATCTAATATTATGAAATCGGAATATATAAAGTTAATTCATTATTTTCATATATTGCAACATTGTCGCTAATATTTTTCAAACAACACAACTCAACATCATCTTTATAATTAAGTTTGATTAATCTTTTTGCAGTCCTTGAATTGACAAATGCTTCTTTTACTAGTTCATAATCTCTAGTTGCAAGAATCGCAGATTTGGCATATTCACTTAATTCATAATCCTTTAAGTTTTCACAAATCCAATATAGTATTTCTCCACTGGCCAAAAAGTCCTCAATTGCAAACTCTCCTTTAACGCCGGCCATCACAACATCAATATGGTCATTAGCCAGTTCAATACTTCTTAGGGCAACTGATTTTGCATTTATGAGTGATCCAACAAGGACGGTCGATTGCATGTTTTCAAGTATTCTTGTTCCATTGGTTGTAGTTAATATGAGGAGCTCTTCATTAGTTTTATAGTCCTTTAGAGCACTTGGAGAGTTTCCAATATCGCATCCTTCAATCTGCTTTCCCCCACGTTCTCCTGCAACGATTCCTCCAAATTCTTTTTTCAATTCAAAAGCATCTTCAAGGGTAAAACAAGGGATGATTCTATTAAAATTGTCCAAAGCTAATGTAATTGTGCTGCTAGCCCTTAATGCATCAACCATTATGGAGACATCATCACTTTCGCTTTCCTCAAAACTCAATGTAACCTTCATGAATTAATTTATATTCAATGTTATTATATAATATTATTATGAAAATTGTCACAACACCTATGTGTGAAGAAATTGTAAAGCTGGCTGGAATTTCAGATTATGCTGTAAACAAACATCCGACCAGTGAAGATGGGGATTTTGCAATATTGTTATCTGAGAGTAAAGTGGATATGGATTCGCTACCTATCAAACTCAATACTCCTTCACAGGTTTTTGAAAGCATTAAAAAGGTTTCCGAAATTGCCAAAAATCAATTAAGCGATGAGGATATACTGGCATTTTTTGAGGGTTATGAACTTTCTAAAAAATACTTGAATTCAGATTTCAAAAGAGACATTGATGTTAAAGTATACTCTGAATTTTTAAAAGACATTGTTTTGGACATGGGATTTAATGTTGATTCAGATAACTTTGATTATGTTGTTTATCCGGATTATTTAAAAAATAAAGTTGAAGAAAGCGAAAATCTGGTTGAAATCCCTTCACATGGAGATATTTCAAAAAACCCATTTGAGCGAATCGAAGTGAGATATGCCATTTTAGAAAATTTAATATAATATAGGAATTAAAAATTAATATATTATATAATTGCATTTTTGAGAGTTGTTAATATGTATGAAACATTAACATTTACTGGTGGAGTTCACAAAAGTGAAGAAATAAAAGAATTAATTGAGGATTTAGGAGGATTTATTCTTCTAGACAGCATTCAACAAATGGAATTGGTATTAAACATGGCCGTTCCTATAGAAGATGTTGATAAAATTGAAGAAAAATCAGAATCTCTTTTAGCTAAATTATCAGTTGCTCCTATGGCCGGTTCTGAAATAGCTATTGTTTCACCAACTCTTGCAAGACACCATTTGCCTCATGCAGCTTGTGACATCTCTGAGTATTTGAGGGAATTCGGTGCAAAAGATAATATGATTGGGCTTGCAAGAGGAGATGGAAAAGGAACTGCTGGAATTACTGAACATGAAAAAAAGTTAATTGAGGAACATGATATTGTTATTTTTGCTTTAGGCAGCTTTGAAAACTGCATTAAAGAAAAAGCTTTCTTATATGATGATATTGATATTCCGGTGGTTGTGACTGGCGCTCCGGACATCCCCGTTGAAGAACTTCCGGGTGCAGACGCATATGTTGGGGGTCTTGGTAGGATTCCAAGAAGACTCAGAAGAGGACCGGATATTCGCGCACTTGATAAATTGGTAGAAACCATCGAACAGATATTGAAAGATAGAAAACGTGAAATGGCTCTTGATCCACCTTTAGTTCCATCAATAGTAGTAAAAAATGCAATTGAAAATCAAGTTAAAGAAATTGAACAGGCAGTTTCTCCTACTCCAGTAACCTCTCAACTTGATGGTGTGCGTGTAAAATTAGATTATGATAAATATGCCGATACAATCGCTGATGTGGTTATTGATGGCAAAAAATTATCTGAAATTGCAGAAATCAAAAAATCATTTATGTATGATTACATTTTAGTAAAAATAAATAGTGAGAGTTCTCTTGTAGAGGATTCAAACTAACTTTTTTCTTTTTTTAAATAATTCTCATTCCAAAGAAATTAATAGCATCCACTAAATCGTTGAATTGTTCTAGCTCTCTTTCAATAACATTTTCATCAATCATATCAATACTGAGTTCTCCATCAACACTTAATGTGTCAGGGCCACGACCGACAATTCTTTCAATGCCATCAGCACTTAATATTCTCTCAGCATCAAGCTGATGCACAAATGCCCTTCCAGGTATTATAACCGCTTGTTTTATTTCACTTAAATCAAGATTTTCCAAATCTTCTTTTGTAATCAGACAGGCTATTTCCTTTTCAACCGCAACGACATTGACACTATCACATTCCAATTTATCAAATATTTTTGAGATGAATGGTTCAGCTATCTTTGATGTAATTATAGTGGCTTCGCCTGTAACCGGCTTAATAAATTGTAGGAATATTTCATTTTCATCTTTAGCTATTGCAAATGGGCCGCCAGTTTCTGGGTCACACAAGGGAGTGCCGCTCACTCTGAATTTGTATTCGCTGTTAATCTGCTTTACAAGTTCTGCAAAGTCTTCAACCGGCTGGGATTCAATACCTTTGATTATCGGTTCATTTCCTAAAATCAATCCTTCGTTAAATGTGTTTGCAAATCTCATCAAAAGTATTCCTTTTGCACCCCATTCCTCTAGTGAATTGCAGGTTTGTCTAAGAACATCTCCATCATTGACGCCAGGAATAATTACGGCAGCTCCAGTAAGTTTCACGTTTTCACAAAATATTTTACAGGCTTTAAGCGCTTCTTCAGGATTAGGATCCTTAACCCATTCTTTTCTAAGTTTTGGGTCTGATGAAAAGATAGTGAACGATACTTCTTCAACGCCATTATTTATTAATTTGGAAGCTATCTGGGAATCGTCTATTCCTTTTCCGCAGGTGTATCCTAAAATGGACGGGATTGAAAATTGATTTAGATTTGCAGTTAAGGTTTCCAGATAAGGATAGCAGCTTATATCTCCTCCTCCACTGATATATGCGCTTATCTCTCCTCGACCCATGCTCATCATTAATGCGTTTTGCACTTCATTCATTACTTGGAATGGTGACTTAAATGCCCCTTGGGTTTCAGAAACTCCTTTACTGCATCTTTCACAACCGATTTTATTAGGTAGACAGTGAGCACAGCCAAAACTCTTCACTTCTTTTACCTTTCTAAAGTAACAGTATTTACAAAATCCGTTACAATCTTTTCCAGGTATTCCTCCAACATCAGCTACAAGTTGCATAATTAATTATTTTTTATTTCATTTTATTTATAAATATA
>NZ_JAZNAN010000013.1:0-6521 GCF_045586545.1 Methanobrevibacter sp.
TGTTTAAATGGCGAATTTTAAAAAAAATAATTATTTTCATAAATAATATATTTTTCAGAGGTTATATAGTTTAAAAAAAGCAAAATATATTTTTAATATAATATCATAATAATATTAAGGTGATAAAATGAATATCCTTTATTTAGCAATAATCATAATTTTGGTAATTATCGTTATAGTGACAATAATTCACATGTACAATAATCTCGTTGGACTTAGAAACCGCGTAAAAAACAGCTACGCACAGATTGATGTTCAACTTAAAAGAAGAAATGATTTAATACCAAACCTGGTGGAAACCGTAAAAGGTTATGCTGGCCACGAAAAAGGCGTTTTAGAAGAAGTAACCAAAGCCAGAACAAGCGTAATGAATGCATCAAGTGTTGAAGAAGCAAGTGAAGCTAACAACCAATTAACCGGTGCTTTAAAATCCTTGTTTGCCGTTGCTGAAAATTACCCTGACTTAAAAGCAAACAGCAACTTCCAACAATTGCAAACCGAATTAGCAGACACCGAAGATAAAATTTCATATGCCAGACAGTTCTACAATGATGTCGTTTTAAAATACAACAACGCTTGCCAACAATTCCCAAGCAGCATCATTGCAGGAATGTTCGGTTTTAATGAAGAAGAATTCTTCCAAGCACCTGAAGCAGAAAGAGCGGTTCCTGAAGTTAAATTTTAAACAGGCGGGATTACATGAATGTTAAAAAGACATTCTGTATAATCTTACTCTTTTTTATATTATTTTCAACATTAACATTTGTTTCGGCTGATGATGACAGAAGCTACACAATCGATCAGGCATTTCTAGAACTGACTGTTGAAAATGATGGTCTACTGCATGTAGAAGAACGGTACGATTATGCATTTGATGGTGCCTTTAATGGAGTCTACAGAGACATTCCATTAAAGTCAGGCGAAAGCATTGAAAATGTCCATGTCTGGGCGGAGGGAGCCTATCCTGTTCTTAAGGAAAGCGACGATGGCGGATACAAGCATCTGAAAATCTATTTATATTCCGATGCAGAGCATACAAAAGGCATCAGGGACTGTGACGTATCCGTATACATAAGCTATGACATGAAAAATGTAGTGACTCTTTTTAATGATGTCGGAGGACTTCAATACAAACTCTGGGGCGAAGAATGGGACGTCGGCGTTGGAACCCTATACGCCCAAGTAAACTTGCCTGGAGAAGATGGAAATACCTATTTCCTAAACCCACAGGAATATAATAAAACCAGCATCCAAAATGGAGGCTTCATTGAACTTCAAAGTACCTCCATTCCAAAAGGGGAATTCTATGAACTGCTCGTTTTAATGCCATTAGATGACTTTGATGATGCAGTATATGCAAAACATGTCGACCAAGATGGAAAAGACATGATAATGAAAAACCTGGAGGATAGTGTAAACGGACGTAACTTCTGGAACACCAGCTATTTGGTTTTAGGATTATTATCAATTTTAAGTCCTATCGGTGCAATATTCACCTATTTCAAATATGGTAGGGAACCTAAAGTAAACTACGATGGAATTTACGAAAGGGAATTGCCGACAAATGACCCGCCTGAAGTGATTAACGCACTTGTTGAGAATAAGTCAAGCATCGGAAAGCCAAACGTGAAAGGATTTGAAGCATCATTGATGAATTTGATTGACAGAAAAATCGTAAGGCTTTTCCCAGAAGCAAATGCCTCAACAGGTACAAATGAATTGCTTTTGACATTCAATCATGAAAGAGAACATGAATTGAGTTCCAGTGAAAAACAGGTATTTAAAATCTTATCCCACTTTGCAAGGGATAATGTTTTAAATCTATCCCAATTGAATAGTCAATTATCTTCCGAAACTAAAGCAAATTGGTTTGTAGACAATATTGCCAAGTGGGAAGAGTCAGTTGAAAATAGAATTGACCTTCCATTCTATTTCGATGATGCCGGGTCTACAATGATTTCCGCAATTGGAGTGGGAGGCATTGTGTTTGGAGCAATAATAGCCATTTTAGGATTTATGACAAATCTTGCAAACGGATTTTATTGTCTCATTGCAGGAATAATTCTAATAATATTTTCAGTCGGCCTTCTAGCCCTTGATGAGGATATTTTTGGAAGATGGACCGAAAACGGCAGAGCCTTCTATCTCAAATGGGCGAATTTCAAGAAGTTCCTGGAAGACAACAGTTTAATTAAAGAACACCCTCCCGAATCTATAGTTGTCTGGAGAAAGTATTTGATTTATGGTGCGGCTCTTGGAGTAGCTGATGAGGTTTACGAATCCATGAAACTGCAAATTCCAAATATCTCCGACTATGATGACGGTCTTTTCATGTACCACTATTACGGAGGATATGGTCTGATGCACAGCGCATACAGTTCCAGTCAATCAACAATCAACTCTTCATCCGACTCTGGAGGATTTGGTGGCCTCGGAGGAGGATCTGGAGGTGGAGGTGGAGGAGCATTCTAGCTTCTCAATCTTTTATTTTTTTAATTTTAAAAGAAAAATAGAAAATAATATTATTTGAATTTTAAAAAAAAAGAAATTTTTTGCTAAATTAAGCAAATTAACCTATTTATATATCTAATTACTTCCAAAATCTTGGATAGGTATCCGGTTTCATAAATACTTTATTAACATTTACAGCAAATCCTGAATCTGCATCCAGAATTTCATTTGAATTTAAAAGAGAATTACCTGCACCGACCAATTCCCCTTTAAGGGTTTCAATCGCTACAATATCATTTTTTTGAATATTATCGGCCAAACTGGCTATTCCACCACATGCTAAATCCGCTCCATGACATACAGCATCTACAGCAGAATCCTTAATGATAATTTTCGGCAGGTAATCTGCAGCCCTTTCCATCGGCATTATCGCATCACGAAGGAATGATTCATCACCATCTTCAATCCAGAAGTGATATGCATCGGTTACATCCTGTAATGTCACCAAGTTGTTTTTTTCATTAAAGGAACCTACCTGTGTACGTCTGAGCTCCGCCATATGCGCTCCAACACCCAATGCCTCACCTATATTGTGACAATATGTCCTGACATATGTTCCCGCTTCACAACCTATTCTGAATAGAACATCACGCCCCTCAATTTCATAGATTGTGGAGTAGTAGATGTTACGGGTTCTAAGCTCACGCTTTACGGCACTTTTAACGGGAGGCAACTGAAAAATCTTTCCAGTAAATTCCGCAAAGACTTCACGAATCCTTTCCTCATCAACGTCATGATGCAATGTCAAAAGACAGACATACTCCTTTGGAGCAGTTAAGAGAAGCTGTATTGCACGGGTAGCCTCATCCAAACCAACTGGCAGGATTCCAGTTACTTTAGGATCCAGTGTTCCACCGTGGCCTGATTTTTCAATTGGTAAAATTCTTTTTACCCAGGAGTCTATTTCATGAGAAGTTGGACCTGATGGCTTATCTAAGTTGATTACTCCTTTGGAAATGTAATCTTCAATTTCACGTTCTTCCGGTTTACAACCAAAATCAGGTGAAGTAAAACTCTTAGATTTAGTAACCATGTCAAATTTCATGAAAAAAACCTTAAAAAATAGTAAATAAAAAAAGATATGAATAATATTTTAATTATTCATTTAGACTTATAAGTCAGCTAAAGCTGCTTTGATAGATTCTGCATCACCAGAAACATCGATAGAATCTTCGGTTGGTTCTAAGTGAGCGATGTTACATCTTCTGTTTTTTACAGATTCACCAATAACTTCTACAAAGTTTTCATCGATAATTTCAACGATTGCGCATTTTTCGCCTGCTTCTCTACCAGCAGTTTTAACACATACTCTACCTACTTCAATTGATGCCATTTATATCACCTTTAATGTTTGAATAATGATTTCTGATATGCTTTGAGGATCAAAACTATCAGTATTTATAATTAAATCATAGATATCCATATTACTGATGTCAATATTATGGATTTCTTTGTATCTTAAAGCTTCACTTTTTTCACGAGTGATAATCTCACTCTTGGCTATTTCCACAGACTTTTCCTCCCTTTGAGCTATTCTTTTGGAACGTACATCAAACGGAGTCATTAACCAAATCTTTAAATCGGCATTATCCACAAAGAATGCGGATAATCTTCCTTCAACAATCAGGTTTTCTGCTTCCTTAGCCTTTAAAGCTTGCCTTTTATCAATTTCTTTATCAATATCATCATTACCCTCAGCAAACTCGCTGAATTCAAGAACACTCATTCCATGTTCCGCAGCCATCTCTCTGAAAATGAAACCTGCAGAAATGTAAGGAATATCCAACCTTTCTGAGAGAACCTCAGCAGCGGTTGTTGTTCCTGTTCCAGCCAATCCACCGATAGTAACTATCATTATTTTCTAGCCTCGTTTTTGAAATGTTTACGAGCACATTTTGAGCATAAGTACCCACCGAATGGACGGTTAGGTCTTTTAGCGGTTTTTGATAATTTTCCAATTTCATATGGACGTCCACGAGGAACTCCATGTAAGACTGCACCACATTCAGCACAAACATGCTTAGATGGTTTTTTCTTTTTGTATCTTAAAACATTTTTCCCACCAGGGGTGTTTTTATGAACTCTTTTGTATGATCTTGATCTAAACCTATTTGCAGGCATTTAATCACCTATAAATTAATTTTTAAATAAATATATAATAATTGTGTAATAGCGTATTCAAAATAGAATATTACACTATATCTTTTTCATCATTAATAAATGTATAGTTTTTAGGCAAATTTAGAACCCTTCTTTGAATCCTAAATATTTTCTTAATATCTGACTCATACCGAAAGTACAAATCATATACCATAACAACCAACCAATTCCATATGGGATAGTTGCTTTACCTCCATACATGAAGCCTCCTAAGAAATGCCAAAGCGGAGTTAAAGTAACCCAATATACGGTTTGAGGTAAAATAATTACTAAGTTATTAATAGCTGATGATCTCATCCAGAAAAATATCAGGATGATAGGTACAAAAGTCACAAGCATTGGTTTGAATTGATTTGTCATCATAGCAGTTTGGTCTTTCATTAAATCTGCTTGTTCAGCTTGTATCTTAGCAAGTTCTTTTCCATCCCCTCTTTTTTGAGCATCACGCATTCTTTGATTAACTTCTTTCATTTTTGCTTGTTGTGCATTTAGCTCATCTTGATCAACTAAATACTTATTAGCAATAGTTGTAATTAATGAAACAATGAATGCAATGATTAAAACTGTTAAAGCAGGATTAGCTGGATTAGGGTCCATTGCGAGAATAGGATTGAAAATCGCATTTAATGCCCCAAAAATCGGTGCCATTATATCCATGATTATACCTCTATAAATTTAATACATCTACTAATTTTGCAACTGAAGAATTTAAATGATTATCATGATTTGAAACAATTTTTACAGTAGCACCAGTTAATGTAGCATAAGCCATTGAAGTAGCTCTGTTCATTTGTTGGTGTAAATCAATTTCCTTAGCTTTTTGAACATCTCTCACACGAGTTTCATCATTTAATCTTCTGTAAATAATTTCATCAGGATTAGCTTCAACTAATATAAAAAGATCCGGTTGTAATTGCTCTAAAACCCAAATTGGTAAACCTGGTAAAAATCCAGCAGGAGTATTGATAGTACAATGAGTATCTACAATAACATTATCATTTTCAGATCTTTCTTTAATTTCTTTAGCTGCTTTAGCTTGAATTTCTTTTTGTGTTTCAGCAGGCAATTTTCTTAAAGAATCCCTATCTTCAACGAGGTTTTCCTTAATTGCAATTTCAGTCATTATGTCTCCGTAATTTAAATGGACATAATCTACTTCATCGAGTGCTTTACCTAATAAAGTTGAACTTCCAGAACCTGGAATACCTGTTAATACTACTAATTTCACTTTAATCCCTCACATAATGTTAAAGAAAGTTAGAAAGAGATTAGTCTCCTCCTAAAACTTTTCTGAGAAGTGGATTTGAAGACATAAGTTGTTCTTCAGCCATTTCTTCATATAATTTATGAAGAATACCTACAGTAAGCAATACTCCGGTACCTCCACCTAAAGCACCGGTCAAGTCCGCAAGGAAAGCGATAAGACCTACATAGATACCACTGATAATGGTAAGTGCAGGAATATACTTTTTCAAAATCTTATACAATTGACGTTTACTACTTCTAAAACCAGGTATTTGAATACCTGAACTATGAAGCTGTTCTGAAATCTTCTTAGCATTCAAACCACTGATTTCAACCCATAAATATGAGAACAACATACAGCATCCAATGAAGAATAATGCGTATACTAAAACGTGTAAAGGTTCTGTAATGAACATTGTCAGGTTAGGTGTTGACAAAAGCCAAGCAATACCGTCAACCGGCTTACCGTTCTGCAAGTGTCCTAAGATTGGAACTCCAATCTTTTGGAAGATGTTTGCAAATAAGGTTACGTTTACAAGCAATGCGCTTGTCAAAATTACAGGCATGTTACTTGAGTAAACGAATTTCAATGGGTATTTACCGAC
>NZ_JAZNAN010000014.1:0-32027 GCF_045586545.1 Methanobrevibacter sp.
TTTAAATAAACATACCTTTATATACTATTTAAATTAAATATTTTATTAGTAAAAATTTAACATATTTTTTTGTTTTCTTAAATTTTACTATACTACTTTTAATAATTGATTGGAGGTTTTAAATTGACCGATGTTGAAATTAAAATTGAAAACATTGTTGCTTCTGCAAGCATTGGTAAGGACATCGTCTTAACTGAAGTGTCCGAAGCTTTAGAAGGGGTTAATTTTAATCGTGAACAGTTTCCGGGATTAGTTTTTAAACTTAAAGATCCTAAAACAGCAGCATTAATATTTAGCTCTGGTAGGCTTGTTTGTACTGGTGCAAAATCTATAGGTGATTCTAAATTAACAATCAAAAAAACTGTAGATTTGATGAGGACAATAGATACTGAAATTCCTCATGAATTCGAAATTAAAATTCAAAACATTGTGGCTTCTGCAAACTTAGAATCCACATTAAACTTAGAAGCCGTTGCTTTAGAATTGGAAGATACTGAATATGAACCAGAACAATTCCCTGGTTTAGTATACAGATTATCTGACCCTAAAGTTGTGCTATTATTGTTTGGTTCCGGTAAAGTTGTTTGTACTGGAGCAAAAACAAAAAGCGACGCTAAATTAGGTGTCGAAAGAGCTTACGATAGATTAAGTGAGCTAGATTTAATATAATTGGTGGTATTATTGATTAAACTTGTAGTATTTGACTTAGATAACGTTATTATTGATGGTGAAGCAATAGATGAGATAGGAAAATTAGCAAATGTTGAAGAAGACATAGCTGCAATTACTGAAAAAGCTATGCAAGGTGAAATTGACTTTGAAACTTCTATTAAAGACAGAGTACAACTTCTCGAAGGAACTTCTATCGAAGATATCGAAAAAGTTGCAGAAGATCTTCCATTAATGCCTGGAGCTTGCAAAACCATCAAATGTCTAAAAGATAAAGGTGTAGATGTAGCTATCATTAGTGGTAGTTTTGATGTAGTGGCTGATAAAGTAACTGATAAACTCGGAGTTGACACAGTTTATACTAATAGTTTCACAGTCGAAGATGGTAAATTAACTGGCGAAGTGACTGGTCCTTTAGTATCTGGTAATAAATTAGATGTATTAAAAGACCATGTTGAAGAAGCAGGAATTACTTTGGATGAAGTAGTTGCTGTTGGAGATGGCGCTAACGACATTTCCATGATTGAATCAGCAGGTTGCGGAATTGCATTCAATGCAAAAGACTCCGTAAAGGAAATTGCTGATATAGTAGTAGAAGAAAAAGACTTGTGCAAAGTCTTATGTGAAATTATAGATCAATTAACCACTGATGATGCTGAAACTGAAACTGTAGAAGAAGAAGTAGTTGAAGAGGCTCAAGAAGCTGAAGAAGAAGTAGTTGAGGAAGCTGTTGAAGACGAAGCTGCTGAAGCTGAAGAAGAAGTAGTTGAAGAGGCTGCTGAAGAAAAAGCTAAGCCTAAAGCTAAAAAAGCTGATAAAGGTCTTCCTGAATCCAATTTTGTTCTCGCTGACACCATGGAAGGTGTAAGAAAACAAAAAGATGAAAAAGAAGCTGAAATCTCCAGAGTTGCTGACGAAAGGGAAGAATTCAACAAAATAGCTAAAGAACAACGTAAAATTAGAGATGAATTAAACGCATCTTTAAAAGAAAACTTAAACAAAGCTATTGAATTCAGAAACGAACGTAACGAAATCAACAAAGCTGTCGAAGAAGCTAAAAAAGCTCGTAACGACGCAAATAATAAAATTAAAAGTTTAGAATGGTCTTCAGGTAAACGCGATAAAATCAAAATAGAAAATGAAATCAAAAAAATTGATAAAATCATTGAAACTCGCGTTTTAGACATTAAAAAAGAAAATCAGCTTGTTAAAAATGCAAACGACTTGAGAAAACAATTAATGGAAATTCATGAAGATGAATCCGTTAAATCTGAAGCTCAAGAGCTTAAAAAATTATCTGAAGAAGAGCACGAAAAAGTTATTACACTTTCCGAACAAGCTCAAGCAGCTCACGAAGAAATGCTTACTTACTTCAGAAAAACTGATGATATCAGAACTGCAGCTGATGAAGCACACAAAAAATTCATCGAAGCACGTAAAAACGCTTCCGCTAAACATGAAGAATTCAAAGCTATTTTAAGCGACATTCATGTTATCAACAAAAAATTAGGTTCCAATAAACCTAAGAAAAGAAAACATGATAACAAATCTTCCGGCGGTTCTAACAAAAACCGTGAAGAAAGACAAAGAGCTGAAGAAATCTTTGAAAAATTCAAAAATGGTGGAAAAGTTTCTACTGAAGAGATTTTACTCTTACAAAAATACAATATAGGTTAAATTTAATTTAACCTTTTAATTTCTTTTTTTTAAGGTTTTTAGCATGGCAGAAGAAAAAATCGAAACTTGTTTTATCTGCGGTAAGAAATTTGACATGAACAAAGCCGATCTTGCCTATTACCGTAATGGTAAATTTCCAATCTGTGATTTTTGCGCTGATTTTTACCGTTTTTATGATGAAAAAATAACTTTAAATAAAAAATAACTATTTTTAATCTTTATTTTTAAATTTCAGTTGCTTATATTTGACATGCATATAATTTTTTTCAATAGAAATATTTTTATATTAGAAATTATTTTAAATTAAATTCATATTATTTCTTATTTTTAGTGAGGGAGTTTGAAATATGCATGAAGTAATAATATGTGAGAAGCCGAGTTCAGCTGAAAAAATAGCTAAAGCACTTTCACCAAGTGCAAAAAAGAAAGTTTATAACAAAAAAGTGAAATATTGGGAACTTGAACGTGATTCAAAGAACATCACCGTTTTATCTGGTGTTGGCCATCTGTACTCATTGATTCCTAAGGATACCAGGTTCAATGTATCTTTCAATCTGCATTGGGTACCGTCCTATGAAGCAAGTAAAACCAGTTCCTATACTAAAAACTATCTTAGGGCCATTAAGAAGTTTGGAAAAGATGCTGACTCTTATATTCATGCTTGCGATTATGATGTTGAAGGAACATTAATAGGCTATAACGCCTTAAAATATGCCTGTGGCGAAGACTCCCTTAAAAAAGCATCCAGGATGAAATTTTCAACTTTGACCAAAAAGGATATCATCGACGCTTATGAAAACAGAATAGACATTGACATGCATCAGGTAGATAATGGTATTGCTCGACATATTTTGGACTATTACTTTGGAATGAACCTTTCAATTGCCCTTTCAAATACCGTACGCAAGACAAAGCACAGATTTTTAAAGTTATCTGTTGGTAGGGTTCAAACTCCTACATTGTCCATTTTAGTTAACCGTGAAAAGGAAATAAGGGAATTTGTCCCTGAACCTTATTGGGTCATAAGGGCTATTTTGGACTTTGAGGACATTGAAATCAAGCATGTTGCTGGAAATATTTTTGACCGTGAATTGGCTGAAGAGATTTTTAATAAGTGCAATGGAAAGGATGCAGTTGTTGATAAGATTGAGATTTCAAATTCAAAAACCAGACCTCCTGTTCCGTTTAACTTAAGCGGTCTTCAGGCTGAAGCATACAGTGTTTTCGGTTTTTCACCTAAAAGAACTCAAGTTGCCGCCCAAAACCTTTATAGTGCAGGGTATACTTCTTATCCACGTACTTCTTCTCAAAAATTGCCTGAAAGTTTAGGTTTTGCTTCCATTTTCAAACAATTGTCCGCTAATCCTGAGTTCAAAAAGCACATAGATCAGCTTCCATCCAGATTAAAACCAAACAACGGTAAAAAAGAGGATGCGGCTCACCCTCCTATTCACCCGACAGGCATTTTACCGGGCAAATTGAATAGTGACGAGCAGAAAATTTACAGTTTGATTGTTTACAGGTTCATTGCAGTATTCTTCGATGCCGCTAAATTCGAAACCATGAAAACCACCTTGGATATTGAAGGCGAAAAGTTCAAGTTTTCAAGAAGAAGGGTTACCTATAAGGGATGGATGGAACATTATCCGTTCAAAAAAATTGACAATGAAAAGTTCCCTGATGTCAAAGAGGGTGATGTCATGAGCGTCAAGGAATTGATTTCCGATGAAAAGGAGACCAAACCTCCTGCCCGTTATAATCAGGCATCTTTAATCAAGGAACTTGAAAAGAAAAACCTTGGAACCAAGGCTACCCGTGCTGATATCATTGACAAATTATATGACAGGAAATATATAGAAGGAAGCAAGATTGAAGTCAATTCCCTAGGTGAAAATCTGATTGATACATTGAATACCTATTGTAATAATTTAACCAGTGAAAAATTGACCAGATCCTTGGAAATCAAACTCGAAGACATTAACACAGATAAAACTACCCGTGACAGTGTTGTTGATGAGGGAGAAAAAGAGGTTAAAGAGATTTTAGGTGACATTAACAAGAATGTTGAAGGTATTGGCTCTAAACTTTATGAGGCTTATCAGGCAGGTAATATTGTTGGCAAATGCAGTTGTGGAGGCAGTCTTGTTAAAAGAAAAGGCCGTTACGGCTCCTTTGTAGGATGTACCAATTATCCTGATTGTAATGTAACTTATTCCCTTCCTAAAAACTCAAGGGTTCTTAAATCCACATGCGAGAAATGTGGCCTTCCTATGATTTCAACCGGCAAGGGCAAAAATCTTCAGAGGATGTGTCTTGACCCTAATTGCGGAAAGGAAAATACCAAACCATATACTCCTGAAAAGGTTGGGGAATGTCCTAAATGTGGCAAACCTCTTTTAAAACGTTCCGGACGTTTTGGAGAATTCATTGGTTGTAAAGGTTTTCCTAAATGTAATTTCACATGTTCTGTTGAAGAGCTTGAAAGCAAACTCAAATAACTTTACTTTTTTTCATTTTAATTTTACTCTTTTTGAAATTTTGCTTTTTGTGGGATATGCACAATATTTAATAATGTAAAAAAATATAGATATATACCAATAAAAATATTTTCAATAAATGATATTTTTATTTTTATAATTTAATTTGATAATTTATGAAATTGTTTTGTTATGAAACAATTGTTTTTAATGACTTAAAATGAGGATTTTGATGAATAGAGAAACTTTAATGACAATAACTAAGTCAGTTATCATTATTTTGATTTTGATGGCAGTTGTTTTTGCATTGAAAGCACCTGCTTCTGATTTAAACATGATTCCTGACGAGATTAAAGGTGAATATGTCGATTCTTCAGGTCTTCCTTATTTCAGTGAAATGGATTCATATTATAACTTAAGGTTGACTGAGGACTACATAGATCACGGTTATGTCGGAGACGAGATGGTTAATGGTAGCGAGTGGGATATGCATAGGTATGCGCCTACGGGTAATGAAATCAATTACGAACTGGGTATCGTTTATGTGACTTCGTTTTTAAATGATTTGGCTAATCAATACTTCGGAGACATGTCCGTAAGGGAAGTTGCATTCTGGACTGGAGCAATTATATCTACTCTTGCTGTGATTCCGGCATTTATATTTGCGAGAAGATTAACTAATGATTGGGGAGCGATTGTTGCAACCATAATTATTGTACTTGCTCCAAACTACTTTGCGCACACTTTCCCAGGATTTTTCGATACAGATATGTTCTACTACATATTTTCCCTGTTCTTTATATTCTTCTTTGTAGAGAGTATACGTGCGAAGAATATAATATTTAAGGTATTATTCGCAGTTCTATCCATTATTTCAATTGGATTATTTGCTCAATCATGGACAGGTTATATCTTTTATGTAGGTCTCATGGCCATATTCTCTGTCGTTTATTTAATTGCATGTTATTACTTTAATCTTGGTGATGATAATCAATCCGAATATGACAGTAAAATTAAATGGTTTATCCATCAGAGGGATTTATTCTCAATTGTTCTTTTAGGAATAGTTGGATTTATAGGTCTTGCTGTTTTCCAAGGTATAGACGGTGTGACCGGAATATTCGGAAGATTGCTCAACTTGCTTTCACTGCAATCTGCTTCCGTTGTAGTTGGTGGATTCCCTAACGTACTTATTTCTGTTGCTGAGATGCAGATGCCTGCTTTGCTTGGTGGCGGAATGGCTTCAATGTTTTTAGCTAATACCAATGGTGTAGTCAACGGTATGGGTGGAATGTTCGTATTCCTCGCAGGTTTGGTTGTATTATACACTTTAGTAACAAGAGCTTTGAAATTCAGAGAAGTGAAAGTAAAAACCACTTCAACTTCTGATAAAAAACCGCACAAATCCAAAAGAACTTCCTCTGCTAAAAAACTTGATGACGAACGTAAACTCAAACTCAACATCGGAAACTTCGAATTCGGTTCAAATGAGGAACTCCTCTCATCCAAACGCCTTACCGTATTATACGCATGTCTGTTTGTCGTATGGGTAGTAATCACTGCTTTAGCTGTAAGTA
This sequence comes from Methanobrevibacter sp., assembly GCF_045586545.1. Lineage (GTDB taxonomy): Archaea > Methanobacteriota > Methanobacteria > Methanobacteriales > Methanobacteriaceae > Methanocatella. The sequence goes on from NZ_JAZNAN010000014.1 coordinate 6,401, forward strand.
GAGGTTCAAGGTTCATTACAACAATCGTATTACCGTTCGGTCTTATGGCAGGTATTTTCATTGGATTTGCAATGAATTATGTTAAAAACAAATTGGATGATGACAGATGGATTGTCGTAATCATTGCTTTAGCAGCATTCCTGGCTGCAGTTCCATTGGCCATGATCAATACCATGTACGGTGCTGCCTTATTCATAATTATTATGGCAATCGGTTTATTTGCCGTTTACGGTCTCAAATCAACTGCAGATAAGAAGATGCCTCTTAAAAAGTATGTCGTAATAGCTGCGATTATTTTGGCATTGATTACTCCAAGTATCTGCGGAGCTTATCAGACTTCAGAAAGTGTTGTTCCGGGTACCAGCGATGCAATGTGGAATGCAATGACATGGATTGATGAAACCCAACCTGACGATACTGTAATTACATCCTGGTGGGACTTCGGTTACCTCTTCGAAATTGCTGCCGATAGGCAAGTAACATTCGACGGGGGTTCCCAAGCTGGTGAACGTGCGTTCTGGCTTGGTCAAGCGATGACAACCGATAATCTGGAATTGTCTGCAGGTATTTTCAGAATGCTGGATACAACAGGTGACAAGGCCGTTGAAAAACTGGTTAATGTAACAGGTGATACCGGTAAGTCAACTGACATCATTATTGATATCTTACCGAAAACATCTGACGATGCTTTGAAAACATTAACAAACAAATATCACTTGTCAGCTAGTGATGCAAAAGAGGTAGTTTCATACACTCACCCTGAAAACCCACGTCCTGTAATATTTGTTGCATCTTCAGATATGCTTCAAAAAGCTGGTTGGTGGACCTACTTCGGTGCATGGGACTTTGAAAACCAAACTTCTGAAAACTACAACTATTACGTTCCAACTTCTCAAGTTGAGGTAAAACCTGGTCAAACCGGCAAATTGCCGTTACTTGAAGATCAAGGAATGACCATCAATGCAGTTATTCAAAGAGGTTCAGGCAACAATTCCACAACTGCTTATACTGAAGCGGTATACACCGAAACAGGTGAGCAAATATACGTCAATGACACTCCTTACAACCCGTTAAACATTTCCGATATAATTGTTATTGAAGACGGTTATATCATGAAAAACGAGTCTGTCGGAGACGTCAAAAATGCAAATTACACATTATTCCTGATGGGTAATGAGAATCAGTACACACCAATTTTGATTAGTAATGAACTGTCAAATTCAATGTTCACTAAACTATATCTTTTAGGTGGTGCCGGTCAAAACATATTTGAAAATGTCCACGTGGAAAATGGTGTAATGCTGTTCAAAGTAAACTTTAATAACACCAAAGCCGGTGCATAATTAGGATTCAATTCCTAATTTTCTTTTTTTTATTTTTTCTAAATTTTTACATTTAGCCCTATTTTTCAATGTATTTATATGATAAAAGATACATAAACTATTTCATAAGAAATACTTTTATCATGTTCATTATGGTGATTTAATGGGAATTGAGGAGAAAATTAAAGATATTGAGGAAGAAATTCAAAGGACTCCCTATAATAAGGCTACTTCCCACCATATTGGTAAACTTAAGGCTAAATTATCCAAATTAAAAGAAGAATCATTACAAAGAAGCAGCGGAGGCTCTAAAGGACAAGGTTTCCATGTCAAAAAGTCAGGGGACGCTACAGTTGTACTTGTCGGGTTTCCATCTGTGGGCAAATCCACTCTCTTGAATAATATTACAAATGCCGAAAGTAAAGTCGGCGCTTATCAGTTTACAACATTAGACATTGTTCCGGGTGTAATGGAGCATAAGAATGCAAAAATCCAGATTTTTGATATTCCAGGTATCATTACCGGTGCAAGCAGCGGTAAGGGAAGAGGTAAGGAAATTTTATCTGTAGCCAGAACTGCAGATTTGATATTGGTCGTGCTTGACACTTTCAATCCGCAACATATTGATGTTATCATTAAGGAATTGAGAGCTATTGGTATCAGGCCTAACGAACAGCCGCCGGACGTTACCGTTAAAAGGAAAAAGTTGGGTGGTGTTAAGGTGTCTTCAACCTGTCCGTTGACTCATATGGATGAGAAGACAATCCGTTCCATCCTGAACGAGTACGGATACATCAATGCTGATGTGCTCTTTAGGGATGACGTTACAATGGATCAGTTCATTGATGTGCTTGATCGAAACAAATCCTACGTTCCTATGTTGGTTTTATTGAATAAGGTGGATTTGGTGGATGATGCCTATGTTGAAGAGCTCAAGAAGTACATTCCTGAATTCATTCCAATTTCTGCCGATAAAAATACAAACATCGATGAGCTAAAGGACATTATCTTTGATAATTTGGATCTTGTTAGAGTTTATCTCAAACCGCAGGGAAGAAAGGCGGACATGCAGGATCCGTTGGTCATTAAAAAAGGAACCACAGTAATTGAAGCCTGCCGCAAGCTGCACAGAGAATTCGTCAAGAACTTCCGTCATGCAAAGATTTGGGGAACTTCCGTTAAATTCCCAGGCCAGAAGGTAGGGCCGGACCATGTTCTTGAAGATGAGGATGTCTTGAGAATCATTCTTAAAAAATAATTGATAATATGAGTGAAGCTATTTTTATAACCGGCACTCCATGCACCGGAAAAACAACAATTGCATCCAAATTGAACGGGCGCTTAATTAAAATCAATGATTTGGCTATTGATAATGATTTTATCTTAGGCATTGATGAGGAGAAGGGATATAAGGTCATAGACATTGAAAGATTATCTTCTTATGTGGATGAACTCATAAGGGACTGTGATGAAAAGCTTATTTTTGAAGGCCACCTGTCCCATTTATGCAATGGGGCCACTAAAGTAATCGTTTTAAGGGTCAGGCCTGAAGTTCTCGAAGAGCGCCTGAAGGCTCGAGATTATTCAGATGCGAAAATCCGTGAAAACCTGGAAGCCGAGGCTCTTGGCGTCTGCTCAGCTGAAGCTTATGAAAAGTATGATGATGATGTCTATGAGCTTGATGTAACCGATTTGTCTGTTGATGAGGCAGTTTCATTAGTTGAAAATGTGATTTTGAATGGCGGGGATTTTCCTGTCGGCAGTGTTGATTATATGGACTGGCTGGTTTCAAACCAATAACAATTTTTCGCAATCACAACAATTTTCTTAAATGGATTCAATTTTATTAAATCATTACAATTTTACTTATTTAAGTAAATATTTTATTTAAATTATTCTGTTTTTAAAATACGCTTTTGTGATTTTTCGTTTTTGCAAAATATTTATATATAATCGACTTCATATATCTATTTGACTTAACTGGCCGGTTTCAGTCCAAACTCCGGTGGAAAATATATTGATATTGATAGATAAGGTTGTGGCAATATGGCAGAAATAAGTTTTGATATCGATGATAATCTTCTCAAGGATTTCAGAAGGCATATGGAGGATGTTAAATCCTCTCCCGATGAACTAATTGAGAAGTATATTCGCCAGGGGTTAATTAAAGAAGAAGGACGTGATACTATGGTAATGGTATGTTTAAACGAGAACGTTACAGAAAAAGTAAACATTGTTGTAAAATTAACAGGCAAAACTCCTGAAGAGGTTGTTAATGAGAATCTCTGGGACAATTTAGAGCATGTTGAAGATATTCCTGATGAAATTGATTATGAAAAAATTTGGAATATGCTTGATCATGACAAACCTGAGGGGGATGATGTTTTAGATAGACTTAGTAAAATTAATAAACTCAATCAAATGTAATTTTTTCATTAACACCACTTGAGGGATACATATGATATTTTTAGATACAACCTACATCAATGGATTGATTATTAAAAGAGATTCATTTAATGATTTTTCCAATTCTCTAAAACAATTTTTACAAAAAGAGTCTAAAGCAACTAATATAACAGTATTAGTTGAGGTATTGAACAGTCTAAAACCATATAACTTCGTGGGGGACGTTGATGAAATAATTAATCAATTTTTGCGCCTTGAAGTATTTGATTTTCTAACGGCTGATGACTACAAAGAAGCTATGGAATTATTCAAATTCTACAACTTCAGCATTAATTTTGCTGACTGCACAATTTTAGTTTCAATGCAGAAGCATGGAATCAACAAGATTGCTACTTCCGATTCTCATTTTGACAAAATCAGAGGGATTCAAAGGATAAGTGGGATTTATTAAGCTATTTATTTTTTTCAGATTTGGATTTTCACATAAAAATTCCAAATTTCCACAACCTTTATAAATAGTAATATACATAATTATTCTTAATATTCATATTAACCTAAGGTTATTGCAACTATGGTTTTTGTTTTAATTTGCGCAAATCATTTTAATTCAATTTTGAATATTATATCCTACATTCTAAAGGAGGATATCTTTGAGTAGAGGAAAACGACCAAAGTGGATGATTGATATTGCGATTGAAAGAATGGATATTCTTTTTTCTCGCGCTGAGATGGAATTCATCACCCATCCTGAGAGATCCAATCGCTACGTTGAACTTGCGTTGAAATTGTCTACAAAATACAATACAAAAGTCCCTGATAAATGGGCCAGAAGGTATTGTAGGAACTGTAAATCCTTTCTCAAGCTTGGTCGCAATTGCACCGTCCGGCTAGTTAACGGAGAAGTTAACATTTTTTGTGGTGAATGCGGTCATGTCATGAAGATTCCTTATCATAAGGAACAGAAAAATAAAAGGAGAGCTAAATATGAGTCACGACAAAAAGGAAATGATGAATAGAGCTCTTTCTGCTATGACAATTAACATCGGTAAAAGCGGCGTCAATGAAAACGTTATCGAAGAAATCAAACGCCAGCTTAAAGCTAATGAGATTGTCAAACTTAAATTTGCAAAAAATATCGCTAGAGATAAAGATAAATATATAGACGACATTGTCACTCAGACAAAAGCTAAGCTTATTGACGTTAGGGGACATGTTGCTGTTATTTATAAGAAAAAGCCTTAAACATTTTAAATTTAGAGTTACAGGCCCTATTTTTTTAGGTCTTAAATTTACAGTGGATTAAGCTACAATAAAATAAATATTGGAGAATTAATATGACTACTGTATTTGATGTACCTGCAGATTTATTAATTGAAAAAGTCGCAGAAGAATTTAAAAATAATGATAAAATCAATTCCCCTGCATGGTCCAATTTTGTTAAAACTGGTGTTCACAAGGAAAGAAAACCAGAAAATGCTGATTGGTGGTATGTAAGAACTGCTTCTATTATCAGAAGAGTTTACATGGACGGTCCTGTAGGAGTTATGAGTTTAAGAACTTTTTACGGTGGTAAAAAAGACCGTGGAGTACGTCCTGAAGTTTTCAGAAAAGGTAGCGGTTCTATTGTAAGAAACGCTTTACACCAACTTGAAGACGCAGGATACGTTGAAAAAGTTGAAGGTGGAAGAGTTGTTACTCCAGCAGGAAGATCATTCTTAGATAAAATTTCTGCTGAAATCATTAAGGATATTCCTGAACTTGAAAAATACTAATTAATTTATTTGGAGAGTTTGATATGAGCGATTTAGATGAAATTCGTCAAAGAAGAATGGCTGAATTACAAGCTCAACAGGCTGCTATGCAAAACCAAGCTCAACAACAGGCAATGGCTCAAGCACAACAGCAGGAAGCTCAAGCAAAATTTGAAGCACAGAAAAAACAGATTCTTGCTCAGATTATGACTTCTGAAGCTCGTAATAGATTAGCTAATCTTAAACTTACCAAACCTGAAATGGTCAATCAGATTGAAATTCAACTGATTCAATCCGCTCAGGCAGGCAGTTTAAGAGGAAAAGTGACTGACGATCAATTGAAAGTTCTCTTACGCCAGATTGCTGGTCAGAAAAGAGAAATTAAGATTACAAGGAAATAATGTCAATGAAAGCTGGCGTATTATATAGTGGAGGCAAAGACTCATCTTTTGTGGCGGTAATGCTTGAAAGATTAGGTCTTGATGTCGAATTGTGCACTGCAAACTTCGGTGTTTATGATTCATATATTCCAGCCAGCAAATCTGCCGATGCATTGGGTTTTAAGCACAATGTCTTGAAGATGGACAAAGACATTCTGGATAAAACCTGCGACATGATTATGGAGGACGGATTTCCCAACGATGGAATCAAGTTCATTCATGCACAAACTGTTGAAGCGATTGCAGATGATTATGATATTATTGCAGACGGAACAAGAAGGGATGACAGAACTCCCAAATTAAATGTCAATCAAATAAGAAGTCTTGAAGACAGGAAAAATGTACAATACATTAACCTTGACAGTTTCGGACACAAATCCGTTAAACTGATAACATCAAACCTGTTTGAAATTTCTCATGAAAAGTCAAATAGGGACAACAGTTCAGATTTCGAGGTTGAAATCAGGACTTTGATTGATGAGAAAGGAGGAAATTCACTGGACATATTCCCTGAACATTATCAAACTCGCGTTATTGGATATAAAAAATAATTATTATTGTTACAGGTGAGAAAATGAGTAGAAATAAACCATTAGCTAGAAAATTAAGAATGGCAAAAGCAAACAAACAAAACAGGAGAATTCCAATCTGGGCTTATGCTAAAACTAATCGTAAACTTAGATACAGACCAAAACCTAGACATTGGAGAAGAAACAGTCTTAAATTATAATGAGGGGTTATTATGGAAAGAGTTTACACAATTCCACTTAGAAATGTAAAAGAAGTTAAAAGGACCATTAGAGCTCCTAGAGCTATCAGAGAAATCAAAATCTTCTTAACCAAACACATGAAAGCTGAAGAAGTAAAAATTGATGAATCTATCAATCATGCTATTTGGGAAAGAGGTATTCAAAAAATACCTTCTAAAATTACTGTAAAAGCAGTTAAAGATGATGATGGTGTTGTAACAGCTACTTTAGCAGAATAGCTTCGTTATTTAACGCCAAGTATTGTGAGGTGACAATATGTTGAAAAGAGTTGATATAGTTAACAACCCTAATGTCGGTGTATTCATTACAGCCACCGATGATTATGCTATCATTCCATACAATCTTTTGGATGAAAAGGCACAAATCGTCGAAGAGGCTTTGGAAGTTGACATTATCAGAGCATCCGTTACAGGAAGCAACCTTATTGGATCTTTAGCTGTAGCTAATTCAAACGGTATAATTGTTCCCCCACAGGTTTTAGAAAGAGAAGTCAAACAGTTTGAGGAACTAGGTTTAAACGTCGGCATTGTTCCTGGCGAATATTCCGCATTAGGAAATATTGTTGCAGCCAATGATAAAGGAGCAATAGCAAGCCACTTTTTATCTAGCAAAGCAATCAAGGTGATTGAGGAAACCTTGGATGTTGATGTCGAGCCGAAAGCAATTGCGGACATGGACATTATAGGGTCCTTGATTCAGGTAACTAACAAAGGATTCTTGGTTAGTAAGAATGCAACCGAAGACGATGTTGACTTTGCTCGTGAAGTATTTGGTGTTGAAGGGGACATTGGTACTGTAGGAAGAGGTATTTCTTTGGTTGGGGCTTGTTCCATTGCAAATTCAAATGGAGCAATCGTCGCTAAGGATAGTACCGGTCCTGAAATGGCTAGAGTTGAAGAAGCATTAGGCTTTTTGGATGATTTTTAATTAATAATCAGAGGGATTTTATATGATAACAAAAATTTACAGAGTTAAAGGTACTTTTGTAATGGGCGAAGAATATCATAAGTTTACTAAAGAATACAAAGCTACTTGTGAAGCTGAAATCGAAGAGAAAATCTACGAACGTTTCGGAAGTAAACATGGTATTACCAGGAATCAAATTTCTATTGCTGAAATTGAAGAGATTGCTCCTGAAGATGTTGTAGACCCTATCGTAAAAGAAATTTTATAGTCGCATTGAAGGTGTAATCATGGAAGATCAGCAAAGATTAAACAGTCTTTTAAATGAAATCAATGCATACTCACAGCAAGCTCAATTAATTCAACAACAAATTGAAATGATTCAAGCTTCCATTGCTGAAGTTGATGCATTATCCAACACTATCGATGATATCGAAGGCAAAGAATCTATCGAAGCTTTCGTGCCTGTAGGTGCTGGTGCTTTCATTAAAGGTGAACTTAAAAGTACTGACGAAATCATCGTAAGTATTGGTTCCGGTATCGCTGTTAAAAAGGATGCAGACGGCGCTCGTGAAATTATCGCTGGGCAAAAAGAAGACTTAAAAGATAGCTTAGATAAAATGTTAGCTAACTTACAGCAAGTCACTGACATTGTTGGTTCTCTTCAAGCTCAAGCTGAGCAAATTGCTGCAGCAGCTCAAGGTAATATGACCCAAATGGGTTAAATACCTTTTTTCATTTTTTTTTAAAAAATTTTTATAAACTATTTTTTTCTATTTTATATCGAATTTAATGATTTTAAAGTTGTTTTTACTATTTTTTTAAATATTATGAAAAATAAAAGTATAAATAATTAAATTTCTAACTAACTAAAAGGTTGGGTTAATTTTGTTTGAATCATTGAAAAAGAAATTTTCACGTACAAGTGAAAAATTAGAAGAAGAGCTTATTGAAGAAGCAGAAAAAGAAAACAATCTTCAAGAAGAATCCGGTAAAAGATTCTCATTTTTCTCATTCGGTAGGAAAAAAGAGGAAAAAGTAGAAGAAGATGAGTCCAACTTGCTTCCTGAAGCCAGTGAAGAAACTGAAGAAGCTCCTGAGGAGATTGTGGAAGAAGTTTCTGATGAGGAAGTTGAGGAAGAAATTCCTGAAGAGGAAGCTGATGAGGAACTTCCTGAAGATGAAGTTGAGGAAGAGGATTCTGAAGAGGAAGTTGTTGAAGAGAAGAAGTCTCACTTTTGGTCTAGAAATAAGGATAAAGATAAAGAAGATTCTGAAGATGAAGTTGAGGAAGAGAAGAAGTCTCACTTCTGGAGCAGGAACAAGGATAAAAGTGAAGATGAGGAAGCAGAAGAAGAGGATTCTGAAGATGAAGTTGAGGAAGAGAAGAAGTCTCACTTCTGGTCTAGAAATAAGGATAAGGATGAGGAAGCTGAGGAAGAGGATTCTGAGGATTCTGAAGAGGGTGAAGATGAGGAAGAGAAGAAGTCTCACTTCTGGAGCAGGAACAAGGATAAAAAAGAAGAGGTTTCTGCTGATGGCGAAGCCAGTGGAGGAATATTTTCCTTTGTAAGGGAAAAGACCATTCAAGAAAAGCATGTGGATGATATTCTATTTGAACTTGAAATGGAGCTTCTGCAGGGGGATGTTGCTATGGAAGTGGCTACCGAAGTTGTGGAAAGCGTAAAAAACGACCTTGTCGGTAAGAAAATCAAAAGAAGCAATGACATTACCGAATACACTTACCTCGCACTTAGAAATGCGGTATCCGATATCATAGACATTCCGGGAAAATCCATGACCGAAATGATTGAAGCCAAAAAGGCAGAAGGAGAACCGCTGGTTGTAATGTTTGTCGGAATCAACGGTACAGGTAAAACAACCACAATCGGTAAACTGGCTAATTATTACTTGAAAATGGGTTATACTCCTGTTATTGCAGCTTCCGATACTTTCAGGGCAGGCGCAATTGAACAGGTAACCTATCATGCCGATAATGTTGGAGTTAAGATTATCAAGCACCAAAAGGGTTCAGATCCTGCGGCCGTTGCATATGATGCAGTTGAACATGCAAAGGCACAAGGAAAAGAATTGGTTTTAATCGATACTGCCGGAAGAATGCAAACCAATACCAATCTTATGGATGAAATGAAGAAAATCAAAAGAGTTTCAAATCCAGATTTGGTCATATTCGTTGGAGACGCATTAACCGGTAATGATGCAACCGAACAGGCCAAGAAATTCAATGAAGCCATTGATATTGATGGAGTAATATTGACCAAGGCTGACGCAGACAGCAAAGGCGGAGCATCACTTTCCATCGGTTATGTAATCAAAAAACCAATCATGTTTTTAGGTGTCGGTCAGGGATACGACGACATCAAGGAATATGACCCTGAATGGATGTTGGACCAACTGTTCAGTGAAGATGAAGAAAGTGATTTGGCACTTGCAGAGGAATAGATAATGAGTATTAATCGTTTATTGACTATTATTTTGATAATTTTGATTATATTGGCCGTTGCATTGACAGTCACAGGCACAGCGGAACTGGTTCCTAGTGAACCTAAGGAAAACGTTTCGATAGCTATTACAGGCGATGTCATGTTTGCGCGCAATATGCCTGGTGTTTTAAGCCTTGAATCATCTCCTTTCAGCGGAGTAAGCAATGTTACTTCAACCGTTGACTTGCTGCTGGTAAACTTTGAAAATGCGGCAACCACTTCAGGGGATGCTCTTAAAGGTGATGTTCCTCTAAAATGCGACCCGAGCTATGTTCCATTAATCAAGGCAAATAACAATACAGTAGTCTCAATTGCAAACAATCATGCATTGGATTATGGCATTGGTGGAATGCATGACACTATACAATACCTGAATGATGCCGGCGTAACTCCTATCGGTGCCGGAGACAATGAAGATGAGGCTCACCAAGCTGTTGTAAAAGAGATTAACGGCCGCAAAATTACAATTTTAAATTATATGGATTCAAACAACTTCGCCGAATATTCCTATGATGTAATGCCTTATGCAAATGGATCCAATCCGGGATATTCTGCATATGATTCGGATGACGCTCAAAAACAGATTGCCGAGAACAACGATTCAGATTTGATTATTGCATATTTGCACTTTGGTAATGAGTATTCAAATTCACCAAATGAAGACCAAGTTCGTATTGCTCATGAGCTGATTGACTATGGAGCGGATGTTGTAGTAGGTTCCCATCCTCATGTGCCTCAGGGAATTGAGATGTATAACGGAAAACCTATATTCTACAGTTTGGGAAACTTCATATTCGACCAATCCAACGAGGCAACCCATGTAGCTTACTTTGTTCAAATAAACTTGGTAAATGACACAGGCATCTGCACAATCTATCCGATTTACATATCCGGCTATTTACCTCAATATATGGATTCCGAAAGTGGAGCCAGTCTTTTGAGCGGTTTGTATCCAAATGCTGATGAATTAGAAATTACAAATGGAGGAATTGGAAAATTACAGTTTAATCTAACTGGGTGATTATTATTAATTTAAAAAAATTATTTATCATTTGCATGGTTTTAGGCGTTCTGACGATTTCATGCGCCAGTGCAAATGATTTGAACGTGACTGATGAAATTGAAAGCGTCTCTGTGAATGAGGAGATTGCTGTAAACGATACTGCTGACAGCGTTGTTGTCAAGAATGCAAGTTATGAAGTGTCCAACAGGACAAACTACATTAACGGCAGCAATTTTAATGTAAAGGTAGTCGATGACAACGGCAGCGTTCTTTCAAATAAGAGCGTCCTGTTCAGCGTAGACGGGAAAAAGTCATACGTCATCACTGACGGCAGCGGCGTTGCAAAGCTTAACTTAAATTATACTATGGGAACTCATGTAATCAAATATAAACTAAAGGATAATGAGTATAGTGCAGTCACCGCTTCAAAGACAATACTGCTTTTGAGCACAAAAAAATCCAAAATAAAGGCAAAGGACTATACCGCCTACAAGGGCATTGAAAATCCTTATACTGTTGTTTTGACTGTCGGTGGAGTTCCTTTGGAAGGGCGCAAAATCGCTTTTACAATAAACAATAAGACCTATGTTCGAAAGACCAATTCCCAAGGACAGGCCGTTTTGAACATCAAGCTTAAGGTCGGAACCTATAAGGTCGGCTATAACTACACCGGAGAGGACAATATCAAGCCACGTTCCGGTGAGGTCACAATTGAAGTTAAAAAGGGAATGCCTACATCAATCAAGAAATACTATTCTACAATCTATAGGCACAAGACTTCAGCTGCCTTCAAGATTAAGGTATTGGACGAGCGCGGAAATCCGGTTGCCAATAAAAACGTCAAATTCACAATCAACAAGAAGACTTACACAGTCAAGACAAACAAGAATGGAATAGCCAAAATCAAGATTAAATTGTCCAAGGGAACCTATAAGCTGACGGCCAAATTCCCGAAGGATTATCCGTATAAGTCCTCTTCAAAGACATACACAATAAAGGTCAAACCTAAGCAGGCCAGAAACAACGGCTTTTGGCTTTTGTCAACCGATATGGATAAGGTTGATTTTGACAAGCTGGAAAAGCTCGGAACCAAGCATATCTTCCTGAACGCCAAATGCGTTGAACGCTTTGGCAAGCTTCATGTCGAAGAGTTTATCCGCAATGCAAACGCCCATTCAATAAAGGTTCATCTGTGGGTTCAAGTGTTCTACAGCGGCGGTGAATGGGTAAGTCCCGTCAAGAAGGGCAAGTACAATTACGATTTCATGAAATCGAAAATTACCGAATGCAAGAAATATGCCAAAATAAAGGGTCTTTCCGGAATTCACTTCGACTATTTGAGATTCCCGTATGGAGCTTACAATCATAAAAACGGTGTAAAGGCAATAAATTACTTTACCAAAAAGGTATGCACAGCAATTCATAAAAAGAATTCAAAACTAATAATTTCAGCTGCAGTAATGCCTGAACCGTCCGTCATGAAATCAGAATATGGTCAGGACATTGCGACAATATCCAAGTATCTGGACGTAATCGTTCCGATGGTTTATAAGGGCAATTATCATGGAAGCGCTTCCTGGATTCAGAAAGTGACACAGACATTCGTTAAGAAATCCAATGGAGCAAAAATCTGGACAGGTCTTCAGTCTTACAGATCCGATGAGGATTGGACAAAACTGTCATCAAAAGAACTGATGAATGACGCTGATGCGGCCGCATTGGGCGGAGCACATGGTGTCATCCTATTTAGATACGGTTTATTCAATGATTTGAACTTCAATGAGGTATAGGTGATATTTTGAAAAGAATACTCTTTGGCTTAATAGTTACTTTAACACTATTGCTTTCACTTTCAGCGGTGTGTGCTGATGAAAACGTTACCGGCGACCTGTTGAGTGAAAGTGATGTTGTTGCAGATGATATTGAGAGCTCCGATACTGTTCAATATAAGGCAAATTCAACAATTGCCGCCGACGATGCGGTAGGTTATGATGCCTTCAAGACAAAACTGGTTGTCAATTTAACCTCAAACGGCACTAACCTGTCCTCAAGACAGATTGCAATATCAGTCAATGACGTTACATACAACAAGACCACCAATGCAAATGGTCAGGCCAGTCTGAAGGTTAAGCTTCCGGCCGGAAAGTATGATGTCAAATATTTCTATGCCGGTGATGAAAACACTACTCAGGCAAGCTTCACATCCAAATTAACAGTTAAGCCTGCCATCAAAACCACTATAAAGGTTGCAGACAAGAATATCAATTATCGCCAGGGTCTTACATCCCTCTTCATTGTCCATCTGGCAGATGTCAACGGCAAGGCCTTAAGCAATCAGGATGTCATCATCAAGGTGAACGGAAAGGAATACAATATCAAGACAGATGCAAACGGCGATGCGCAGATTACACTGTCTTTAAAAAAGGGCAAATACAAGGCCAAATTCTATTTCAAGAGTAACAGCCCATATCTTGCTTCAAAAGGCAAGTTCAAGATTGTAGTAAAGCCTAAAATGGCCAAAGGCGATGGATATTGGATTTTTGGAGCGGACATGAAGAAAGTCAATCTTAAGAGCCTTTCCAAAAGCGGAACCAAACAGATATTCCTGAATTTCTATTCGATTAAGCTTTACGGCAAATCAGGTGTCGCTTCTTGGATAAAAAAGGCAAACAAATACGGAATCAGCGTTCATATATGGATGCAAGTATTCTACAGTGGCGGAAAATGGGTTGTCCCTATAGATGACAATGACGGTTCCATCAAATACTCCTATATCACTTCCAAAGTCAAGGAGGCAAAAAGCTATGCCAAAATCAAGGGAGTGGCCGGAATTCACTTTGATTATGTAAGGCTTTCCGGTGTAAAGTATAGGGAAAACGGCTATAAGGCGGTCAATTATTTCGTTGAAAAGGCCACTGCCGGAATTCATAAGGTAAATCCGAACTGCATAGTTTCCGCAGCCGTGATGCCTGAACCATCTTCCCTTAAGTATTATTATGGTCAGGACATTCCGACAATTACAAAATACGTCGATGCAATAGTTCCAATGGCCTATAAGGGCAATTATGGCCAGAAGACTTCATGGATAACTTCGGTAACCAAGACTTTGGTTAAACAGTCAAAAGGCGCTAAGGTCTGGTGCGGCCTTCAGACTTACAAATCCGATGATGACCCGACCAAGCTGTCTTCAAAGAAACTTTTAAAGGATGCAAAAGCGGCCAAATCCGGTGGAGCTAGTGGAGTAATTCTATTCAGATTCGGTTTAGTTAAATATATCAATTTCAAAAAAGTGTGAGTCATGAAAAAAATAACTTTAATCTTAATTGCATTTCTAATATTCATTTCGCTTTCAGCCGTTTCAGCTAGTGAAAATCTAACTGACATATCGATTGGTGATGACCCTTCAATGCTTGAAAGCGTCGAATCCGTTGATGATGTGGTTTTAAGCGAGGAAACAGATTCAATCGAAAATGGATCAATTGCTCAACCTTCAACAATAGCTGCTTCGGATGTTGTAGGCTACAGCAAGTTTTCAACAAAGGTCAACGTGACCCTCAAGTCAAACAACACCCCATTGGCTTTCAAGCCTTTAAACATTACTATTAATGGGGTAAGCTACAATAGAACAACCGATGTTAATGGCCAAGCTATCGTAAGCGTAAAGCTTGCGACAGGAAAGTATACTGCCGATTTTTCGTTTGCAGGCGATGAGAATTCAACTTATGCCAATGGAAGCTGTAAAATAACCATTAAGGATGCAATAAAAACTAAAATCAAGGTAGCCGACAAGTACATCAATTATCGCCAGAGCCTTAAAAACGCATTCATCGTATTGCTGGTTGACAAGAACGGCAAGCCAATTAAAAATCAGAATGTAACTGTCAAGGTGGACGGGAAAGTTTATACTGCCAAAACCGATAAGAAGGGGTATGTCGAAGTTTTCCTGGACCTTAAGAAAGGCAAATACAAGGTAAAGTTCTCATTTGCTAAAAGTTCCCCTTACCTTTCATCAAAAGGGTCATTCAAAATCAAAGTCAAAGGTCCAATCGCTGCCGGTGACGGATATTGGATCTGGTCAGCCCACATGAAAAGCGTGAATCTTAAAAAACTTTCCAAATTGGGAACCAAACACCTGTTCCTGCATTCCAACTCAATATATCTTTACGGCACATCCTCCGTCGTCAACTGGATTGCCAAAGCCCACAAATACGGAATGGAGGTTCACATATGGATGCAGATATGCTATTCCAATGGAAAGTGGGTAAGACCATGCAACCCGGACGATAGCATCAACTATGGTTTCTTGAAGAGCAAAATCAAGGAAGCTAAAAAATATGCTAATATCAAAGGCGTTGACGGGGTTCACTTTGATTACGTTAGATTCGGAGGAACTGCACATCTGTATGACTCATCCACCGATGCCATAAATTATTTTGTCAAAAAGGCCAGCGTCAAAATCCACAAGGATCATCCCAACTGCATAGTGTCTGCAGCAGTGATGCCGGAGCCTAAGATGATGATTTACTGGTATGGCCAGGACATTCCGACAATGGGGAAATATCTTGATGTAATTGTTCCGATGGTTTATAAGGGCAATTTCAACAAGGACAGGGGTTGGATAACTAAGATAGTCAAGCTATACAATAAGGAATCAAAAAGTGCGGTAATCTGGGCAGGCCTTCAGACATACCATTCCGAAAGCAATACAAAGAAACTGTCCCATAAACAGCTTACAAAGGATGCAAGGGCAGCCAAGGCAGGCGGCGCAACAGGTTCCATACTGTTTAGATACGGATTAACCAAGTTTTTAAATTTCAAAAAGGTTTGATTAAAACCTTTTACCATTTTCTTTTTGACAGGGCTTTAAGCCTCTTTTTTTCCAGATTCTTCTGTTTGTCTGACTGATATTGCCTTTTTTGGCGATTGGTTGTTGTTTCGTTGTTTCTCATGATTGTTATAAGGTCAATCGAATTGCCGCTGCAAGCCATGAGGACCCTAATTTCCTTATAGTCTTTATTTATGGGTGCTGGAAATACGACGGCATATGTGCTGCCTTCCACATGCTCCCAGCTCACAGGCTCTTCCGTCATTATGCAATCCATGATGTACTGTCTTGATATTCCATTTTCCTGCAGCCTTTCCTGGAAATGGCGGTTTTCAAAACACCAGTTTATGCCGGTGACTTCACCCATTATGAATTTGTCAAATACGTTCATCACAAATAAATATGTAAAGGTTATTATATATTGTTTTACAAAAATTGTATTATGACACAACAAGCACAATGGGATTCATCTTTAGCTTTTATTTTTGCTATGATTGGGGCTGCGGTTGGTCTTGGTAACATCTGGCGTTTCAGTTATGTACTTTATTCCAACGGTGGGGGATCATTTTTCATCCCATACTTTGTAGCAATCGCTATAATGGGAATTCCTTTTTTGATATTAGAATATGGTGTGGGATTCTCATTTAAGGAGTCCTTTTCGAAAATTATGCGAATGATTAAGCCGGAGTTCGAAATAATTGCTTGGATTCTGGTTTTGTTTGTATTTGTTGTTACAATTTATTATATGGTAATCCTAAGCTGGGATTTGGTGTATCTGTTAAGCAGTTTCACATTCAACTGGGGAACCGATACTGCAGCTTACTTCGTTAATACTGTTGGGGGAAGCTCCAACCTGTCAAATGCCAGTTTCCTGTTAATTCCAACAACCGTTGGCGTCTTGTTGTTATGGATTGTCTTATGGTTCATTTCCCATAAGAATGTGGATAAGGGTATCGGAAAGGTTTCCAAGATACTCATTCCGGCATTGTTTGTCATAATGGGCATCATTATCGTTTATGCATTGACTTTGCCCGGCGCAAACATCGGAATCGAAACTCTTCTAACTCCTGACTGGAGCATGCTTTTAAATATTGACATTTGGCTTGCCGCATTTGCACAGATTATCTTCTCATTGAGTATGGGTCAGGCCATTGCACTTACCTATGCAAGCTACCTGCCTGAAAACTCCAAATTAATCGATAATGTTTTGATTGTTGTTGCATCAAACTCAGCATTTGAAATCTGCACTGCATTCGGTGTATTTTCAATCTTAGGGTTCATGTCACTTACCAACGGAACCCCAATGGTTCAACTGATTACTGAAGGAACAGGTTTGGTATTCATCGTGTTCCCGATGATTTTCAACATTATGGGTCCTATCGGGCGCATTCTGGCTCCAATGCTCTTCTTGGCAATTCTTTTTGCGGGCGTCACTTCAGCTTTGGGATTCTTCGAGCCGATGCTGAATTCAACTGCCGATAAATTGGGATGGTCCCGTAAGAAAGCCGCAACCGTTTTGAGCATTATTGGCTGCGCATTTTCCTTGGTCCTAACAACCGGTATCAGCAGCTATCTGGTCGGAATCATTGACACTTTTGTAAACCAGTTCGGCATTTTGCTTTTGATTGGTGTTCAATGTATAATATTCGCATGGTTCTATGGTGTTGAACACTTCCTTCCTGCCTTAAACGAGTCATCAACATTTAAGGTCGGCAAGACCTGGAGCTTTATAATCAAATACCTGCTTCCATGTGTCCTGATTATAATGTGGGCTGTCGGTATTTTCCAGCTGTTCACAACTGCCGAATCATTTGAAATAATGATTGATTCAATAATCATCATTGGTGTTCTGGTTGCTGCAGTCGTATTGACAAAAATCAGGCCTGCCGATGAATGATTCTTTCATTCATTTCTTTTTATTTTTTCTTTGAATTCTTCCTATTGAATACTTAATTCTAGCTTTGATTTACTTTAATTTTTTAGTTAATCTTATTGAATTATTTGAGCTATTTTTAGTTTAATGATACTATAAAATAAATTCAGAAAACAAGTTCATGTTAATCTACATGTCTAGATTGATTTAGTAGTTTTTGTATGCATCATAGCCTGCATACAAATGGTAGAGTGTTGAAATTCCGCTTCCCAGAATATTGTTGGCCAAATAGTAAATCAATGCATGGACAATCAACATTCCTATAAACAAAATTATTCCTCTTTTTGCATTTCCATGCAATGCATGTCCCAAACCAGGTATTATAAAAGACAATATTCCATTTGCTAAAGCGTCCTTTTCCATTCTATCACATTCCCACTAGTGCTAACGCAAATATAAACGCATCTGTTAGAAGATGGCTCATATAAGGCACAAATATGTTTTTGGTTTTGATGTAACCGTATAGTTCAAATATTGACCCCAATCCCTGGATAAGCAGCACTGAAATTAACGGTGTCACGCCAGGGTCGTAGTGAAGCATTCCGAAAAATATCAGGATGAAAATTGTAGAGACAATTACTGATAGCTTACGGTTCTGAGTGTATTTGTAGACAATCCTCATGAAAAGCATCAATGGAATGAATTTTATCAGTTCTTCACCCATCATTGAAAATACCAGGGAGATTAATGCTTCTACGCTAATGCCAAGATATTCGGGGGTCACGGCACTTGTATGGCCCATCATATCTACAAATTCGCCAACTACAACGGCATAGATAATATAGCCGACAAAAAGAAGCACGGCAAGTTTTATTTCGCTTCTGCTGGGCTTTCTAAACATCAGAGAATAATCCCAATTTGAAAAGTACAGCAGAGGAATCAGCAATAATAAACAGAATATCAAACTGCCTATAAATTCACTTTCCAAAGAAATTATTGAGTAAGTCAAAAAGGAGATTGGAATTAAGAGCAACAGTATAATCCAAGCCATTTTTGAGATTTTCGGATTATGCCGGTAATATGGAAAGTCTCTGCTTTTATCTTCAAATTTGAAAAATTCACTCATTTTTATCACACTTCAATAGTTAATATTATTTTAGATTAAATATATATTTTAACTTGAGGTAAATTATGAATTTGAAACATCTGATTTTGGCCTGTCTGGTAATGTTCATGTTGATTGCACCGGCCTGTGCCAATGACAATATAACATATTTCAATGAATCAAGCAAGATAAACTTCGAAGGAGTGGAATTCGTTATTCCATTCGGATTTGGAGAGGCAAGAGCCAGTGAAGACTTTGAAGAGCTGGGATCCAATGGCCAAACATGCTTTTACATTAACGAATATGGCGGAGAAATCATAATTACCGTTGCTTCAGACTGGATGGGTATGTCTTTAGATGAATTATACCATGAAGGTGCATCCAAAGCCACAATAAAAGGTCATGAAGGCTGGAATTATACAGAGGGGAACATGACCTGTTTCAGTTATGTTGACGGGGACAATGCAGTCATTGTTCAGGTAACAAATCAAACAAGGCTTTATGAGGTGATTATTTGAAGAGGCACTTAATTTTGCTATTGGCATTTATGCTGACTATAGGTGCTGTCAGCGCCACTACTAGTTGGGACGATGTTTTGAAGGATTTGGATTCAATGGAAGATTTCAATGTCGAATATTTTGATTGCGATACAAATGTAAGCGTCGGTGATTATTTCTTCACAATTCCTGAAGGATTCGGCCAGATAGATTCCATGGCCATTAATATGACTGAAGGCAACAGTTCCGGAATTGTAAAGTTTTTCAAAAATGCAGATGATGAAATCTTAATGGTATCCCTGACTTCCGGGGATGATTTGAACGCCAGTATCCAGAATTACATTCCGGAAAATGTCTCTTATGAAAATTTCACAATCGAAGGGCATGATGGCGTAAAATGGACAGACATGCCATTCTCATTCTTTTCCTACATTGACGGAAATACTGTAGTTGTCTTGCAGGCACCGAAAGATTCTTATTTTGAAGAGATGATTATCTAATCATCTTTTAATATTTTTTTTAAAAACAGGATTAGTGTTAAGCCTAAAGGAAATAATCCTTTAGAACTTAAACTAAAAAAATTTTTTTAGTGCAACACGGGAGTGTGTTACAAATTATATTATGATTTAATGTATTATTTAAAGATTTACTAATTTTTACATGCCTAAAATTCTTCAAATTTTTAGAAAAGTATTTTTAGGTATTACTATATATTCTTTAGCATGAAATTCAGATATCTGCTTGCAATAGTGTTGCTTTTTGCCCTAATCGGGTTTGTATCTGCCGAGGCCTTCACCCCCGAAGAGGGAACTTTTGCCTTTAGGGAGGTTGAAAACTACACCTTACACGACATCAACTTTACTGTTCCGACAGAATACAGGCTTCAGGGCAGCGGGAATGATTTTTTGGACTTCAAGCATGGAAAGGATAAGCTTAAAATCACCGTCGTTAAGGACGGAAAAGTCGAAAAGGTCAAATCGACCAAAAAGATAAAATCCGGTAAGACTATGCTTGGATCTCAAAAGGGATATCTTGTCGATAAAAAAGGTAGCTATACCTTCAGCTATTATGAGGGAGACTATCTTGTAACCATCAAATCAAAGGACATGTCATTGATGATTGGGGTCATGGGCAAGGATTAATCTACATTAAATATATTTAGAATCTTTGACATAACATTAATTACTCAAAGGAGGATTGATGATGAATAGGAAAATATTTTTCACATTGGCTCTTGTAGCCATAATGTTGGCTTCCATATCATTCGTCAGTGCAGAACAAAACATAACTATCGATGGCGTTGACTTCCACATTCCTGACGGATTTGCCGAAGATCCGAATCATGAAACAGTTAATGAACATCACTCTCAAGGCTCTGTTAATTACGTAACCAATGGTAAACTTTTTGAAAAAGGAAATACCATTATTGCAATTCTTGTTGCTGAGTATGAGGGTTTTGAAGTAAGTGATGATGTCGTTGCAAATGTCGGTGGAGATGCCAAAACAATAAACGGCGTAGACGGATATCTTAAACAGGATACCATCTATTATGTTTTCAGTTATGAAAAGGACGGTAAACTGGTTACCATTTCCTCAACTGATGAAGATGAGATAGGCGATTTTTTAATAGCTTAAGGTGAAACTTTAAGCTAATTTCTTTTTTTTAACAAATCTTTTATATTATTAATACATAATACTATTAACGGTGATAAAATGGATAGGAAAAAATTGATAATTATTGGAGGAATCCTCGTTGTTTTTCTTGCAGTAATGGCAGCTTTCATACTCACTTCATCATCAACTGAAGATTCAAATTACAGTAAAATCGCAATTTTGGGCGAAGGGGCCATTAATGAAAACGGTTCCGTTTCCATTAAATTAACTAATGGCGAAGGAATAGCCCTAAAGGATAAGGAAATTCATGTTACTGTTAAGGACAGTAACGGAAGCACTGTATTTGAAGACACTGTAAAAACATTTGCAAACGGTGTTGTCAATGTCAAAATTGCAGGTGTTCCTGCCGGAGAATATGATATTAATGCAACATTCGATGGTGACGAAAACTTTACCGGAAGCAGTGTAGCTGCAAAATTGACAATCAAACCTGGTGAAAGCGAGGAGCCTGTTGACAACAGTACCGCAACTGATGACAATGTTTATGCGGAATCACAATCAACTTCAACTCCATCTTCAAGCTCCAGTTCAAGTTCCTCTTCATATTCAAGACCTAGTTCAAGCTCAAGTTCATCTTCAAGCTCAAGTTCTAGTTCCAGTGACTCTGGCGGAGGCTATGATGTCATAGATGAAGACGGCCATAATGTAGTGCCTGTAATTGATGAGGATGGAAATCCAGTATAGTGATGAAGTCGTTCACACGACTTTATTTTTTTCTTTTTTTTAATTGCTTTGAATCGGTAATATTGATTTGACTGCGTAATATTGCTTTCATATCCAAGTAAACTTTAAATAATTCTTTTTAAATACATATTTTCACAAATGTGTCCTGATGCACTTAGAAACGTTAATATCATCCTAAATTCAATATTATATTTACTAATGACGGGAGGTGAAAATATTTTAGAAAATGTCACAGAATTTTTGATAGAAAATCCAGAACCCTACAATTCAATCTATAGGTTCATAGAATCTGATATTCTTCCAAAATACCCTTGTTTAACTTCAGTCTTCCAGGATAACTTTGATGAAGAAGGCAATCCTAGAATTCAGTATTATGTCAGATATGCTGCTGATTTGTCGTTAAGTGAATGGGATGAATTAAGATCACGCATTCGAGAATCTGTTATATCGTTTTGTAAATCTTCTGGCGTGCCATACGGCATATATTCTGAAATTGATTTCATTTTGACTGTGGATGGTGATTACTATGCAAAATACAGAAAGGGATTTTGAAGACATTACGCCTTGTGAAATTCTCGATTTATCAGAAAGGGGAATTCACAAGCATTGATTCTGCATTTGAAATTGCAGAAGACATTATTAAAACTTTCAATGAATACAAAAAATTATAAACTATTTTTTTTAAATACCCAGATTTTTTCACAACAATATTCCAACTTGAATAAAAAATTTTAATACTTTTAATATTTATAAGATATATTATGAGCTTAAATAAGAAACACATATTAATCCTTTTAATTTTAATAGGTGCTTTATTTGTGGTTGGAGTGGCTGCCGCCGAAGGTGTCAGTGCCGCTAAAACCAAAAAAGTGGATGTGACAATTTATAATTTCCCATCAGGAGTATTATGGGGGCCTAAAGCCGTTAAACTTTCAAATGGTGATGCAATAGCAGGTTATGTTGAATACAGTGGCAATATGCAGTTCGATAAGGGAGTAGGCGTAACAGCATGGTATCTCGGAAACGGCTATAATGGAGACATAGAACCTCATCATACAAAGCTTGTCAAGGCCAAATTCTTCTTCAAGAACAAAAAGGGAAAAGTAAAAACCAAAACCGTTAAGGGAAATGGTGGAGGACACATTCGCACCAACCTGATTAAAGGCTATACTCCATATAAGGCTACTGTTTGGTATAAAACCAAATAATCCTTCTTTTTTTATTTTTTTTGATGGTTAAGGCAGTTTTGCAGTTGCGGTGTAATTTTTAGATGATTTAAAAAAATATTTTTCACTCGAATTTCAGATGGCTGAAGATTTTTTTCATATGCTGTATAGCATTTGTTACCTTGTCTTCGGTTATTTCTTCATAAGGATGATAATCTGCTTTTTTTCTTAATGAAGCTAAATTTTTAAGTTCAGTTTCCGTTTCTTCCTCTCCAAAATCAAACAATGCTTTTCGAACTTGTTTATGTTCGCCTATTTTCTTTTCATTTGGTTTAAATTCCCAAGGAGGTTTAACTTTGAAATTTTTAATTTTTTCTAGCCATAATTCGCAGTATAGATATGCACTATAATATGCTCTATTGATAATAGTTCCATATGTCCATCTTTCATTAGAATTTTCGGGAATTAATTGATTTTTAATCATTAGAAAATGCAATGTTAAAAGATACAGATGGAATTGAGGATGTTTAGTGATATCCATTTTATCACCTGTATGAGATTATTGCATTTCTGCAGAATTCGTAGATTCCATTTGCTTTTGAAAATTCTTTCATATGTCTATAAAGTTCTTTAAGGGTTTTATCTAAAATCTCTTCACTGGTTCCATTAAATTTTTCAAAAGAATATATATAATCTAATGTATCAATGTCGGGATCTTCTATTAAAGACATTTCCCCTAAAAAATCATATTTTTTCGCAAAGTCTTTGATTTCTTTAGTATATATTTCTTTAGCAGGTTCCATTTCACGCTTGAACTCATCCAGCATTGTTGTCATTTAATCACCTTTTTTTAAGTTATTTCATTCGTAAAAAGTCTAATTTTTTCACTTGAAAAAAGTTTCTTTTGCCACAATTAAGATATTTATCTTATTCAAATATAAATTTAGCGCTTTTAAAGGTTCTAAATAGTCATATTACAGTGTTACATCAATATTTCAAGGTGAGAACAATTTTGCGTGGTGAAATCAATTTAAAAAAGAAAAAGCAGGTACTACTCTAGAAGTATTGAGTAGTACTGTCAGGTGTCAATGTTACGGTCTGGGTTGCCTGCAGAACTCCGTCGGCATCATACAGTTCCATATATGCCTTGTCAGGGAATTTGGAATATGCATCGGCGCTTGCAACCTGTATGTATCCGTTTGAATCAACTGTTTTTGTAACGAGGTTTCCGTTGTTTAGGGAATCGCCGTCAGGGTAATATTTGATTTTTATTTTAACGGTATCTCCTACATAGATTTTGGTATTATTTCAAACATCCAATCGGTATAACTTTAACTCCATCTTTTCTAGTGTAGGCTAATTTTCCTCCAGTTATAACTGCTAAAAATTTTGGTTCGGGTATTTTAGTTTCACCGGATTCTCTTTTTGCATTGATTAGTTTTTTAAGTTTAAGTAAATTTGAAGCACCTTTATCTTCTTCTTTACTTCCTAATTTAAATTCAATTAATGCATAATCTCCGTTATTTAATTCTAAAACACAATCAACTTCTAAATCATTTTGGTCATGGTATTGCTTTACTTTTCCTCCTCGAGGAATTGAATAGACATTTAAGTCTCTAATGCATAATGTCTCAAAAATATGGCCTCCAGTATTTAAATCATACAATAATTTTTTTGGAGTTAATTCAAGTGATGCAATAGCAATTGATGGGTCTATGAAATTTTTTTTAGAGCTATTTCGCATGGCAGTTTTTGACCGGATATTTGGAGTCCAGGCTTTAACTTCATCAATTACAAATAACTGCTTCAATACATTTATGTAATTATAGTATGTCGCTTCAGAAATTGTACCGTGGTGTTCTTTAATATCTGCCATAATTGTAGTGTTTTTTGCATATGAAGAAATATTCCTAGAGTAGGATTTTAAAAGTTCTTTAATTTTGTTTGGATCTCTTTTAACTCCATCAATTGTGGTCGTGTCTACTTCACAAATGATGTTTAGATATGATTTGGCTATTAATAATTGTCCTTTTTCTGTTTTTTGTTCAAGCTTTCAGGCCATCCTCCTCTACACATTGCAAAAATTAGATTTGTAATTGTCAAATCAGAAGTAATTCCATTGATATTCATATTCGGATTATCAAATAACTCCATTAATGAAATTTTCCCGTTTGATTCTCCACTTTCAAATAGGCTCATAGGTCGCATTAATACTCTATGGATTCTTCCAGCGCCACTATGATTTATTTTTTTATCATTTACAACTGTTGTTCCTGTTAAAATGTATAATCCGTCGTCTTCACTTTTATCAACACTATATCTGACTGCATCCCATAATTCCGGAGCCATTTGCCATTCATCAATCAATCTAGGTTTTTCCCCTTCAAGTAATGAAAGGGGATCTACATCTGCTAATCTTAGATAATTTTTAGAATGGGTAGGGTCTTGTAATTCGATAATGCTTTTTGCAATTTGTTTTGCAGTAGTTGTTTTTCCACACCATTTCGGACCGACAATCAAAATTGCCCCCATATATTCCATTAATTCTTTTAATTCCCTATCTAAATAGCGAGGTAAGTATTTAACCAATTTCAACACCTTTTTATTTTTTCAATTTTTCGTATACTTCCTTGTTAAAGGATTTACATACTTTTTGTTGAAGTAAATACATATTTAATGTTATTTCTATTAAATTTTTTTAAAT
>NZ_JAZNAN010000015.1:0-29604 GCF_045586545.1 Methanobrevibacter sp.
CATTTTTTATTCCCCATGCTTGTTTTGTTAAAATCTAAAAAGAATATCTTAAATTCTAAAATTCTAGATATTATAAACCATTTGTCTCTTAATTTTTTTCCAAATTGTTTATATAATATACTTAACTTATATAAATATACATTAGGGGGATTTATTTTGGCTTTTAAAATGGCGGTTGTAATGCCTGCATATAATACTGGAAAATATATTTCGCAAGCATTAGACTCAATTATCGACCAATCTCTAAATTTTAAAAAAAATATCCAAATCATCATTGTTAATGATAATAGTCAAGATGATACCAAACAAATTGCTTTAGAGTACCAAAATAAATATCCTGATAATATTAAAGTCATAAATAATGAAACAAATAAAGGCCCTGCTTATTCCAGAAACTTAGGTTTAAAATATGTCGATGCGGAGTTTGTAAACTTCCTAGACTCAGATGATTATATCTCGAAAGGAGCATTTAAAAAAGCATTCAAATTACTGACTGAAAACTCAAATATTAATATTGTTTCTATTCCAATTGAGTTTTTTGGAGTTAAAATAGGTAACCATCCTTTAAATTATAAATTTGAAAAAACCCAAGTCATTAATATTCACAAAAATCCAAGTTTTATTCAGCTTTCGGGTCCTTCCAGCTTTTTTAGATTCTCAGAACTGAAATTTTATAAATTCAATGAAAATTTAAGGGTTTCAGAAGATCCATTATTAATCAATCAAATGCTCATTGATAATCCCAACATTGCATTTATTCATGACGAAACCTACTTTTACAGAAGAAACGACTTGCAAAACTCTTTAATTGCAACTTCGACTCAGAATAAATCATATTTCACAACTAGAGTCGACGAATATTTCATAAAATTAATAGAGTATTCTCTTAAGAAACTTCAAAAAGTTCCTAAATTCATTCAGCACGTTCTAATGTATGACCTGCAGTGGATTTTGGAGATTAAGTTTGTTAATGCACTTTTAAATGAAGAAGAAATTAACAGACTCTATGATAAATTATTTTATATTCTTTCTTTCATTGATGATGACATAATACGTTCACAATTATCCATTCCAATTGAGCTTAAAGAACACATCGTCTTATTAAAGCACAATAAAAGGGATTATCTGGTTAACAAAGATAGTTATCAGAAAGATTTGGACTTAAACACAGTTTATATTGATAATTTCGAGTTCATTGACAAAAACCATTTGCATATTTCAGGAATTCTAACTGATTTTGTCAAAGACACTAAGATTTATGCGGTTGCAAATGATGAGGCCTTTGAAACAGAAGTCCTGGAATATCCTCAAAGGCTCAATTATTCGCTTCATTTTGACTATGGATATAACCATAACTTCCAAGTTATCCTGCCGGTCAATTCAAATACTGTAATATTGTTTAAAACGGACTCAAAAGTCTTAATCATTGACTATAATCAGACTTCAAGACTTACAAGAACTTCAAAATATAAATTGTCAAAGGATTATTTGTCAATTGATTGTGGAGACCATATTGAAGTTACAGATAAAACAGTTTTAAAAGGTATTAAACTCGAATTTGAAGTATTGAAATTGATTTTAAATGAAAGAAAGCAGGGTTGGCGTACGGGTGTAATTCTGAGAATATTATTCTTTTTAAATTATTACATATTTAAACGTAAACATATTTGGATTTTCATGGATCTGCCTAATGCTGCTGGAGATAATGGATACTTTTTGTTCAAGCATGCAAATGGATTTCAAGAGATAAAAGATATTGACAAATATTACGTATTTTCAAAATCTCCTCAAGTGGGGGTTAATCTTCCAGAAATGGAATACAGATATATGCAAAGTTCAAAATTAAGTAAAATCAAAAAACTGTTAGGTTTTGAAACTGCAAATCAGGAGTATAAGGAAATTAATAAAGTGGGCAAAATCCTTCCAAACAAATCCTTGAAACATAGGCTTTATCTGTTGTTTGCAGAATTCATTCTTACATCTCATCCGGACAACAATATTATCTATCCGTTTTGGGGAAATTACTCTCACCTTTCAGGACTTGCAAAATCAAAGACGGTGTTCCTGCAGCACGGTGTTACAAAGGATAATATCTCCCATTGGCTTAATAATTATGACAAAAGACTTGATTTGATTGCAACAGTTTCGGATAAGGAAAGGGAATCATTTTTAAGTCCGGATTACGGCTATTCAGAGGATATTGTTAAGGTGTTAGGTTTTCCAAGATTCGATTATCTCGAGCAACTGGAAGATAAAAAGCAAATTGTTTTCATGCCGACATGGAGAAGGCAATATGATTCATTAAAAAAAGAGCAGTTTATGCAAACAAGTTATTTTAAATCAATAAACGATGTATTAAATGATGAAGAGTTAGTCAACTACATTATTTCCAAAGGCTACAAATTAATATTTAAGCCACATAGAAACCTTATGAAATTCCTCTCAACTTTTGACATTAATCCGAAGATTGAAATTGGAGATAAAGTTTCATATACTGACATATTCAATCATGCTTCATTGGTCATTTCTGATTTCTCATCAGTCATTTTTGACTTTGCTTATCTTAAAAAACCAGTTATTTATTATCAAACTGAGAAAAATTATCATTTTAATGTAGATAAAGCTTATTTTAACTATGAAACTATGGGTTTTGGACCAGTTAAAAGGACAATCAGTGATTTGGAAGCCGAAATCATTAATACAATAGAAAATGATTGTAAAATGGATGAGATTTATCAGGAACGTGTCGAGGACTTTTTCAAATTCAATGATAAAAATAACTGTGAACGTGTAATTAAAGCCGTTTTAGAACTCAATGACTATTATTAAAATTTTTATATCCCAAAGACTAATTTTTAATCATGAGACTTATGGATTTATTTTTGAAAAGAAGAAGCACAAGAACATTCAATGATGAACCTGTCACTAAAGACGAGCTTGAAAAAATCCTGGAAGCGGCCCTTCTTGCTCCTACAAGCATGAACAGAAAACCATGCAATTTTATGGTTGTTGAAAACAAGGATGCTTTAGTTGAATTATCCCAATGCAAGGACCATGGTGCTGATTTGATTGCCGGAGCGGATAAGGCAATTGTTGTTGTTGCAGACACTTTAGTTGCCGATACCTGGATTGAAGATTCATCAATCGCTTTAACTTACATGCATCTGATGGCAACAGAACTTGACCTTGGAAGCTGCTGGGTACAGGTACATCTCAGAAGCAAGGATGGAGTTGACGCCGAGGAAGTTGTAAAGGAAATCCTAAAGCTTGACCCGCAATACAGAGTTGTAGGAATTCTTGCATTAGGTCATTCCGATAATATTCCAGAGCCTTACACATTGGATGTAATAGATAAAAACAAAATTCACTTTAGAGTATAATGTCAAAGAGAGTTTTGGTTGTTAATGAGGAATTTAGCCCATCTGAAGAGTTCATTGAAGAGTATGTCAACACTCAGGATGCTCTTCCGAATCTCTTAACCAGTATCTTATATGAAAGTGATCTGGATATAGACACTAAAAGAGTCAATGTTTATAAGGAATATCCTCATTTGCAGGAATTGGATGAAAAGGAAAGTGAAACTACTCTTAAATTATTGAAGGAAAACCGTAAAGATGAAGCTGAAGAATATCAAATTCAACTGGTTTTGGATTTTCTTAAAAAATATCCTCAGTTTAAACCATTGATTTTAGGCGTTGAATCACAAACATCCAGTATTTTTAAACTTATTTTAGACACAATTCGAGAAGCTTTTGTAGGAGATTTTTAACCTTTTTAACCCTTGAATAGTTACAATATATTTAAATATGCTTTTTTTGAAATAATTATTTAGAAGATTAGGAGACTTTAAGATGCACGTTAAAGATTTGTTAGATAGCTTGGATTTAAGATTAAAATTGCCTCAGCACTGGTATTCTACAGACATCAGCAACGAATTTGAGGATGGGGAACTCGTCCAAAACGATGAAATAGTTAAGATTAAAGCTGAAGGTGAAGAAAACACAAAAGTAATTGTCATTGATGTTAATGATGGAATGAGTGTTGTTACCGTATTCCCGGATGGAAAGGTCATTGGTGTGAAATATCTGGACAACAAGGACGATTTTGAATATATCGGACGTCCATCAGAACTTTACTTTTAGTTTTAAGATAATTATTCCACTAATTATTCCGACCATCGCCCCAACAACCACATCTAAAGGATAGTGTATTCCACAATACACCCGTGAAAATGCAATCAAAATGCAAAATAGGATTAGGGCAATTACTAATTTTTTGTACTGCCATAGTTCATTTGCCAGAACAGTCATGACGCTGAATGTTGAAGAGGTATGGCCTGATGGAAATGAATTTGGTTCGGTTGGTATTAAAAGCTGACGGGCATGACTCAAAGTGGTGTATGGTCTTGGTTCGTGAATGGCCAATTTCAGGCAGGCTGCAATTATTCCAGACAGGACTAAAGCGGCCAGACACATTTTTGCGATTTTTAAATATTGATCTTTTTTCAGTCGTTTACAGATTAT
Source organism: Methanobrevibacter sp. (assembly GCF_045586545.1). Taxonomy (GTDB): domain Archaea; phylum Methanobacteriota; class Methanobacteria; order Methanobacteriales; family Methanobacteriaceae; genus Methanocatella. The sequence goes on from NZ_JAZNAN010000015.1 coordinate 4,524, forward strand.
AATCGCTATTATACATAATGAAAGTAATGTAACAAAGCCTCCCAAATCTGTAAAGTGGGGCATTATCAAGTCAAATGTCGGATTTGACATGCCGTTGTTGATAAAATAAAATAAATCAGTATTTAAATTCATAATATGTATTATATTAATTTATCTAATAAACTTTTTACCCAAGTAAACTTTCAAAATATTTAAATATACTTAAAATATATTTTTAATCACTAAAGTTAGGAGGAAATAATCATGGCTGATAAAAAAGCACCTGCAGATGGCTGGCCTGTAATCAGTGGGGATTACATTGTTGGGGACCCTGAAAGTCCGGTGGCTGTTACAACTCTTGCTTCTCACATTGAAGCTGATTTATCCGGAGCAGCAATCGCAGGACCATGTAAAACTGAAAATTTAGGTATTGAAAAAGTTGTTGCAAATATCATTTCAAATCCGAATATTAGATTTTTGATTTTGGCTGGTGCTGAAGTACAAGGCCATATTACAGGTCAAAGTATTCAAGCATTATATGAAAACGGTGCGGATCCTGATAAAAAGAAAATTATCGGAGCAACCGGAGCTATTCCATTTGTTGAAAATGTTCCTCTCGATGGTATTGAAAGGTTCCAACAACAATTAGAGATTGTTGATTTAATCGATACTGAAGATATTGGGGCTATTCAATCCAAAATTAATGAATGTGTTGAAAAAGACCCTGGTGCTATCGAAGAAGAACCAATTATCATGGAAGTTGATGAAGAAAACGAAAGAATGGTTATCGTTGATAAGAAGAAAACCAAAAAAGAAGATGAAGAATAATCTTCACTTCTAAACTTTTTTTAAATTTTTTTCCAGTCATATGTGCACCTTTTTGCATTTTTGTTTTTGTGTATTTTTTTAAAAAAGACTTATAAAATAGAAAACTTTATATATTATTTCTAATTTATATTACTTCATGGAAGTGATTTCATATATATTTCTGTAAATTTCGTAAAGTTTATATATGATAAACTTCAAAATAATACTGTGAAGTGTATAACTTTTCAAAAAATACACTTTATTCTGGAATGTAAATTTCCAAAAAAGATACCAACACCATTGTATTTTAAGGTGATAAAAAAATAGTGAGGTAACAATATGACAGATATTAATTGGAGTGAAAAAGTTAAAAATTTGGATGAAAATATAAGACGTGAGATTGGACTTGAAGGGGATTCAGAAGCAAAGCACATTTTAATCAAGGTCCAAACAAAATCTGCTGAGGCCATCGAACCGGCTTTCATAGTTGGTGAAGATGAAACATTCCTTGATTTGTTTGTCCTATCACCGCAAGGACCAGGAATTGTCTCAACAGCAGTCTTAAAGGACAACATCCAAAGCGTAGGAGTGATCGGTGGAGTCTCTGCTGAAAAGGTAGATCCATCAGAAGCGGTCGAGGAAACACCGCTGCTTGATGATGTAGCAGGACTCTACCAATGAGTACAAACTGCTTTTGGCTCACCACCAAAAGCAATTTATTGCTCATTTCAACCGCCAACTAAAAAAATGGGATAATATGAAAAAAGTGAAACTCGCCGAAATAGCAGAAATCTTTTCCGGTCTGTCATATAGACGTTACTTGGATGACAAAGGGATAGACTTCCATGTAATCGTTCAAAGATCAATCAAAAAGGACGGCGAGTTATCTGACTTTGACAACCTAAAACTTTCTGATTTTAAGGATAGGTATTTCACACGAAAAGGCGACGTACTAATGAAGATGCCTTATCCATATGATGTGGTTTGTGTAAAAGAAGAAGGCCTTGTTGTAAGCGATAGAATTGCCATCATCCGAGTTGAAAAGGGTTATGATCCGGATTTCATCGCCCATATGCTTACCAATGCCCACATCAAAAAGCAATTGCATGAGCTTGGAAGTTCACAAAAGCTTCCGCACACATCACTTAAGGAAATTAAGGAATTGGAACTGGTTCTGCCGGACTATGACACTCAAGTGAAATACGGGGAACTGTTAAACACCATCAATGAAAAAATCGCTGAAGACCTTAAGGTAGTTGAATATGACAGGAACTTGAAGGAAGGAATCCTTAATCAGCTGTGGGAGGCTCAGTAATGCTGAATTATAGATATTCAAATAATCGTGCCGTCCTGAAGGAAATCATTTCAAAATCAAGGACAGCCCATTTTCCACTTGAAACTCAATATCTTATAATCTATGCATTCATCTACAAATACTGTTCAGATTCACTTAAGGACCATTTTCTGATGGTTCTTCAGGAGAGGGAAGTGACCCTGGATGAGGCATATGAAAGAAAGTTATATGAGGAAGAGTTCAAAAATGACGCCTATCATATGTACGGATACTACATTGAAAAATCATACTGCTATTTTGATGAAGTGATTAACGATAGATTCGAAAGTGAAACATTTCTGAAAGATTTCTTTGAGGCTTTCAGCGAAAACGTTTCATTTCCCAAATCTTCAGGTGATGAAAAATATCTCAATCAGATATTTGATGCAGTCAGAGAGGAATTCCCATTTGAATTATTTGCAGCAAACAGCGAAAATACTCAATTATTAAAGGACATTATCCGTTTAATCTCAAAATTGAATGTATTTGATACGGATTTTTCATTCAGTGATGTTTTTTATTCTGTTGCTGATTCAAGGCTTTTGAAAATCAAATCAAATCCTGAATACATCTATCAGATACTGTCTGCAATTTTGGCATCACAAAAGAAAAATCTCGAAAATGTTTACGATCCGTTCATGAGGGATGGAACTTCACTTTTAAGTTTATCTAATTTGATAGGGCTTTGGCAAAGCAATAACTTCGGAAAAGAAGAGGACAGGGTAACTTACTGTTATACAATTGCAAGGCTTTTCCTGAGTTATTACAGTTTTAATGGCTTATTCATAGAAAATGAAGATGCTATGAATTCGGCCGACATTAATCAGGCATCATTTGACGGAATCCTATCCGTCATTCCGATAAGAATTCGTAATTATCATTCCTCCAAAAAAAATCAAAGCTTAGAGATTGTAAAAAGACATAAAAGGGCTCAGCTGGAAGATGTTTTAAGCAAGAATTTTGACATGGATTTAACCTCTTTTTCCAAGGATGCTGAGCTCAACAAAGCCCTTGAAAAATTAATCAACAAGATGGATGTGGAAAAGGAATCCGCATCTCAGTTCAGTGGGGAATATGAGATTCTAAAGGAAAGCGAGTTTTTATTCCTAATCAATCTTGTCAACTCCCTTAAAAATAACGGTATAATGGCAATATCAATTTCCCAAAACTTCCTCTCAAAGGAATCACTCAAAACCATTAGAAAGTATCTGGCCCTTGAGAAAAACTACATCGATGCGATAATCAGCATTCCAAATGAATTCGGAAGGTATAAAAAGCCCGAAGTCGTGATAGTATTTAGAAAAGACAAACCTGATGATAAGATACTATTCATTGACATGTCAAGGGAATTCGACACCAAAAGGGGACGTTTGATGGTTCCGGGGCTGTTTAAAAGAAACCTGCTTTTAAGCGATGACACTATAGGCAAAATGATTGATGTATTATCCAATCGGATTAATATTGAAAAATATTCAAAAGTTGTCTCATGTGACGAAATTATTTCAAATGACTTTAATTTATCAGTTTCCATGTATGTTGACACTTTTGAAGGGCAGTTCATTAATTTGAGAGATCTTGAATATGAAAAACGTGAAATTGACATGAAACGCAAAGACCTTGACTATAAAATTGACGTGATGATGAGGGAATTAAACATCAAATAGAGAGGTGCATTTCAAGTGTAAATCTCTCCGGATACTTCATTTTGTAAATAAAGTTTCATATTTATATTTTTCAATTATCTAATAATTATTTGTCTATTTTTTACTTAATAACTATTTTTTAGCGTTCATTCATAAAAAGTAATAATCTAGTTGAGTTACTCGCAAGAAAATTTGTTACTGTAATTAAATTATAAATCTTTAAATCATTAACAATTATCAATTTTTACTTTATTTTTTATTTAAATTCCAATTCTTGCTTTTTATTTTCACAATTTCAGTTTCATTTAATATTTGACAAAAAACAGAACTTTTCCAAAAATCGATATTTTTTTTGAATTTTTGCGAAAAGTTTTTCAATAGTTAAGTAAATATTAATATTTTTGAATTAATGGATTGAGGAAACCACCACTAAATTTAGGGGTGAAAATGATGTCCTCATAAAGTTTTTTTAAGAAGAAATATAAACTATTTAAATAAAATATTGATAAAATTGGAGGCAATTAAATGAAAATTACAGTTGCAGGTGTAGGATATGTAGGACTTTCACTTGCTGTTTTACTAGCTCAAAAACATGATGTTACAGCTATTACAACTACAGAATCAAAAGCAGAAAAACTTAATCAGTTCATTAGCCCTATTCAAGATGATGAGATAGAAAGATTTTTTAATGAGGTTCGTGAGGGACAAAGGGAGTTGAATCTTCACACGACTACCGATAAGGAATCGGCTTATAGGGATGCCGACCTTGTCATTATAGCCACACCAACTAATTATGATGATGTAAATCATTTCTTTGATACATCAGCGGTTGAGGATGCTATAGAATGGACTCTTAAAGTTAATCCTGATGTTCTTATGGTTATCAAATCAACAATACCTGTCGGATATACAGAATCTGTACGTGAAAAGTATGGAGTCAAAAACATCATATTCAGTCCCGAATTCCTTCGTGAGTCAAAGGCACTCTACGATAATCTTCATCCGAGCCGTATAGTTGTTGGTTGTGATGATGACCAGATGGAAGAGGGGCAGATGTTTGCAGACCTTCTTTTGGAAGGTGCAAGAATAGAGGAAAAAAGAGCAGGGTGTCCTGAGCAGGAAATTCCCGTGTTATTGACACATTTAACAGAATCCGAGGCCATAAAGCTTTTTGCCAACACTTATCTTGCAGTAAGGGTAAGCTACTTCAATGAACTTGATACCTATGCTCAGACCAAAGGCCTTGATACACAGATGATTATAGATGGTGTATGTATGGATCCTCGTATTGGAGGACATTACAATAATCCATCATTCGGATATGGCGGATACTGTTTGCCAAAAGATACAAAACAGCTGTTAGCAAATTATAAGGATGTTCCGCAGACAATGATAGAAGCTGTTGTCCATTCCAATACTGTGCGTAAGGAGTTCATTGCTGACCAGATTATTTCAAGAAATCCCAAAACAGTTGGAGTTTATAGGCTCACCATGAAGAGCAACAGTGACAATTTCCGTGCATCTGCCATACAGGACGTTATGAAACGTATAAGGGCTGAAGGAATTCCAATAATTATCTATGAACCGACATTGGAGAATGGTAGCGAATTTTTCAGTTCAGAAGTGGTAAATGACATTGACCGTTTCAAAAGTGAAAGTGATGTCATTCTTGCAAATCGTTTCGATTCAGACATTCTTGGGGATGTTGTGGATAAGGTTTACACAAGAGATCTCTTTAGGAGAGATTAATTGGAATTGTAATTTTAATTCGTTCTTTTGGACGAATTAATATACTTCTTTTTTTTATTCATATTAAAAACCCATCATTGATTGTTGTTTTGTTATTAATGGATTTTTTATTTGTTTCTCGAAAAAAATTTCATTCAAGAAAATTATTAAAAATAAGTTGTTTTTAAAATAAATCACTAAAAATTAAAAAAATAGGAAAAGTAGAGAAATTAATCTCTAACTCCAGATTCAATGTCTCCATCTGCAATGACATCGTCACTGCTGCTTTCTTCATTAAGCTTTTTAAAGTATGAGAAGTGCACAATCTCATCTTCATAAATGTAGGCTTTTCCAAGCCCATCTGCATTTTCAAATTCATAGCTTTCTTCTAAACCGAGACTTGGCTTTTCTTCAAAGCCGGAATCAAATGCATTTTCAATTACAAGTCTTGCTTCATCAGTGTTGATTGTAAATGTGGTATTTTCAACTTTGGCATTGATTAGATAGCTTTTTAATATTTTTTCATGGAATGCCCTGTAAATTTCAGAATTTAAAAACAGTTCAAAACCTTTAATTTCACCATTTATGATGATTAGGATTCCAGTTTGCCCATCAACTATTTCAAATGAACTTAACATTCCCTCAAGGTCTACTCTAGCATTGTCGTAGCTTTCAGACATTGCGCTGGTTGGTGATATGAAGTTTCTCTCAGCCTGCAGCTCATCAATTGATGACCAGACTTCATGCTGCACGGGTCTTGAAGACCTTAATGCAAATGCTTTTCTACGGCGGGTGTTGAAGTCCGCAATATGTGCAGAGCTTTTGAATTCACTTTTGTAAGCCCAACGGCCACGTTCAGTGCAGCTTACTGATATTTTTGTCTGTGAATTTGCAGGAATTATTGTGGTTGCATTGACAAGTCTGTTCTGATCTCCTCCAACCACTTCCTCACCATCAATTAGGATTAATGGAGTTACTGAATTGTTTTTAACGATTAATGTATTCACTGTTGAGGTATCACATTCCTTTACCTCAACAAGGCCTAATTCAAACCCTTTTTTAAGAGTTAATAAATCGATATAATTATTTTTGCCTTTTAAAGGTATTACTGCTACATTTTCATGTGACTGTGGTGTTAATAACTCAATATCTGAGTTAATCTCTACATCGTTGATTATCATCCAATCACTCCTTTAGCTCAAGATCTTCTAAATTGTCACATAGGTAGTGTACGTCACTTTCAGGGTTTTCCACTTCACAGATAAATTCATCGCTGCTTAATACTTTAGCAATTGCATTGTTATCAGTTATGAATTTAATTTTTGCAAAGTATTCGTCAGTTATTTTGTCGTATAGGCGTCCCGCACTCATGGTTCCCCTTACAACGGTTTGGGTGCTGTTTGCGAGGTAGCCTATTTTACCGAAGTGTCTCATTTCACAGGCTATTGCCTCTGCATCATGATGGTTTGATGGTTCTTTCACTAATTTCACAATTCCATCTAAAACGAGTGGCTTGGAGCCATGGAATCTATTTAATGCAAGTATTGTTATATACATTTATTATCACCTTGTGTATATATTGTGTGATAAAGTATATAATACTTTCGAAAATAATGTCAAAATTAGAAAAAAAGGATAATTAGAAAAAATAAAAAAAGAGAGTAGATTTATAATCTACTAATTTTAATTAAGGATTCAACAGGAACTCCTTCGATTTCAGACAATCCTGCCTTATCAATCAATACAGTAACACAAATAGGCTCTCCACCCAAATCCTTAACTGTGTGGATAGCTTCCTTCATGGTTTTTCCGCTGGTAATGACGTCATCTACAATAACGACCTTTTTGCCTTCGACAGTTCCGAAGTTGGTACTGATTGCACCTTCGTCGTCGGTTTCATCAGCATCCTTTCTGTGTTTGTGAGGGTGGAAGATTGCTATTGCGGTATCAACGCCAGTCATGTCTTCCATAAAGTCTGCCATTACGGTTGCAAATGGAACACCGCTGACTGCAACGCCAACAACGGTTTCAGCATCCCCATATGATAGTGCCATATCACTTAAAGCACCTGAAACATAACTTAAACGAGTTGAATTTCCACCAATGCTTTTCCAGTTAATGGCAAAGTCCACCGGTGCATCAACCTTTTCTTCAGTTGTTTTTTGAAGAGTTAACCATCTGGCAGTGTCCATACTTACATTTAATTCATCTGCAATTTCTCCGGTTGTAAATCCGTGTTGTCTTAATTCTTGTGCTTTTGCAATTAATTTTTCTTTCACACTATCACCTAGTAATTATAATTCCTCAAAACTGATAGGTTTATGGTCTTTGGAGGATTTATTGGCAGCAATAACCATTTTAAGAGCTTTAAGTCCATCTTCACCAGTAATTTCCGGTTCGATGTTGTTGACTACTGCATTCAGGAAGGATTTCAATTCAGCTTTAAGAGGCTCTTCATGTTTAATTTGTATGTCTTGGGCAAATTTACCATAAACTTCAATACTCTGTTTGATGTAGTCTACTGAAATGATTCCTGCAGTACCGGTCAATTCCAATTCTCTCCTTTTGTATGGGGTCAACCAGTTGACTTCAATGATTCCAGTTGATTCGTTGTCGAAGTTAACCATGATTTCCGCATGGTCTTCAAATTCGCTGTCATCAAAGCTGCAGTTCATTGATCCGTAAACTTGAGTAACTTCTTCTTCAAACAAATAGTTCATAATGTCCAAATCGTGAATAGCTAAATCGATTGAAACGCCGACGTCCTTAATTCTCGGTGGAAGAGGCCCTACCCTTTTTGCAAATGCTGATACTACATCGCCGATAACACCATCGTCAATAAGTTCTTTGGCCTTTTGAACAGCTGGGTTGAATCTTTCAACATGTCCTGTTGCAAGCAATACTCCTGCTTCTTTTGCAGCAGCAATCATCTCTTCAGCTTCCTCAACAGTAAATGCAATTGGCTTTTCAACCAAAACATGTTTCCCATACTTGATGGCTTCCATTACAACGTCGTGGTGGAATGTAGTCGGCACACAAACGCTGACGGCTTCTATTTCAGGGTCTGATAAAAGCTCGTTATAGTCCGTATAGCCTTTAGCGCCATATTTTTTCTCTATCTTTTTAAGAGCTCTTTCGCTCACATCGCTTACAGCAAGTAAATTCGCTTCTTCCATTTTGTGGTAAACACGAACATGGTTTTCACCCATCGCACCTACCCCGATTACTCCTACGTTTACGGTTTTCAATCTAATTCCTCCATTTAAACATAATCTGCGAAAAGTCTTCCTATACGGCCGCCAAGTTCAACCGCATCCCTTATAGAACCTTTCTCATTTTGCTCTTTAAGGATTTCTCCTTCTTTAGTCAATAAAATTGAATAAATATTAAATTCTTTGTCATTCATTTGAGCTATTGCGCCTATAGGCCATTGGCATCCAACGCCAAGCTCTTCTAGAACTTTTTTTTCTGCAAATACTTCTTGCATTGAAGTGTAATCATTCAAAGCCTTTTGAATCACATCATTTTTCTCGTAATCCTTTCTAGTGATGATGGCTAGTGCACCCTGTCCTGCAGGAGGTGTGATGTAGTTAAGTGGAAATACGTCTTTAATGTATTCTGTCAAACCTAATCTTTTCAAACCTGCCTCTGCCATGATGGTTGCATCCAAATCACTATTTAAGGCCTTATCAATCCTAGTTTCGATATTTCCTCGGATAGGTTTTAATTCAAAATCTTTTTGGTAATGATTACAGAATGCTTCTCTTCTAAGGCTGCTGGTTCCAAGCTTTGAGCCGGGTTTTAAATCATTCCAGTGGGTATTAGAGATAAGCACTTCATTCGGAGATTCACGTTTAGGAACAGCAACAACTTTCAAATCTTCATCAAGTTCTGTAGGCAAGTCTTTAAAACTGTGTACGGTAAAATCAACTTCCTCTTCCAAAAGTGCAATATCCAATTCCTTGGTAAACAGTCCTTTAGAATCCATATTGTATAATTGGGAAGTAGTAATTTTATCTCCTTTGGTCTTGATTATTTCTATATCAATATCAACGCCAGTAACTTTTGCTAAATCAGCACATACCTGTTTGGTTTGAGCTAAAGCTAATTGACTTCCTCGTGTTCCTACAATCATGTATTATCTCCAAGTTTTTAAAAATCAAATTAATAAGTTTTAACTTATAAGAATTTGTTACATTTTTAATTTTTGCAATTTATATATATTAAATGTTTACAATTTTTACCTGAATTCCAATTTTCGATAATCGGAACGGTATATGAAAAGAAGGTTTTTGTTATTTTTTATAGCCAAATCGTAAACATCATTATAGTTTTCAATATACTGGCTAGTTTTAGTCAGTTTTTTTGAAATTGAAGCTCCCAAATCCCCTGTCAAAATTATTTCATTATCAAGACCATTTAGAAAGATTACTAATTTTTCTTCATCGATTTCTTCACAGGTTATTCCATAATCTCCCCCAATGGAGATATAATAATCATCTAAATTACTTATCATGTTGATTGATTCTTTTATGGCTTGCGTATTCAATCCCGGGTTGATTTCTTCTATGATTATGGAATTTTCAATCTGTTTTTTGTTTGTCCTGCCGATGATTCCTTTATAGTTTCTTATTTTTTCCTGTATGGTTTCACTTGGAATTTCCAGGCAGATGCTGGTTAAGACGACTCCCAAAAGATTGCTCACATGATGTCTTCCAGGCGCAAAGGTCTCTAAAATTAAGCTGCCGGATACCACATTGTCATTGACGGTTTTAACATTCACGTATTCGATTTCAACGCAGGTTTTATCTAGGTCATATTCGACGTTTTTCAAAAACAGATTGGCGTTTTCATCATATAATGAAAATGTGTTGACATTGTCATGTTTGACGTCACTGTAGTATTTATCAAAGCTTTCCTTTTCGATTGCAACGCATTTGCATCTGAACACCTGCTTTTTAGCTTTGCTGGCGGAACTTCTTCCCTGGGCTATAGGATAGTCCTCGGCAATGTTGAGTAGCAGTCCGACATCACCAATGCCGCTGACGCCCAATGATGACTCAAAGATAGCAGAATTATATTTTCTTAGGTTTTCACTTTCAACAATCCCATCAGCTATTTTACAAATTGGATTTGCAATTTTATAGGCTAAATCAACAGTTTCTTTGATGTTTGCGGGGGTTATTGAAATGTTTTTCTTTAAGATGTATTTTTTTCCGTCTTCATAAAGCAGCGCACCTAGACTGGATAAAATCAATGGATTTTTATCAATTAAAATCTCCTTAAGCATAAAAACTGATGTGGTTTTGCCCTTAACGCCGGTAATCTCAACGGTTGGAATATTTTTGCCCCAATTCTTTAGAATTTCAAAAACAGCTTCATGATGTGTTTGAAAGGTATAATTTAAATTGGGATTATAAGATTTTATTTCATCAAATGTCATGGGCATATGAATTGGATAGATTACATTCATATCCCCTTTAAAATAAGTTAAATCTTCTAGCTTGATGATTTCGACATCATAAACTGCAAGCATTTCTTCATCGATTGGCTTTAATGTATTGTAAAGGTCATATGCAAGAACGTTCCGACCTTTTTTGGCCAGGCTGATTGCAATTTTAACTCCTCCATGAGTCAAATCAATAACTAGATTATTCATGCTTTCCCTACTGGTTTATTCCGCCTTTGTTTAACTTGTCTTTTACTTTTTCATAGAAGTATTTTGTTGAAGTTCTGATGAAGTAAGCGTCTTTAGGGGATTTTTTGAATTTGATTTCTTCTTCATATCTGGCTTCTTCATTGATTTGACCATCCATTACGAACACTGCATTTTTACCTTTTTTAAGTAATTTAACGGTAATTTCACTGTTGTCGGATACAACAAATGGCCTTACTCCAAGCTTATAAGGACAAATTGGTATGATGACAAATCCGCCAACCTTAGGATCAACAATAGGTCCTCCAGCTGACATTGCATAAGCGGTCGAACCGCTTGGGGTTGAAACAATCAGTCCGTCAGCCCTTACCTCTTCAATTGTTTCCCCATCAACGAGAATTTCAAAATGAAGCATCTTTGCTGTCTGGTCAGTCATTACAACTACTTCATTCATTGCGGTATAATTGTGATTTTCGTGGGTAACTAAGAGTTTAGTTCTTTTTTCTTTGTAGTATTCCCCTTTTAAAATTTCTTCCAATGCATCAAAAGTATGTTCTACTTCAATTTCTGTTAAGAATCCTACTGTTCCCATGTTTATTCCAAATATTGGAATTTCAGGTTTCATTTTAGCTTGTGCCCTTAGAAGGGTTCCGTCACCTCCCAAAACCACTGCCATATCACAGTCAAAGTCAAAGATGTCTTCTGCAATCTGCATATAGTCAATGTTGAAGTTTATATCCTCCAGGGCATCAGAGATTTCAGGGTGATTCTCTTTTGTTTTTTCAATTATGCTGTCCAGTTCCGGATTTTCTTTTAGCGCATTCAATTTTTGGGCAAGCCTGCGTTCGATTTCCACTTCGCGCCCGTTGGTTAAAAGGTAGTCTATAACTTTTGCAGAGAATAGTATTGGCCTTTCCTGATCGATTCTTGAGATAACTCCAACTTTTCCAATGAAATCTGTTTGATTGTCATTTAAGATGTCAATCATTTGTTTATGCAAAATTTTATTGTTTGCAGCAACGACGATTGTCTTTTCATAAATGCTTAAGGTATTGTTAAGTTTTTGGCCGTATTTGTCGGTAATGATACAGCCTGCCTCTTCCACAATCAATTTGGATGCCGCAATATCGATGATTCTACTTCCTCTCAAATCAATAAATGCATCATATCTTCCACTAGCTACGTAGGATAATTCCAATACTACACTTCCTAAAACACGCATACGGCGTGCGTTGTCAACCAATTTGGAAGCCTGTGAAGTGCCGCTTTTTGTAAATCCTCCTAATGTCATGCTGCTGAAATCGACTATATTGCTGGGTTTCACTTCTTTGTTGTTCAACCAGCATCCTTTGCCTTTTTCGGCTTCGAAAAAGTTACCGTTTGCCAAATTACTGATGAATCCGAGTTGAACGTCATTCAATGTTGCAACACGGCCCTGATTTACTTCTGCAACAGCTATTGATATTCCATATGCCGGAATCTCTTTAATAGCATTGCTTGTTCCATCGACAGGGTCCATAAGGAATATGAATTTCGGGATTTCGTCTTCAGCTAAATCGTCACGTTTAAGTTCTTCAGTTAGGATAATGCTTCTTTTGGTTCCCCTACCTAACTTCAACTCACCGATTTCTTCACTGACGATGTAGGACAATACCGGTGCGTTCTTTAGGATAGTGATTATCTTATCTTCAGCTATCATGTCAATTAGGGATGTTGGAGTGCCGTCTGCACCTATTTTTATCTTTTCGCCTGATTCAGGGTTTCCAACATGGGGTCTGATTGCTCTGCTAACTTCCCTTATGATTTCATATGCCAGGTCAGTTGCAATTTGTTTTGTTTTAGCATCCATTTTATCACTCGATAATATCGTCATTTAAATACACTACTGATGCGACAACTGATGCGATTTTAAGAACAGTTGTTGTGGCATGTTTCACTATCAAATCCTTTATTTCCACGCCACGCTTATCCATCATATATTCAACCATCATTTTTGCTTCATCAACTAAATCATCAATGTTTTCATTGACTCCGGTTGTTTCAACCACACAACCTAATTCATTTCCAATAGCTACTGCAATTACTGCTGTGATTTCATCACCTGATTTATCGGAAGTAATTTCTGATAAGACGCAGTTTACCATAGAGCCCGCTTTCAGTTTTGGCATCTCATAAACTTGAGCATTGCCTGCAAGCATACTGGATACCTTTATTAGGTTTACATCTCCGATTCCGGCATCGCTTAGTGCATTGTCGAATGCATTTAGTTTTGTCGGGCCTTCATCTTTTCCAGTCACAATAGCTATCTTCATTTTATCACTATCTTAAGATATGTTTTTCATATTAAATATAATTAATTTGTATTTTAAAAAATCTGAGAATTTTTTCATTGAAGAAAAAATATAATAATTAACGAATACTTTATATAAAATGTGAAAGATAGTTATCAATAATCTATAATATTCATTATTATCAGATTAAAAACCGGTTTTTAAATATGGAGGAAAATGAATGTCAACAAAAGTTGTAGAAATTAAAACCTTAAAAGTTGGAAAATACATCGTATTAGGCGGTGAAGCTTGTAAAATTATTAGTTATACTACTTCTTCTCCAGGTAAACACGGAGCTGCAAAAGCAAGAATCGAAGCAGTTGGTGTTTTCGATAACCAAAAAAGAAGTTTAGTTAAACCTGTAGATAACAAAGTAGATATCCCTATTATTGATAAAAGATTAGGACAAGTATTATCTATCCAAGGTGACACTGTTCAAATTATGGATATGGAAAACTATGATACCATTGACTTGCCAATGCCTGAAGACATCAAAGATGACATTGTTGAAGGTATTGAAGTTGAATACATTGTCGCTTTAGGAAACATGAAAATAATGAGAACTAGAGGATCTGCTTAAGTTCTCTTTATTTATTTTCCTTTTAAAAGAGTAATTATGCTTTTAAATACATACGAACCATGGAAATTTGCATTTTCTCAAGAAAATGAGAATATTAAAGAAAATTCATTTGGAATAATCGGAGTTTCATTTGACAGCACTACTTCTTATCATTCCGGTGCACGTTTAGGACCAATTGTAGTAAGAGAAGCTTCATTTGGTTTTGAAAAATACAATACTGTTTTTAATAAAGATTTGACAACTTCCTTTTATGATTTTGGAGATGTCAATGTCGTTCCTGGAAATTGCGAAAAGACTTGTCAAATAATTGAGGATACTGTTAATGATTTGCTTGACATGGACATTAAGCCAATAATCATCGGCGGAGAACATTCAGCTTCAATAGGCGCAATTAAAGCCATTGGTGAGAGATATGACAGATTGACAGTAATACATTTGGATGCTCACAGGGATCTTGCGTTTGAATTTGTTGGAGAGAAATATTCCCACGCCACCGTTATGAGAAGGGTTCATGAGTTTGGCGTTAATTTAGTCCAGATTGGAATAAGGTCATCTTCTAAAGAGGAAGAGGAATATGTAAAGTCAACCTACAATATCCAAACATTCAAGACAAAGGATGTCCACAAGCACATGGACGCAATTGAATATTATCTGGTAAATATTGATGGTCCGATTTACATCTCAATTGATATGGATGTATTTGACCCTGCATTTGCACCTAATGTTGGAAATCCAACTCCTGGAGGATTATACATCTCTGAGGTGGAAACAATTCTTGAAACATTGTCCCGTAAAAATATTGTTGGTTTTGATGTTGTTGAAACAGCCAGCAAAGAATTGGGAGATACTACTGCAGTCGTAGCTGCAAAAGTCATCTATGATTTCTTAACATTAATAGATTAATTATCCATATATACTTTTTTTCATATCGTTTTCGATAGTATTATAAAAGTTATTTAACAAAAGTATTACTATCGGAATTAAGTTTTTTCTGATGAGGTGTTATATGTTGGATAATTTTTTCAAATTTAAGGAAAATGGTACTGATTTCAAAACTGAAATCCTTGCAGGTATCACCACATTTCTCGCTATGGCCTACATTTTAGGAGTAAACCCAGTTATTTTAGCTGATGGTGGAATGCCTGCTACCGGAGTATTCTTTGCTACCGCAGTTGCTTCCGGTGTAGCTTGTATAATTATGGGGCTAGTTGCTAAATACCCAGTCGGATTAGCTCCAGGTATGGGACTTAATGCATTGTTTACATATACAATCATTTTAGGAATGGGAAATACATGGGAAACTGCACTTGCAGCAGTATTCATTTCAAGCATAATCTTTTTAATAATCACCGTTTCTGGTTTAAGGGAAGCTATTTTGAACGCTATTCCTTTTGATTTAAAACTAGGTATCGGTGCGGCAATCGGATTCTTCCTGGCATTCTTAGGACTTAAGGGTGCAGGAATCATTGTAGCTGATCCTTCCACTTTTGTTACTATGGGATCACTTTTATCCCCTCCAGCACTTCTTGCATTAATTGGTATTATCATTACTTTAATACTATTTGTCAAAAAAGTGCCTGCTGCCGTATTTATTGGGTTGGTTGTAACTGCTATCATTGGTGTAATATTCACTGCTCTTGGATTTGGTGCAGGAGACATGTTAATGCCAGCCGTTCCAGCGGAATTTGTTTCAGCTAATTTTGATACATCATTATTTGCAGGATTCCTCAAGGGATTCGGACAACTGTTCTCCAATATTCCTAACTTAATCATGATGTTGTTCTCACTTGTATTTGTAACATTCTTCGATACAACAGGAACTTTGATGGCATTAGGTAGACAATGCGGATTTATCGATGAAGAAGGTCAGGCTGTTGGAATTGAAAACGCATTTTTAGCTGACGCTGTTGGGGGTATTGTCGGCGCAATATTCGGTACCAGTACCGTTACAGCATATGTGGAAAGTGCAACCGGTATCGGTCTCGGTGGTAAAACTGGTTTAGCCGCTGTTGTTACTGGTATTTTATTCATCCTTTCAATATTCTTTGCTCCATTGGTATTAGGATTATTCACTTCTCCTGTTACTTGTGCAGCACTTGTAATCGTAGGTATATTGATGATTGCACAATTGCAAGAAGTTGAATGGGATAACTTAATTGTTGCAGCTTCTGTATTCATGACCATTATCATGATGATTTTAACCTACTCCATTTCACTCGGTATTGCTTGGGGATTCGTTGTTTATGCAATTGCAAGCTTAGCTAGTGGTAAAGCAAAAGAGTTAGGTTGGGGTATCTGGTTAATGGTTATAGTATTTGTAATCTACCTGTTCTTCGGACTTTAAACTCACACTTTGTGAGTTTAACTTTTTTTCTTTTTTTTTATTTCTTGTTTTAAACTATTTTTGCATGATAACAATATCATTAAATATTATCAAAACCAAAATTATAATATTAACTAAAAATGGAGCATATTGTTATGAATAAAAGAACTATTGAGCTTTCAGGTCATATTATTGACTCATTGACATTAACTAAGACAATGGGCATAATCATGGACAAAGGCGGAGAATTTGATATACTGGAAATTGATGTTGGACGGAAAAAATCAGACATAAGTCATGCAAAGATTGAAGTTTCAGCCGATTCTCCCGAATTGTTAGAGTCTATTTTAGATGAATTGTCTGTGCTTGGTGCATCAATCGATGAAATCAAGGAAGTCAATCTTGTAGCATCTGTTAAAGATAAAGTGGCTCCAGAAGGCTTTTATTCATCATCCAATCATACAACTCATATCTTTTACAAGGGCAACTGGATTCCAGTCGAAGAAATCGAAATGGACTGTTTGGTTGTCGTGGATGAAGATGAAAACAGGGCATTTGTAAAACCAATAGCCGATATTAAAGTAGGAGATAAAATCGTCGTTGGCCTTGATGGTGTTAAAGTTACACCTCCTCACAGATCAAGAGAAGAACAGCAGGTATTTGAGTTCATGAACAGTGAGGTTTCCTCCGAAAAGCCATTAATGAATTTGATTAACGGTATTGCCAAAGAAATGAAAGAAATCAAGGCAAAAGGTGGAAAAATAGGTATTGTTGGTGGTCCGGCCATTGTACACACAGGTTCCGGCAAATACTTGGCATCACTCGTCAGAGAAGGCTACATCGATGTTATCATGGCAGGAAATGCTCTTGCAACTCATGATATCGAATCCAATCTCTTCGGCACTTCTTTAGGTATTGAAGTGGAAACAGGTAAAATCGTAGCTCACGGCCACACTCACCACATGAGGGCGATTAATAGGATAAATCGTTCAGGTTCCATCAGAGCAGCAGTTGAAGATGGCACCTTAACCGGAGGGATTATGTATGAGTGTATTAAAAACGATGTTCCATATGTTCTTGCAGGCTCCATCCGTGATGACGGGCCTCTTCCAGATGTCATAACCGATACTGCTGAATCTCAAAAGCTGATGAGACATTATGCTCAGGAAGTTGACATGGTTATTATGATTGCAACTATGCTTCATTCAATCGCAACAGGTAACCTTCTCCCTTCAAGAGTAAAAAGTATCTGTGTAGATATCAACCCGTCTACAGTTACCAAACTGTCCGATAGAGGAAGTGCACAGGTAGTGGGTATTGTAACAGACATTGGTACATTCCTGCCACTTCTTTACAATGCTTTGATGGAGGAATAAGAATGTCTTTCACCGCTTATATCTATGATGTAATTTCTAAAACAATCCGTCCAGTTAAAATCACAATAAAAGATGGATTATTTTCAGAAGTCGCACCCTTTACACCCAATGAAGAAACACTGGTGGACGTTAAGGGATTGATACTTCCAGGATTCATAGACTCTCATATTCACATTGAAAGCAGTATGATTACTCCTGCGCAGTTTGCCAAAATTGCAGTTCGCCATGGTACTACTGCCGTTGTATGCGACCCTCATGAGATAGCAAATGTTTTGGGGGTTGAAGGAATTGAACGAATGATTGAAAATGCAGAGGAAGTTCCTTTCAATTTTTACTTTACCGCACCTTCATGTGTGCCGGCAACTCCATTTGAAACTTCAGGGGCAATCCTGGATTCAAATGATATTGAAGATTTGCTTAAAAAAGATGAAATTGTTGCATTGGGGGAAATGATGAATTTTCCCGGTGTCATAAACGGGGATGAGGAAGTCCTGAGAAAATTGGAATTGGCAAGGGAATACGGAAAGCCGATTGATGGACATGCACCATTGCTTTCTCGTGAAAATTTGAATAAATACCTTGCTCAGGGTATAAGTACTGACCACGAATGCAGCAATGTTGCTGAAGCTTTGGAGAAAAAGCTTAAAGGTATGAAAATTATGGTTAGAGACGGTTCATCTGCTATGGATATGGAAGGTCTTTTTAATATAAAGGAAAGTAAATCTACAGTCAATCACATGGAATCTTTAGGCTTACTTTATAGGGATATTTTTGTAAATGAAATCTGTTCTCCATTATTCGATTTTATAGTTAGTGATGATAAGCATCCAAATGATTTGATTAAAGGCCATTTGAATCTGTCAATTAAAAAAGCAGTTACTTTGGGAATTGATATCTTAAAGGCTATTGATATGGTAACAATTAATCCTGCATATCATTATAATTTGAACTGTGGAGTTATAAGGGAAGGTGCAAAAGCCGATTTTATAGTTGTGGACAGCATATCTGATTGCAATGTCCTCAAAACATTCATTGGAGGGGAATGTGTCTTTGATGGAGAGAATGTCTTGTTCGATGTTCCTGAAATTGAAGCTCAAAATTCAATAAATGCCTCTAAAAAGAGTCCTGATGATTTTGATATTCATTTTGATGGAGATGAATGTGAGGTCAATGTGATAGAATGTTTTGATGGAGATTTGTTAACCAAAAAAGCAACTGCAAAATTGAGGGTAAAGGATGGAATTGTCCAATCGGATATTTTTCAGGATGTTTTAAAAATAGCTGTAGTGCAGCGTTATGGGGGCAATACTGTTTCCAATGCATTTATCAAAGGCTTTGGTATTAAAGGAGGAGCTATTGCTTCATCCGTCGCTCATGACTCTCACAATATAGTCGTTGTCGGTCACGATTCAGAAATGATGGCTCAGGCTGTAAATCAGGTCATTGAGGATAAGGGAGGCATTTCTGTTGTAGGTGAAGACTTTTCTGATTCATTGCCTCTGCCGATTGCGGGTCTGATGAGCAATGAAGATGCATATGATGTTGCCAATAAATTGGGCATTTTGCATAATATGGCCTCTGCATTAGGATGTACTCTTAAGTCTCCATTCATGACAATGGCTTTCATGTCACTTCTTGTAATCCCATCACTTAAACTATCTGATATGGGTCTGTTTGATGGTGACAGCTTTGAATTTATAGATGTAATTAAGAATTAAGGCTCCAAGCCTTTTTTCATTAATACTTCTTTTATTTTTTTCATCGCTTTGATGTCTTCTTCTCTTCCGACTTTAATGACAATTCTATAGGCTTCTTTGAATCGGTTAAAGTAAACCTGTTTTTTCTCATCATCCACCAAATCGACACGGGAAATGTTGGTTAAACACTCTATTACATAACCCAATCCCCTATTGAATGCCAAGGTCTCATTGTTTATTTCCAGTTCGCTCACTTTAGATTTAAATATAATGGCTTCATCGGTCTTTTTAATGGGATCGCTTTGTTTCACCGCTTCTTTAAAGCTGATTACCTCACATTTGAAGTAGGCTTCTCCGCACTTCAGCTTCCCGTCATCGGTAAAGTAATCCTGGGGAAGGTTTCCAAGCAAAGAATCTGTAAAAATCCCAGGGTCATGAGAAATGTTTACATAGAACTCCTTTTCACGGATAATGTTGTCTAAAGTATGACTTCCTTTAAAAATACGATGCACCACAGTGTCCTTGCCTGAACACAATGCACCGAATGGTGCTGCATTGAATGTGCCATCACAATTTTTGCTGGTGATGATTGTTTCGTATTGTCTTCCCTTTTCCATACCAATTAAAGATAAATCAATTTCCATTTTAACCATTTTAAAAAATATTTTTATATGTTAATAAACAATATATAAATTATATTATTTAATTTTAAAGGAGTTTAAGCTTATGAGATATAAAATGTATGATGAAATGATGGAGCAACCGGAATCACTTCAAAAGACATTTCAAAGTGAATTCGAAACTTTGAACAAGGTTTCAGACATGATTCCTGATGCGGGTAAGGTATATCTGATTGGCTGCGGCAGTTCCATTTCAACTTGTTATAGCGTGCGTGACGCAATAAGGATGTCCAGTACAAACATTGACATAGAGGTCTACACAGGTTATGAATTCTACTACAATAAGAAATTGGTTGAAAATGAAAACTCTATAGCTATCTTCACTTCACAATCCGGTGAAACCGCCGATACTCTAGCATCACTTAGAAGAGCTAATGAATTTGGTATTCACACCGTTTCAATTTCCAATGAACCTGAAAGTTCAATGATTAAAGAAGCTAAAACTCCAATTATAACCAGATGTGAAACTGAAACAGCTATTTTAGGTACTAAAACCTATATTACACAGCTGGCTTGTCTTTATCAGATATTGTTTAAGGCATCTGATTATGAAAATAAGAATGAATTGCTGGCTGAACTTGCCGACATGCCTAAAATGCTGGAAAAATTATTGCTTTTGACAGAAGATGATAACAAGGCTTTAGCTGAAGAGTTCAAGGATGAAGACATATTTTACTGTGTCGGCAGTGGTCCAAACTTCGGTCTTGCTTACAAATTGGCAATGACAATGTTAATGGAAGGTGCCATAAAACATGCCTGTCCGGAATATTCAGCAGAGTTCAGGCATGGTCTGATTGAAAGAGTAGAAAAAGATGTTCCAATCATCATCTTAAGATCAGGTTTTGAATCTGATGAAATCACTGATAAAGCCATTGAATTTTCACAGAATCTGGAATTGAAATCAATAATATACGAGCTTGAGGATTATGCGAGCGTTGACAAATTGCTGTCTCCGTTCATATTAGTGATTCCGCTGGAATGGTTTGTATATTATCTGGCTCACTTCAATGGTGAAGATCCGGGTGCAACAAGACACATCGGAAAAGTGAGATATTAATTTTTAAAATAAAAAAAGAGAGAAAAATGTAGAATCTATTCTACATTTACTTTATGTTTTGGTATAATTAATTTTGGAATGGTAATGAGTACAATTCCGTTTGCAAATTTAGCTGTAATGTTTTTAATGTCAATGCTGTTTTCAAATCTGATAGTTTTAACACATCTGCCTGATTTGATAGCAGCTACGATTACTTCAGCTTCATCTTCTTCTTCAAATTCTTCGATGTATGGCTTGAAAGTGGTTTCAATGGTAATGTCATTGTCTCCAGCTTCGATTAAGACATCGTCTTTTTCAACACCAGGAACTGCTGCTTTAATGTAGTAAATGTCTTTGGTTTCAATTAAGTCAACATCTAAAGTTTGAACGGTTGATTTTTTGTAATCGGAATATTTTTGATCAGCTGATTTTTGCATATTTTTAATGCTTTCTTTGAACTCATCAATGCTTTTGTAGAAATCATTGAGAACATTGTCAGCAATATTTTTACTTTTTTCTTTGTGTTCTTCGAACTTTTCTTTGTGTTCTGCGAATTTGTCTTTTGGTTCTTCAGCTTGTTCATCAAAGTTTTCTTTTTCTTCGTTTATTTTATCTTCGATAGTTTCTTCTTTTTCAGAAAATTCTGCATCAATAGTTTCAGAGTCTACCATATTTTTCACACTCCTTTTTTTGATGAATTTTTTATAAGTATGTATTAGTTACTTTTTGTAAGTATATAAATTTTTGTATAGTTACTACTTTTCTCGCTGTATTTTTACAACTAATAATCTGAACTTTTTGGCAAATAAATGTTACAATTGTTCGTATTAAAACGAATGAACTGGTTTTGTATAGTTACCAATCGAAAGTAAATGAAAAATAAGTAGTGGCTCTTTTATCCAAATTTATTGCAAACATAATTGGAAAGTCTTTTAAAAATAAAAAGGAGAAAAAGATTTGTATTTTTGAATACTTATTGTTATAAATTGAATTGTGATAAAAAACTATTTTCCATACCTTTCAACATTAAATTTATTATTAAATTTATATAAATAATATAATAAAAAATATAATAATATAAAACTTAAAATATGTGGAGGATTATATGGGAATAACTTCTTTTATTAAAACTAGATTATTGAATAATCGAGTAGAACAATACAATACTAAGCGCAGCTATTGGGGTGAGGAGGAAAGGCAACCTAGAACTGATGGAATCAATACTGGTCTTGATCTTGTTGATGCACTACCTCCAGTAATTAATAAAACAATAGCTAATGCGAGATATGCTGTTAAACTTGATGGTTATACTTCAGGTGTTTTGAAAAATAGAATTGATAAAGCTAATGTTAATATTGTTCTTGTAGATAAAGAAAATAAATTATCTGCTGAACAAAAATTAACTTTGATTTTATGGGCAAGGAAAATCGACATCAGCCAAGTTGCTAAAAATATTTTGCAAGGTGGAATGGTTGATGGTGAGGGATTAATTAAACCTGTTGAGAGGTGGGATAAATCTATTGGCAAATATATTAAACCTGTATTTTTAGAAATTGGTGCTCATGGCTATGGTTTAAAAAAAGAATTCAATGATGATAATGAAGTGCAGCTATACTTGCATGAAATGCCTAAGGATATCATCAATGGATCTCCCGAAGAGTTCGATAATTATGTTAGTGTTGAAGAAGGAACATTAACGGTAAAGTACGAACCTGATGAGGTCATTAACTTCATGTACAATGAAATCTACTGTGAAGCGCAAAGCATTATCCTGAATTGCCTTGATGATATATACCATAAATGTAATTTGGAACGTAACCAAGTGGAGCGTATCAATAAGGATAATATCATTGAAGTAAAACCTTCTTTGGATAGTAACGGTCAGCCTATTGTTACAGAACTTTCAGCTACTGCAAAAGAAAATCTTTACGCTGATTATGGAACAACTGCTGATTCAAACGTGGCTATTGTACCTCCTGGAATTGAATCTAAAATCTTAGGGGGTAACAACTACCAGTCAGATTATACAAGACAGACTGAAATTTTTAGAAATAATATTTTAAGGACTTTTGTTACTCCACAGTCCCAGGCAGGTAATGAAAAATCCAATCAGAATGTTGCTGAATACATTAACGATTCAGCTATTACAGGGTTTATTGTTAATGTGGCCAATGACCAGAAGTGGGTGTTAAAGTATTGTAATCAATTATTGAATATGCAGTTGGAGTTAATGGGCATCAGTGAAACTTTGGATGTTTACTTCAGCTATTCAAGAGATGATGTGTTAAGGTACATTATGGAACTTTCAGCTGAAGGTGATGAAATCTATAAGAATTACTTAAGTAACTTTGAAGAGGAACAGCCTGTAGGTGAAAGGATTGTCACCGATAGTGGCGTTGAAATATAATAAAGATTTATATAAAATAAGTAATAAAATATATAATAATTAATATAATAAAATGTGATAACTATGAGGCATGAACTATTTGAAGTTGGATCATACGACTATTCGGACCTGGATGAAAGACTCGACAAACCAGTTGAGTGGACAGAATATGATCTTAAACTAATAGCTGAAAACTACCGTGGAGGAATTCCACTAACTTCTGAACATGACAATATCTATGTCGGCATCGGAAACAATATTGAATATGAGGAAGGTAAGCTGTTCCTTGAAATTCCTGATGAACTGGACATGGAAGGAAAAGGACTGTCACCTAAAGTTGATGTCTTATTGAAAGATAACGGAGATTCATTTGGAATTGATACTATGAGTTTAATAGACGTTGGAGTTACTAAAAACCCTAGAAAAATTAGATTGTTGAATTCTGAAATAACAGGTGAGACTGGCCAAACTGGAAATCCAGAACCTCCAGCACCACAGCCACAACCAGCACCATCTAAAGATACTAATGTAGCCACTTCTTTATTATTGGAAAAACTACAAGGTAAAGATGCAGAGATTGGAAAACTTCAGGATGAAATAAATAATCTAAAAGAAGAATCCAAAAAGTACGATGAGATTAAAAAAGCTATTGAGGGAAATAAGGAATTCATTGACAGTAAAGAGGATATCCTAAAAGAATTATCTGAACTTAGAAAAGCTGAAAATGAACGAAAAATAAAAGAATACGAAGCTAAATACAACTTCAACTATAATGAGAATGCACAGGACAAGGAAATAATAGATAAGCTATTGTCCGGTGATGTTGATATGGAACTGATGGAAAAACTGGCTGAGAGAAGAATAAAAATTGAAGCAGCTAATGACGGTTCCACACCTGGAGGCCGTAACCCTGGAAACTCTGGTGAGGCAGGTGAAACCGGATCAACTGGCGGAAGCGATGATGAAAACGCTCCTTCATTTACAACTCGTGAGGAATATAATAAAATCTTAAAGGATATGGGTTTCAATAGAACTAGAATATAGCTATGATGGTGTTTTATGCTTTTTCACCGGAGCTAGATTTTTTCATTGAACGCTCGTTATTGAATTTAGGTGGGAAGTGTTTGTGGTGTTTCTCTTCCCATCCCCCTATTTGCATTGTAACCCTTAATGCCTAATTAATGGGGGACAAGCCCCCATATAATTACCCAATAATGCCAATGCAAAATAAAATCAAGTTTATCAAAACTTAACCTCGAACCGACCGCTAAAGGGTCGGTTCTTAAATCTGACAAAATTAATTATTCCTTCATAAACCTATTGCGACTCATTTCATTCGTCGCAACCTGTCCATCAGAGATGGACAGCTTATTTTTAATACACTCTCTATATACGGAACCGACCGGCGAGGGTCGGTTCCTCACTATAGTATATGCTCACCAATTCTTTACACCAGGCCTACACACACCCCTCCCTTACGGTCGGCGTGGTTCCGGCCTGGCGAATTGGTTCGCTTATAACGTGAGT
>NZ_JAZNAN010000016.1:0-10728 GCF_045586545.1 Methanobrevibacter sp.
TACATTAATTATTATTTAAATTTTGTTAGAAAATTGAATAATTTTCATAAGATTAAATTAACTCTATCAATTTTCAATTAAATTACATAATTTATTATAGAATGAAGATTAAAAATTAATATATCTAAAAGATAGTTCAAACTGTTATAATTACAGATATCGTAAAAGAAGGGGAATTTTAATGTTGGATCCAATAAGCATATTAAATCTAATCGACGACGTGATGTATTTTCCAATCCTGATTATCGTAATGGCGATAGCAGGGTTGTATTTTACTTTTAAAACAAGAGGAGTCCAGATAAGGCTCTTCGGTGAATCTCTTAGAATACTTTTGGAACCGCCTGATAAGGAAGGTGCAGTATCTTCCCTGCAGGCAATGCTTGTATCCACCGCTTCAAGGGTAGGAACAGGAAACATCATCGGAGTATCTACAGCAATCTGTCTAGGAGGTCCGGGAGCCTGCTTCTGGATGTGGCTGATGTGTATCATAGGCGCCTCATCCGCATTCATTGAAAGTACCTTGGCTCAGATTTACAAGCAGAAAGACCACAAGGGCCATGCCTACGGAGGTCCTGCATATTATATCGAGCACGGATTAAGCAAACCAAAATTAGCCGTGCTGTTTTGCATATTCCTGATACTCACCTACGCAGTAGGATTTAATATGCTATGCTCCTTTAACCTTCAGTCAACATTCATCGATTATTCATTCTATAACCCAACTACAACTCCAGTCATAATCGGTGCAATACTGGCAATCCTGACCGGATATTGTTTGCTTGGAGGGGGTAAAAGGATAATCAAGATTACCAGTACAGTTGTGCCATTCATGGGAATTTCCTATGTAATCATTGCTTTAATTGTGATTATCTTTAACATATACTATGTACCGTCAATGTTCGAATTAATATTGAAAGATGCCTTTGATTTCACTTCCATTTTTGGAGGATTGGCCGGTTCATGTATGGTGTACGGAATCAAAAGGGGATTATTCTCAAATGAGGCAGGTGTAGGATCCGCTCCAAACGCTTCCGCTTCTGCAAACGTATCACATCCCGCAAAGCAAGGTCTGGTGCAAACATTATCTGTATATATCGATACACTTCTTTTATGTACTGCCACTGCATTGATGTGCCTGTCTACTGGAATACCAATAACTCCAGCCGTTTCCGGCGCTCCATATGTGCAAAATGCAATTGGAAGTGTATTTGGTCCTATAGGCCCAATATTTATCACAGTTGCAATGGTGCTCTTTGCATTTACAACCCTGATTGGAAATCTCTATTATGTAGACAATGCTTTGATTTTCTTAAACGGCAAAACAAAACCTTCAGAAAAATTCATGCGCATATTCCATGTATGCTGTGCATTTATCGTTTTCATAGGCGCTACCATTTCCATGGACGCAGCATGGGCTATGGCAGACATCACCATGGGAGGAATGACTCTAATCAACCTGCCTGTATGTATGCTTTTAGGTAAGATAGCTATTGACTGCCTGAAGGATTATGAAAAACAAAGGAAAATGGGACAGGAACCTGTCTTTAAAGCTGAATCAATTGGATTTGAAAAAGGAGAACTGGATTTCTGGGATTGAATAGGTTCAATTACAAAAAAATAAAAAAAAGAATAGATGAATAATCATCTATTTAACAGTAATAGTTACTTTCTTGGTTGCTTTGGCGTTGTAGGCATTTCCTTTGTAGGTAACAGTAGCTTTGTATTTGCCTTTTTTAGTCAGTTTGGTTATTTTAAAGGTTGCAACACCTTTCTTGTTGGTTGTTGCAGTATATTTTTTCTTGTTGACCTTGATGGTAACTTTAGCCTTTTTGATGGCTTTTTTCATGTTATTCTTCAAGGTTATTGTGTATTTTTTGGTTTTAACTGACTTTTTAAAGGTTTTTGCTTTGGCAGTTAGTTTTGGAGTTGCCTTTTTAACTGTTACAGTGACCTTTTTGGTTGTATTGAAATATTTTTCATTGCCCTTGAATGAAAGAACCATAACATGCTTTTGAGGCGGAAGTTCTCCAAGGTAATATTTAATCTGTCCGTTTTCATCGGTTGTAATAGGGAATTCAACACCCATGACGCCAATATACACATCAACACCACTGATAGGTTTGCCTTTATCGTCATTTAAGGTAGCAACAAGATATTTTTCCAAATTATATTCAGTTGAAACGCCGGAAGCAGTGATTGTGGTTGGAATGTTTCCGATATCACTTACGCCGACAAATTCGACAACTTTCTCGTCAGAATATGTATTTCCATCGGATTTCTTATATTCCACTTTTATTTTGTAGTTGCCGTTGTAGTAAGTGCCGGTCATATTGTCTAGGAAAATATATAGGTATTCATATTGTCCGGCAGACAATTTTTCACTGTAAACCTTATTTCCGTCTGCATAAACGCTTACGATACCGTTAAGACCACTTCTGGTTGGATCTGTAACAGAACATACAAGAAAATCAGATCCGCTGACCTGGTCTTCTATATCAATGAACTCATCTGAAGTATACTTATGGGTTACCTCCAAATCAAATGTTCTAATGAGACATTCATCCAAAACAATGAATGTATATGTGCCGGGTTCATTTATTCCCAATCTATTAAGCGTAACGTTCACATTCCGATTGGTTGCCTCATCAATACCTATTGGACTCATTACGTCTGTACCAATACCGTTCCAAACCTCATCACAAATGATGTAGACCTTAATATCCAGAGGAGCATATTCCCCAGAAGGGAAAGTGAAGTTGAATATAACCGCATCCTCATCATAACAGTCGACTTGGGTTTTCAGGACATTAAATTCATACAGTGAAGAATCGAAATAACCCGCTGTTTCTCTGAGGTCAGCTATTCTAAGAGAGGAATTCTCAATTACATCTTCACCGTGTCTGATTATAATATCATACAGCCCAAAGTCATATCCCTCACTTAAGCCGAGTCCCAAATCCTTGGCAGTGATTCTTTTTATCGCTTTGCCGTCTCCATTGATTGTAATAGTATTATGAACATCCAAAAGGTCACCATTAGTTGCGTGTAGCTGACCGTCATAAGATATCTTAAGACTCTGTTCGGAGATACTGGTATTTTCCGGCCAGTGCATTATGAATATTGATGTATAAGGGTCATCCGAAGTAAGCTGATAAGTATTGATAACAAACCCATCAGCCCAAGGGTCTGAATCACTGTCACCAACTTCATCACCAGATGGAGCTTCAACAGTCTGTTCATCGATAACTTCATCAACAGAAGCTTCCACAACCGCTTCGTCTCCCACATCACCGATTGCAGGTGCATCTGCATCTTCCGCCGCACTTACGGCTGAAACGGCCAGAAGTGAGACGAGAAATATTGCAAGCACCATTATCTTTCTGTTTATCAAATTGATTTCCTCCTAAATTGTTTTATATGATTAAACATTTAGGCAATTAAAACATTCAACTTACAAAATTAACATGAAGTCAATTTGAGCCCCCATACGTTTCCATTGTTTTAACCCTGGCTTCCCAAATTTAGATTATAAAATGTCTTTAAAAACAGTTCAATTGGATCTTATGAAGAAGAATTTGATTTCCAGAACTTATAATTTCAGTGCATCCTTTGAGCAACTGTGAATGCAGTTAAGGCATAATATGCATTCAGTTGCGTTTTCTCTTTTTCTTGAATTGTCCAGCATGTCAACATCCATCGGACATGACTTCCTGCATTTACCGCAATCTACACACAAGTCTTCATCAACTTTCACCCTTAAAAATGAGAAATAGCTGGATATTTTTAAAAACACAGTTATCGGACAAACGTATTTGCAGAATGCCCTATTATCCTTTAACTTATATGCCAATATGAATCCAACAATATAATAAGCTAAATTTCCAGCAATGAATAGGTAATATATTATCAAATCCAAATTGGAAAGCTTCAAAACAAACAGTGAAACCACACAGCATAATATCCCTGCAAACAGTACATATCTTATATATCCCCAGTTTTTTCTTGGATTCTGCGGAGTCTTATAAGGAAGCAGGTCCAGTACCATCGCAGTCCAGCATGCATATCCGCACCATCCACGACCAAACAATAAAGGTCCAAGAATCTTTGCAACTAAAAAGTGAACCACTGCCGCTTCAAAAACACCTAAAAACAAGTAATACCAAAATCCGCTCATGGATAAGTTTTCATGCCCTAAAATTCCAACATAAAAAAATAGATAGCTTCCAACAGCCAACAATATAATATTTCTTGCATATCTGTTATTTCTTGCCATGAAAAACAATCCGATTGAAATTGCTGATCCGATATACAGGAAATTGAATATGAAAAATGTATTTGAAGTAATCAGATACATTACGACAGCTATCAAAATAAATATAGATTCCATTATTATTGGCGTTTTAACGTTCAGTTGGAACTCCTCCATGTGTTTCCGCATTTGGCGCATCTTATAAAGTTGGTCGGTGCCTCATCGGCCGAACGGGTTTGAACAGTCCACCAGTATCCTTTTGTCCCTCCGCACTTATAGCATGTTATCTTTGTAGTGGGCAGAGCCACATTGTTTCTGTCGGTGACTATTACCTTAGCCTGCGGATTTCTTTCGCCTTTCATATGATACTGCTCGTCAATATCGTCATCAGTTAAGGATTTTTCATAGCCACATCTACATTTAATCCTGCCTTTGTTAGGCATTAACATCTTACCGCAATCAGGACAAAATTCCATATTACTAAACACCATTAAAAATTCGTAAGTATTAGTTTAGTAAAACATATATAAAAAATAATCGGTTGAAAAAAAAGTTAGTTGTGAAAGGTTTAACCTTCCACCATAATCAGCTTACCCGTCGATGGATCCTTATAAACCTTACCCATTTCGGTATAGCCTTGACCGGATGAATTTGAAGTATCCGGTGTTTCATTAAGTTCTTGACCTTGATCCACTTCTGTTGTCTTTTGTTGCTGCATTTGATCATGGATATTCTGGTCCGGATCAATCATAGCCTGCATATTCCAGCTGATGATAACAAAAACCAAAAAGCCAACAGCAATGACAAGCATTGCATCCACAAGGTTGGATGTACCTGCCATTGGGTCTTCTTCTACCCTTCTAGATCGTCGTCTACCTTGTTTTCTTACCATAAAATCACTTATTCATGTAATCCAGTACAGCATCAATCAAAGCATCTAAATCAGATAGATACCTGTCATACCATCCTGACCTAATCTTTCCAATAACGTAACACAATGCACCGGAACCGATACCTACAATAGTAGTGTTGAATGCAACGGTCAAAGAGCTTGCAAGGGTATTGATGTCACCTGCACCAAGTGCTGCAAGTCCAGGACCCATCGGAATCAAAGTACCCATCAAACCGAGAGTCGGTCCGATACGGGTAATTATATCGGTTTTTTGCAATGCATCCATAGTCTTTTCTTCTTCATATTCAAATAATTTACGAGCCAATGCTTCCCTTGAATCCTTACCTAAATCTTGAGAGGAAGCGATTTCAGTTAAAGCCTTTTTTTGAGCTTTTGGTATTTTAGCATTAGCAATGACATTTTTCAATTCATCAACTGAAGCGGCTCGATTAATATCATAAATTAAATCTCTAATTGTTCCAACAGGAACCTTACGCCTTGAAGTATACTCGGCAATTATTCCACCTAGAGAAATGATAGAAATAATAACAATCACAAGCAATATGACCAATACCGGAATTGTCAAACTCTGTGAGATGACATCAAGGGAACCTGTTAAAAACTCTCCGCCAGGAATATTTAAAACCATGATTTTCACCTAATTATTCTAAAATATTACCTCTTTTATTAATTACAACACCACCCGCAATCAAAATGGCAAACGCCAAAACAATCATGAGTATGTCTTGAGGAGAACTCATTGTAATAGGAGTCAGATTCTTTTGCAAAACGCTTGCAATATTTGGAATTATAATTGCTGAAAGCAAGAAGTAAGCACCAATCAAAAGCATGAAATTACCTAAGACGACAGGATAAGGACGATTGATAAACCTGACTATTGTATTTGATGCCAAATAAGTAATGGCCATAACCGCAACCAATGCAATTGCTGCATACCAGCTCAAATTGAGAGAACTGACACCGATAGTCGGCGCAACAATGATGACGCTTGCAATGATAGAACCGAAACAGCATGGACAAGGCGCAATAATCGCCAGTGAAGTCGCAGTTGAAGTGTTCCTGTCATGTATTTTCCATTCCCTAATAGTGAATAGACCCGCAACAATCATAATTGATGCCATAATAATATAAAATATTGAATTATAACTGTAGATTGCCTGAACCAAAGGCTCTGCGAAAAAAGAAGCAATATATGAAATAACTACTACTCCCCCACCATAAGCAATGCATATTGCGGCAAACAATTTCTTTGGCAGATTGGCCAATCCTGAAGCCAGCCCTATCTTTATACCGAAGACAAGAACTGAAGCAAAGATTCCCACCTGCCATAAAACACTCATCATATCCATATAAATTCCCCATAATCAAATAAAATTTAAAAATTTACAATTAATTATTACTATGACAAAGTATATAAATTTTTTAAGAATACGATATGCAAATAATACTCCATCAATAATATATTGCACTTAATCATTTAAATATTATGAGTAACTTTTAAGGTTATTGAAATATATAATAATATCATTAACAAAAAAATGAGGCTAAACATGTATTGGAATGAAGAAATTGAAACCATGCCGAGGCAAGACCTTGAGGAACTGCAATTAAAGAAACTTCAATCTACTGTAAAAAGAGCGTTTGATAAGATTCCTTATTACAATAAAAGATATACAGAAGCAGAAGTTTTCCCAGAAGATATTGAGACTTTAAAAGATATTGAAAAGCTCCCATTCATTACAAAAGATGACTTAAGAGAAAGTTATCCATTCGGGCTTTTTGCCGTAGACATATCTGAAATAAAAGAATTGCATTCATCATCAGGCACCACCGGAAAGCCTGTCGTATCCGGATATACCCAAAAAGACCTGGATACCTGGGCGGAAACAATTGCACGTGGACTTACCATGATGGGCATCGGTGAAAATGACATTCTTCAAAACACTCATGGATATGGAATGTTTACAGGAGGATTTGGAGTGCACTACGGATCCCATAAAATCGGTGCGGCAATCATTCCAATTTCAACCGGCCAGACCAGAAGGCAAATAGAAATCATGAGCGATTTTGGAACAACAGGACTAATCTTTACTCCATCATACGGAATACATTTGGGGGAAGTTGCCCTTGAAGACGGAATTGATCCAAAGGATTTAGGAATTAAAGCCATCGGATTTGGAGCGGAAGGATGGACCGAAGAGATGAGAGACAGAATAGAAGAGCTATTCGGCTGCAAAGCATTCAACATTTATGGCTTGACAGAACTAATGGGTCCTGGTGTTGGTGTAGAATGCTCTGCCCAAAAAGGCCTTCACATTGCAGAGGACATATACTATCCCGAAATCATTGACCCGAATACCGGGAAAACATTAGGTGCAGACACACCAGGAGAACTGGTTTTAACCAACCTGGAAAGGGAAGGAATGCCTGTAATCAGATTCAGAACAAAAGACTTGACCAAACTTACATATGACAAATGTGACTGTGGAAGAACACATGCAAGAATGAGCAGAATCACAGGCAGATCCGATGACATGATTAAAGTTAAAGGTGTAGCTATTTTCCCATCACAAATCGAAAAAGCATTGCTTAGGATTGGTGATGTAGAGCCTCATTATATGATTATAGTTACAAGACCTGGAACACTTGATGAAATTGAAGTTAAAGTCGAAGCATCTTATGACATCTTCTTTGACGGCATTAAAGAAATGGTTGCAATCCAGGACAAAATCGGCAAATCAATAGAAAATGAAACAGGCATACGTGTTAAAGTTACATTGGTTGAACCAAAATCATTGCCAAGATTTGAAGGAAAAGCCAAAAGAGTTATTGATGAGAGGAATTTACATTAAGGTGATAACATGAAAATCAAACAATTATCAATTTTTTTACAGAACAGAATGGGCAGCCTATCAAAACCGCTGGAAGTCCTAACCAAAGTTGATGTCAACATCAGGGCAATGTGCATGGCTGACACTTCTGAATTCGGCATATTAAGGCTCGTTGTTGACGATCCCGAAAAAGGAAAAAAATCGCTGGAGGAAAACAACTTCCTTGTAAAGATTACAGACATTATCGGCGTAGAAATGCACGATGCACCGGGCGGGCTTACATCCGTCTTAAAAGTCATCAAGGATAATGAAATCGATTTAGAATATCTTTATGCATTTACTCATGAAAAGAAAGACAAGGCTATTCTACTTCTTCACGCTGATGATTTGGACCATTTAATTTCAGTATTGCAGGAAAACAATGTAGTTATTGTAAAATCCGAAGAGGTTTACAACTTAGGAAAAACATAATCGATAAAAGGTGGTAAAAATTTCAAAGAAAGACTTAAGGCATACCTTTGAAGACAGGATGGAAAGGCTGTTATTCGCAAGCCGCTGGATTTTATCCCCAATGTATGTTATTTTAATCTTGGTTTTAGCGCTGATTTTATTTAAGTTCGTTGGCGATGTGGTATACTTCATTATGCACATGTACACATTCACCGAAAATGAATGGATTATACAAGTTTTAAAATTGCTTGATTTGACACTTGTGGCCAATTTAGTATTGATTGTAGGAATTTCCGGATATGAAAATTTCGTTTCAAAAATAGATATCGCCGAAAATCACAGAGACCGCCCATCATGGATGGGCCAATTAGATTTTTCAGGTCTGAAACTTAAAATAATTGGTTCAGTAGTAGCTATTTCCATTATCGAATTACTGCAAGACTTCTTAAAAATGTCTTTTGATCCAAATGTGGAATTCTGGAGAATCATCATCCACTTAACATTTGTACTGACCGGTGTCGTATTCGCTGGAATGGAAATACTATCCGAAAAAAGACATGAAATGAAAAACAAGGATAAACTGATAGAAATTGAATACTGAATTCAATTCTATCCTTTAATTATTTTTTCTTTTGCCAATCTAAACTCATCATCACTTAACAATCCCTTCTGATATAGATTAGCTATTTTCTCAAGTTGACTGCCTATATCAACAGCCTCCCTATCACCATCATTTGATTCGTCGTCATTATCTCCAATAATGTTAATTATTGTTTTAGAAGAACATTTTTCATATTCCCAATCTCCCTCATATATACAATTGATTTCTCGTTTTCCAGGGAATTTGGCAACTAAAAAATCTTTAAAAAATCCCTTTCCATTTGTTATTAAAGTTTTTACAAAAACATCATCAATGTAAACAGTAATTCCTTTATTTACTAAAGTGTTACCTTCTTCATCAGCCAAATAACCGGAAATGGTCATGTTCTTTCCAAGCAGTATATTATTGTTAGTTTTTAAATCAATGGAAGTTTTGTTTTTAGAATTAGATTTCTCCATAATATCACAATCAATGAGTTCTATTAAATTATATGGCCAAACTACTTAAAAATAGTTACTTCAATTCTTTAAAATAATGAATGATATTTCTAAAATTAATATAATTCAATTACATGAAAATAGAGCATTACACTACAAATTTCCATTTAAAAAAAACACCAAAAAAAATAAAAAAAGAAAATGTTATTTTTCAATAACATATCCGTGATTTTGCGCTTTTGTAACAAATACAGTACCCTTATCACCAATGATTTCCTTGGTTTTTTCTACAATGTCTGCATTTGATTCATCGAAAACAGTATAGAGAACAGGTCCGAATGATGAGATACCTACACCATATGCTCCGGCCTCTTCAATAGCCTGCATGGTTGGCAAGTAGCTTGCATCAAGTGAATGTTCCAATTTATTGAATCCGACTTTTTGAAGTTCGCTGACTGCCCATCCGAAGTTTTTAATATCCCTTTCAAGCATGAATGGAACAAGATTCATTAAAATCAGGTGAGATACTTGTTCTACTTCCTCTTTTGGGATAGGACAGTAGGTCTGGAAAACATCCACTTCATCGGATCCTTCCATATGCTTTTCAATATGTGGAATGGCAATCAGTATATCCCACTCTTCCGGGAAGTCAAATCTTGCAATCAATGTTGCAGGTTTTGCTTTTGAAGCACCTGAAGGCAAGAATAAAGGTTTTTCTTCCTTACTGTGACCTCCGTCCAGAATAAATCCTCCTAAATCATGAGTGTATGTACCGATTCCAGAAGTTCCTCCTCTTCCAACAATTGTACTCAATTCACGGCTTTCTGCTTCAATGCCCATTGTTTCTGTAATCAAGTGAGCAGTTGAAACGGCTATTTGTGTTCCGCTTCCAAAACCGGAATGTGGAGGGTAAGTCTGATGTACAATAAATTTGAAACCAGCATCAATACCGAAATGGTCTATAGTTTTTTGAGCTGCTTTAGGAATTTTTTCCTTACATTCCAAAATAGCTTCTTCATCTGTTACTGTATCGGCAAATTCAAGTTCTATTCCACTTTCAATTTGCTCGGATTCCAAAACGAATTGCGGATTAGCCAATGCTAAACCGATTCCACCATCGACTCTTCTATATGACCCATTCAAGTCAATGAGGGACATATGTATTCTAGAAGGTGCTCTAATTATCATTTTCTTTTCACTTCCAATATTTAAATAAACAATTAATTTATGGACTTAATATATAATAA
>NZ_JAZNAN010000017.1:0-4607 GCF_045586545.1 Methanobrevibacter sp.
CAGCAAAGAAGCATATATATTTTTTATTCTTTTATTTTCATCACATATTACAAGAATTTTATCACTTATTTTATTAATTAAATTTATAGTTTGGGATATTTAAGCTATGATTAACCTGTGGAAGTTGTAACAAGTATTTTGCATTTGGGTTTGCATATAACATTAGTTTATCTTTAAGTATTGAGTTAAGAATCTATTTCAAGTAAAATAAGATTAATCAAATGATTTTAAATTTTTAACAATCGTTTGTGCTTGTTTTATAATAATCTGAAATCATTTCTCTGAATTTTATTTCATCTTCTTTACTGTAGTTATCAAAGAATTTTGCTTCCCATTTTCGTGAAGCATCAAGAAGAGACAATACAAATGACTGGCCTTTATTTGTAAGATTAATTATTCTTCTGCTTTTGTTTTTTTCATCATAATCTCTTCTGACAAGGTTATTTTTCTCAAGACGCCTGATAATTTGACCTGCATTGGCTTCTGAGACAATTAATATATCAGACAGTTCTCTTTGTGATAAATTGGGATTATAATAAATATTAATTAAATAAGTGGAATCACGGGGTGTGATGCCTTCAAATTTTTCATTCAAAAATTTATGGTATTCAATGTTGATATAATCAATATAGAGAATTATTGGGATGTATTCATCCCTGTTAAGTTTTTCCATGAGTTTATCTTTATAAAAAAGATTATATATAGTTTGACATAATAATATTATTAAAGACTAAAGACTCTTTAGTCATATTGTTGAAGGTGAAAACATGAAAATAGGCATTGTTGGAGTTGGGGCAATAGGTGGAACAATTGCTCGAAAACTCACAAAAATGGGACATTATGTAAAAGTAGTAAATTCAAGAGGAAGAGATTCCATCAAAGAATTTGCAGATGAAATTGGTGCAATTCCTTCAGATTTGAATGAAATTTCGCAGGATATTGAAATACTGATTATTTCCATTCCATATGATGCTTTAAATACTTTGCCCGAAAGTTTATTTGAAAAATTGCCTGAAGATACAGTAATAGTTGACACAGGAAATTATTATCCTGAAATGAGAGATTCAAAAATAGAAGGGCTTGGAAATGGTGAAACAGAAAGCATCTGGCTTTCAAATAAAATCAAAAAACCAGTCATTAAAGCCTTCAATACTCTATTGGCATATTCCTTATCAGAACTGGGATGTGAAAAAGGAACAGAAGGCAGACTGGCAATGCAGGTGGCAGGTGATGATGAAATACATAAAAAGATTGTAATGGATTTGATTGACCAGTGCGGTTTTGATGCATATGATGTGGGAGCTCTTGAAAAATCCTGGCAGATGCAGCCATGTTCAGCAGGATACTGCTGTGACTATACATCAGAAGAACTCAAATCCATTAAGGAAAAATCAAAGCAAACACCCGAAAGTGTTGCAAAAAACAGAGCTAAAATCATGGGGAATTTCAGTGAACTGACCTGCGGTGACTTCAGTCATGAAAATGTAATCAGAATTAACAGGAAATATAATATTTAATAATAAGGGAAATGAACATGCCTTTTTTAACAATGAGTGATGGAATCAAAATATATTATGAAGCCCATGGTGAAGGTGAAACAATATTATTTGCACATGGCCTGAACTCTTCTCATCTTAAAAACAAGACTTTTTACAATGAGTTTAAAGATGATTATAGAATTGTTTTTTATGATCAGAGAGGTCATGAATCTTCAGACAAATCAACAGTACATATGAATGTTAAAAGATTAGCACAGGATTTAAATGAAATCATGGAATCCCTAAATCTAAATGATGTTACTTTAATAGGCCATTCAATGGGTGCAGCTACAATCTATAATTATGTTGAACAGTATGGATGTGAACAAATCAAAAGAATCATTGCAGCCGACATGTCACCTTATATGCGAAATGACGGATGGAAAGGTGGAATTGCACAGGGAAAATGGAGTGATGAAGATTTCATGCAGGATCTGGACAGAATATTTGATGATGTAGGATATGCCAGATGGTACATTACAAAAAACATGATGAATCCTTCTTTAAAAAACACTCCAGAAGAATTTGAAGATGCAATGATTGCATTATGCGACGAAGGATTTGATCCTCTGACAATGGCAAGTTTATGGTTTTCACTTTTCAGAACCGACCAGAGAAAGACAATGAAAAAGATAAACGTTCCGTTTTTGTACATCATGCCGGAAACCCCATTGTATTCTATGGAAGCTGTTGACTGTATTAAAGACAATGTCTGTGATGTTTTTGTATTGGAAAATAATTTTCCAGGCACAACACATGCGATTTTAAGTGAAATGCCTCATGAGGTGGCAGAGGCAGTTAAAAAATTCATGGAAAAATATTAAATGTGATTTAAGATGCATTTTACCGATCCAGTATATAGAAATCCCTATTGGCCGACTTTTCCGCTGCTGCAGGTAACTCAGGGATGCACACACAACAGATGCAAATTCTGCACAATGTATAAGGATGTCAAATTCAAACCACATCCAATGAATATAATTGAAAAAGATTTGCAGGAACTGGCAAGTATTGCTTCAGATGCAAAAACAATCCAGCTGCTTTCAGCCAACCCCTTGGTTATGACTTACAACAAGTTTCGCCCTATTCTTGAAAAAATCAATGAATATCTTCCGGAAATAGAATATATCTATACTCAAACAAGGGTTTCTGATTTGCGCAACAAAACTGTTGAGGAACTTGAAAGTCTGAAAGAATTGGGTTTAAGAGAAATTTCTCTTGGTGTGGAAAGCGGAGATGACTGGACATTAAAAAGAATAAACAAAGGTTATACTTCAAAAGACATTATAGAACAATGCCAAAAATTGACTGATGCCGGAATAGACTTTTGGATGAGTTTTTTAAATGGAGTTTCAGGTCGTGAACATAGCCACGAGCATGCAGTAAATTCTGCAGAAATATTCAGTCAGTGTAGACCCATGCTTGTTGGAACGGGAGGTCTGACACTATTTCCAGGAACTCCTCTTTTAAAAGAAGCGCAAATGGGTGAATTCACACCATTGTCGGAAAAAGGAAATGTTAATTGAACTTAAAACTTTCGTTGAACATTTAACCTGTGACTGTTCATTCATTACTCATCATACGGTATTTGCCAGTTTGTCAGGCCCTCATTTTCTTGAAAGAAAAAGTCAAATCATTGATGTTTTAAGCAATGAAATTGAATGGTGATTTCGAAAGGATGGCACAAATAAGGAGAAATAAAAGTTCATTATGATAAATAAAAAATTTAAACGGACTGATCTGCTGCTATCATTGTGCGGACTTAACTGCAGTTTATGCCCAATGTTTATTGAAAAAAGATGCGCAGGATGTCGTGAAGGCAGTACCTGTTATCTGACCTGCACAATAGCACCATGCAGCATTGAACATGGAAATATAGACTACTGCTTCGAATGTGAGGAATATCTCTGTGACAAATATGATGGAATTGAATTACACGATTCACTAATCACACACAGGAATCAGAAAAAGGATTTGCAAAAAGCAAAAACTATAGGAATCGAAAACTATCACAAAGAACAGCTTGAAAAAAAGGAAATCATAAACCATATTTTAAACAGGTATAATATTGCCAACAGACATATCTTCTTCTGCCTGGCGGTAAATCTGCTTGAAGTTGATGACTTAAAACAGATATTAAAAGACTGCGATGAATCAACAAAAGATATGGATTTAAAGGAAAGATCAGATTATATAAAACATGAATTATATGAATTCGCCAAAAAAAGAAATATCATACTCAAATTAAATACAGGAAGATATTGACCTATTTAATTGAATATAATATTGACCTTACGATTGTAATCAAACAGACAATGCTGATTGCAATAGGATAGCCTAAAAAACCTATAATGAATCCTATAATTAGGAAAATGAATGGAATAATTATTGCATTTTTCAAATCCAAAACTTCAGACAAATATTCGCTATCCTCATTTATTTTTATAAGATATCTGCTCATAATAAATAGAATAATATCCACCAAAATAAAATCCAAACCATATAAGGATTCGCTTAAAAGAGAATTCGGATTATTACCAACAAAAATTGTCAAATAAGGAATCAGAGATATTACAAACATTAAAAGAATATTCAACCAAATAATTTTAGAATCAATTTTTTTCACATGAGCATATATCAAGTGGTGATATTGCCAGAGATTGGCACAAACAAGGAAACTGACAAGATAAGTGAAATATGAAACTTTCAAAGCTAAAATTCCTGCAATGGTAGCGGTTTCAGGCTGTGGCAATTCCAAAACCAAAACTGTTACAATAATTGCAATTATCGCATCATAAAAAGCTTCCAGCCTATTGGTTTCCATCAAGTTTTCCATTTTCATATTAAACTATTTTGATTTCATCATATTTTAAATATTATATAATAAGACTTAGAAATGAAGTCAATATACTGAAAAAACTATACAAAATATAAACACCTACCTAAAAAGGCCAAATCAATTCCTTAAAAAAAGACTTAATTTTAAAAAATATAAACATTTTACGCTTAATAAAATCATAAAATAAGTTATACTAAGTCAATGAATAAAAAACTTAATATTAATGATTA
>NZ_JAZNAN010000018.1:0-5727 GCF_045586545.1 Methanobrevibacter sp.
AAAGAAACATAATCCATGATAAAAATAGCTATAAATGCTATGATAACAATGAATATTACATAATTAAAAGCTTCTCCCATATTTCCTGCAGCCACTTCAGAGTAAACTGCCATAGGGAGAGTTCTTGTTTGTCCAGCAATATTTCCTGCAAGCATTGCGGTAGCACCGAATTCACCTAAACCACGAGCGTAAGCAAGAATTCCTCCACTGATAATTCCCGGCAATGCATTTGCAAATAAAACTTTCCAGAAGATGTTCCACTCAGACATGCCTAATGTACGGCCTGCATCCAGTAAATTAGAATCAACCTGTTCGAATGCTCCTCTGGCGGAACGATACATTAAAGGAAAAGACATGACAACCGCAGCAATGACAGTCGCATGCCATGAAAAAGCAATTTTGACTGTGAAGAAGTCTATGAAAAATCTGCCGATTGGTCCTCTGACCCCAAAAATATAGAGCAAAAAGAATCCCACTACAGTAGGGGGAAGCACTATAGGCAATGTGAAAATACCGTCAAGCACTATTTTCAATGAGTCATTTTTAATCTTAACCAGGCCCCAAGCTACAATCAAACCTACAAAAAAGGTTATAAAGATTGATAAACTTGCAGTTTTCATTGAAATGAAAATAGGGGACCAATCAGTCATGTCCATATCACCTTAAAAAATATTAATTATTCAAATGAATAAAATTAATTATTCAAATGAATAATTCATGCTAAATCTATTCGTGGATAGTGAATCCAAATTCTTCAAATATATCTTTAGCTTCTTGAGTTTGTAAGAACTCTAAGAATTTGTTTGCAGCATCAGGATTATCTGAATTTTTAAGTACAGCTACAGGATAAATGACAGGAGTTTTTAAAGCATCTTCAGGAGCTTCACAGACTACCTTTACATCATCAGTAGATTTTGCATCAGTAGCATATACAATACCACAATCAGCAGATCCTTGAGCTACTTGGTTTAATACTGCAGTTACATCAGTACCTAAGGATAATTTAGGTTCAACTGCATCCCAAATGCCAGTGTTGTTTAATACTTCTTGAGCGTATTGTCCTGCAGGTACGGATTCAGGATCACCAATAGCAATGTTACCTTCAACATCTTTTAAATCTTCAAATGAAGATATATTGGAATCTGAATCAGCGGGTACAATTAAAACAACTTTATTTTCTAAGAATTGAACATTAGTATCATTGTCGACTAAATCTTCTTCAACTAAAGCATCCATCTGTTTATTAGCAGCAGACATGAATACATCTGCATCCAAACCGTTTTCAATTTGAGTTTGTAAATCCCCACTTGAAGCATAAGTTGGAGTAACTTTTACACCAGGATATTTTTCTTCAAACATAGGAATTAACTTTTCATCATAAACATTCTTCAAACTAGCTGCAGCAGCCAAATTAATTTCTTGTCCATCTAAGCTAGTGTCATTAGTAGTATCATCACCACCGAAAATATCAAATAAACCGGCGGAACATGAACCTACGCCAAGAACTACTACTGCTATTGCGATAACAGCAACAATTAACATTCTATTAGATTTCATTGTTTCTCCTCTTTAACTAAATTAAACAAAACACTATCAGACATCCTATAATAATCAAAGATTTCAAAAAGGCAATGCAAATAAATTTCCTACATTCTAACCAGGTTTATAAATCCTTATTACATCGCTTGTAAAAATATGGAAAATAAAATTATTGCAATTGAAAATAATTTTAATCAGATGGATAACATCATATATTTTTACTCATAGCTTTCACAATCTTTAATTACGATTTAATTGTACTGAATAGTAATAATAGATTATTTATAATGATATATAAATATTTACATATCGAATAATGACTTTTTTAAAAATTTTTTTGGTTTTTCCTTCGCAAGTCTTAGAAAATTTCAATAATTTCGTTGTGAAATAATATTCACCATTGTTATATTTTCTAGACATCCTATATAAAGACATGTTATGTAAAATTAATAATTACTATCATATCGTTAAAGATTAAATTGATTAAATCAAAGTAAAATTAAAAAATAAATAAAAATAACTAAAAAACACGAATATACAATATTTTATTATCATACGAAGAAAATATGAATAATCATTGATATTATATATAACACAAAATATACAATAATATTAAAGGTGATATGATGTCAGATATTCAAAAAGTAGATGAATTACTAACAAAAGCACAAGTATTTTACCTTGCAACAGTAAATGGCGACAAACCAAAAGTAAGACCGTTAGGTTTCCACCTATTGTTTGAAGACAAAATTTACTTTGGTGTTGGAACTCACAAAGACGTTTATAAACAATTAGAAGCCAATCCAAATGTTGAAATTGCAGCATGGGATGGAGAACACTTCTTAAGATATTATGGCGTTGCAGACTTATCTAAAAATGAAGCTGTTGTTGAAAAAGCATTTGAACTCATGCCTGAAATAGCTGAAGCTTACAAAGCAAACAACTGGGAAATGGGTGTATTCTACCTTGGCGATGCAACAGCTGAATTTAGAAACATGTTTGCTATCGAAGAATCCTATGAATTTAAATATTAATGTTTTAAAACATTAATATTCTTTTTTTTAACCACAAATCTCATTAACAATCGCCAATGCATTAAGGGTTCTTGGAAAACCAATATAAGGCATTATAACTGTTATTGCAGAAATTAATTTTTCCTTATCATTACCTACATTTAAATTGCCCTGAGTATGACCTCTTAGCTGATTTTCGCATCCTCCCAGGGATGCAATGAATACAAAAGTGATTAATTCCCTTTGTGAATCATCCAAACCATCGCGGGTGTAAAAGTCACCGAAACAAAAACCCTCCAAAAATCTGTTGAAATGCTGTTGGCCTTCGGGAGTAGAATCATTCATCATTTGAATCATTTCACTTCCAAAGTATCTGTCCTGAAGTTCACGGCCTTTCTCATGTCTATTTTCTGAGGCAGTATTGGATCTTGAAGGCAAAGGCATTTCAATTCCCTTTTTCTCAAATACCTTAATTACAACACCAAAGAAGTTGTGTGCACGGGCAAAACCAACATACGGAACAGACTGATAGAGCAATTCCTTAACCTCTTCAGGAGTTATATCCATATCCAAAGCAGATGACAAAATCTTTTTAAAAGCTTTAGGGGATTGGCAAGCGATTAATGAAGCTAATGTTACTAAAATAGATTCCTTCTCTGATAGTTTAGAGTATTCAAAGACTTCACCATAGGCGAAGTTTTTAAATATTTCATGAAATTCCGGGTCATTTTTTTGGATTCTTCCAAAATTATCAAATAATTCCTTCATGAAAATAAGTTTGAAAAATAAATTATAAAAAAGTTTGTAAAAAAAGAAAAATCAAGGAGATTTAATCTCCTTTATTCCAGTTCATAATACCATAAACAACACATAAAAGTGTAGATAAGATAATTCCAACATATACTCCCCAAATCATTGGGTCTTCTATTCCTAAAACCATCATTATGCTTCACTTCCTTTTTTGTCTATGTTTTCAAATGCTTTATCAATAACCTCTTGAGCTGGAGGTTTTGTAAGTAAACTTACAACTATGGTAAATACTGCAGAGATTGGCACTGCAATCAGCATTACATCAATAAACGGCCATGGTGCTGCAGGCAATAATGTTTCTACACCAAATATGAATTGACATATTCCCAGACCTGTTGCGGTTTTTGCAAATACAAAAACCATCCAGAATAAACTTACAAGTGTTCCGGATACGATTCCTGCAATAGCTCC
The DNA here is from genome assembly GCF_045586545.1 of Methanobrevibacter sp. Classification (GTDB taxonomy): domain Archaea; phylum Methanobacteriota; class Methanobacteria; order Methanobacteriales; family Methanobacteriaceae; genus Methanocatella. The sequence goes on from NZ_JAZNAN010000018.1 coordinate 3,774, forward strand.
AGGCCTTGTAATTCCTTTCCAGTAAAGTGCACCTAAAAATACTGGCAGGAATGCTGCTGCACAAATTTCAAAGAACAAGCTTGTTCCAAGTGCAACTACACTTCCCGGAAGTGAATAAGCCATGACCAATGCCAAGATGATAGCTATCAAGATACCTACCCGTGAAATGCTTACTTGATCTAACCTTTGTTTGGATTTTTCTCTTATTGTTCCGTAGATATCCACACCGAATGCAGTTCCCTGTGTGTGCAATTGTGAAGATATTGTTGACATTGCAGCTGCAATCAAGGACAGCAGGAAGATGTATACAAACCATTCAGGTAATGCCATTGTAATGAATGTCGGAATAACCTTATCAATGTTTCCTCCAACCACATCAACCGCAATTTTGCCTAACTTATCATAGAAATATACGTTTGAAAGTGATCCTACGATATATGCGGTTGTTGGCATGATTGCAATGAAAATACCTCCAATCAAAACAGACCTGTTCAATTCTTTATCTGATTTAACTGTCATGAATCTTACAATCAATGAAGGTTGTGCGAGTACCCCGATACCTACACCAATGAGTGTGGATGATACAAGTGACCACCAGAATGGAGTTCCAAACTCTGGGAAGGCCGTCCAGCCCGTACCTCCTGTGGCAAGAGCATCGGCAGGATATAAATTAACCATATTTGTTAATGCAGTATTTGCAGTGTCGATTCCTCCAAGTAACCAATATACGAATACAAGCAAGAATATCATAGCTACAACCATGATTGTTCCTTGAAGTGCATCAGTATACATTACACCACGGATTCCTCCGAACAACACATAGAATGTAATAATAATTGATAAAATAAGTAAAGCAATACTGAAATCAATTAATAATGATGATTCTAAAAATCTTGCAGCACCGATTAACACTACTGCTGCATAAAGGGGCATTGCACAGAAAATTACTAAACCTGAGAAATAATGAATGAACTTAGAGTCAAAACGTTTTCCTAAAAACTCAGGAAAAGTTAAAGATTCAAGAGAATGTCCCATTCTACGAGTTCTTTTACCTAAAAATACGAATGCGATAAATACGCCTATTATAATATTCAAGAATGCTAACCATAAAACACTCATCCCATATTCACTAGCAACTCCTCCAAATCCGACAATAGCTGCTGTCGAAATAAAGGTAGCACCATAACTCATTGCCATAATGAATGGGTGTGTGTCCTTACCAGCAATCATAAAGTCTTCAGAGGAATTAGTTTTTTTGTATGCATAATAACCTACAAAAACCAAAGCAAATATGTAAATTATAAATACAATTGCTAAAATCATTACGTTCATAAATAATACCTCTAAATATTAAAAATTATTAATATTACAATTTATATATTATAAAAACAAACATTTATACTGTATGCAGGGGTGCCCGAGCGGCCAAAGGGGGAGGACTTAAGATCCTCTGGTGTAGGCCTTCGAGGGTTCGAATCCCTTCCCCTGCACTATTCTGTTTATATTTTTCTTTTATTCTCGATAATTTTGCCTTAGTGGCCCAGCCGGTAGAGCGCCACCTTGGTAAGGTGGAAGTCGGGGGTTCGAATCCCCCCTAAGGCTTTTTCTGATTTTTTAAATTTATTATTTTTTAAGAATTTCATATAGATTTAGGTCAGTTTTAAATATCTTAACTTATAAAAATAGATTATCCATTTGTATGTTTGTTTTTAATTAAATCGATTAAGGGGAATATTTGTGAATTATCCGAAAATAATATTGGTTGGTTGCATATCTGCATTTGTTGCATTATTAACCTCCGTTTTAGGAGTTGCAGGAACAATCATTGGTTCAGTCATTTCTTCCGTTCTCTATAATATGCTTTCAGAAGCATTAGAAAAGCCTGTTCAAGAAGCGGCTTTCAGTAAAGATTTTGAATGGGAAGTGGCTTATGTATTTCCATTAATCGTGATAG
>NZ_JAZNAN010000019.1:0-20754 GCF_045586545.1 Methanobrevibacter sp.
TATATTGCTGAAATTTTAGTGAAAATCTTTCCAAAAGTTCTTTTAAATCTGTTAAAAGATTATTTAAATCCAATACTGATTTATTACTAATATTAATATACATTTTTTTATCTCCTAAACAATGGCGTTTCAGTGTTTAAAAGATATATTGCAACTGATTTAAATAATTTTTGTTGTATTTTACTGCAATTTTACATGTTCAGACAACTTTTTGTCTAAATTAAAAAATAACTATTTTAAAACTTTATATTTTAAAATCAAATCCTTATCTAATGTAAATGAATCAATTAACTCCAATCTAACTGCTTCATCCATAGTGTCAAAGCCTTCACCATCAAAGAAAGTCTTTGCATTGGCTCCTCCTACAATCATTGGAGCTACACAAATGCTGATTTCATCAATTAGACCTGCCTTAATCATTGAAAAGTTTAAGGTGGCTCCTCCTTCAAGCATCAGCTTTTCAATTCCTTCTTCATGCAGATAGCTCATCAATGCCACAAGGTCAACATGACTGTCTCCTGAAAAAAAGAACTTGACTCCCCGATTTTTGAATGTTTCGTATTTCTCAGATGCCATTACCTCGTCCTTATATTCATTTGCTACGGCAATTATTGTTTTAGCATCGGAATTAGTAATTCTGGCATCAATCGGAGTCCTGCATTTGCTGTCTACTACAACACGTACAGGATTGTCTTCAGGTTTTGCGTCAATTTTGTGGACTGTCAGTCTCGGATCGTCTGCAAGCACTGTTCCGATTCCAACCATTATCGCATCGCATTCCTTTCTAATCTCATGTACCCTTTCCAGGTCCTTTTTTCCTGAAATGTTAGAACTGCCAGTTGCAGTTGCAATTTTTCCATCCAATGTCATGGCTGCATTCAATATTACATAAGGCCTCATCATCTCACCTATATATGATAGAACATTTCCTTAATCTGTAAAAAGTTCATTAATGTTTGGTTTTCAAGCATGCCAGGCATTATCAATGCAACAATAATACCAAGAACTCCAAACAATAAACCGATACCCCAAATTATCTTAACGGCATCCTTTTCAGCTATCGGTTTTCTCAATGTCAATCTGATTAATGATTTAAAACCAGTCTCCGGACGAACCAATTTTCCTTCATCATTCAATTGTGTCGGCTTTTGCTGTGAACGGTTCATCACACCAGCTGAATAGAACTTCAAGGCGGCGTCAATAATGTTCGGCATCATTACGATAAAAGCGATTAATTTTACACGACCAATAAATGCAATGCATACAATAGCCGCACCTATAATCAATGTACCAGTGTCTCCTGGGAAAATCTTTGCCGGATACCTATTATAATATAGGAATGCAACAAGTGCTCCAAGCATACTCATTGAAATGATTGTTACGTCATATTTTCCAAGAATTATACATGCAATAGTCAGGGATGCCATTGAAATGACTCCCAAACCGGATTCGATTCCGTTCAAACCCGCCAGCATGTTTGTTAAGTTAGATCCGATTGATAATGCTATTGGTATTGAAATTAAATATAATAATCCCACATTAGGCGGTGCTGCCCAAATCAACGGAAGCCCCGCTAAAAACAGTAAAAAGAATTTTTCCTTTGAAGTTAGTGCAAGCAAATCATCGACAATACCGATTATGCCCACAAGCAATATGACAACCAAAACGACTACTAACGGGAATGCCAGAATATCGTGCATGTAGATTCCGGAAAACATTCCTATTGTAAAACCGAAGAGTATGCCAAATCCGCCCATCTCAGCAACGACTGGTCTCCAGGATTTGTGAATGTCTTTTCCAACAATATCTGCATCTTCTAGTCTTTTAATCATTTTGGGCATAGTTAATCTTGTTACTAAAAAGGATAGCAAACCACAGATTATAGCTATTGCATACAAAGGAAGTTGTGGTAATATTATCATGGTTAATTATTTAATACTCATTATTAAAAAAAGTAATTATTTTTTGTTTAGGATATAATAAACAGTTCTAAGTGGAATATCTAAAACCTGAGATATTTCTTTAGCCGATAATGACTCTTCATCTTTAAGACGTTTGACTTCCTCATGATTATGTTTTCTGATTCTATTGTCGAAATCAGCTTCACTTTTCTTAAGCAAATAATAAACCCTATTAATGGTAATGCCTAATCTCTCGGCAATTTCGCGGGGTTTTAAACCTTCATTGGACAGCTTTAAAACTTCAAACTCTGCTCCATTTGTTTTGGATTTAGCTCCCCATTTATATTTCTTTTTTACTTTGATGTCCAGCTGGTCTAAAGCATCAATATATCGAGAAGAAGTTCTATTATAGACACTCGGAGAACAGGTTATTTCAGCCAGATTGGGATATTGTTCAATCAACTCCACAATAACGGCAGACGTTAATGTTTTTGTTATATGAATTGTTGTTACCTCTTCATCCATATAATCACTATTTTTTAATCAAATCCAGAAATTTCTTGGATTTATCGCTTTTCGGATTTCTGATGTTTTCAATATTCTTGATTTCTTTTTTAATCCTGGATTCATTAATATTGAATGCATTGCTGATGCTTTCAAGGGAAACATCAGAATTTTCATGAATCAAAGCTGCTCCCAATGCTACGTTATTGAACTTGATATTGGAACTTCTGATTTGCTTTTCAAACTTGAATTTTTCATACAATAACAAATCCATTTCGGGCACGGGAATGATTTTGATATCTGTAAAATCATTCAATATTTCAATAACATTGTCATAGGTTGTTTGGAACACTTTCCTTTGTTCCCTATCCAATTCTCCTCTTATATATGGAAATGGTCCGTTGTCGATTCTGCGTGAATTGCTGGAAGTTGTCATGTAATATCTAAAGATGTCCCATACGATTAATGTGGATGCAATATTCACCAAAACATTTTTGTAAATGTTGTTTCTTATCTTTAAATCTCTATTAAGAGACCTTTTCATATTGCCATATTTATCCAGATAACCTAATTTTTTAAAGTTATCCTCAATTTGGGCCTTTCTCCAGGATTCAATAGCATCAAAATCATACTTGTCAATGAAATCGGGAGTCTGATTTTCATATTCGGCAATAATTTCATAATATTTATTAATTCTCTTAAAGTCTGTCAATCTTCTTTTTAATATGTCATCCTTAATTTCATCGATAATCTCTTCAGAATATTTTACATAAGCAATTGCCAGTGCGGTTCTTGCATGCTTATCATCAATAATGGCCGGTTTTGTTCTATAAAATCTTAAGGCTTCAATCCTTACATTTCGACCATATCTTCTTCTTACCTCTTCTTCGTAATTGTTGACATATTCAGAGTCCAGAGTAATGTTTTTCCTAACGAAACGTTTGTTTTTATCTCTAAAACGAATGACAAGAGAAATAGTTTTTACAACACCTTTACGTTCTTGTTTAAGTATGTTTAAAACTTTTTTAAGTGAATCTCTACCATAACTGTTTAGTTCACTTCTCAAAACCATATATTCTCCAGATAATGGCAGATAGGGGATAATTTCTATTCTATGAGTTGCTTCACGTCTTATTTTAAAGGCGAATCCTTTACTTCCGCAACTGCATTTTGCGTCTAATTGCTTGTACTCATCAATAGAATACTTTTTATAACAAGAATTGCATTTGACATATCCGAATTGATTAAGATTGCCAATTGCAATTTTATGTGAGTCAATGGCGGATTTGACTCTATCTAAAATATTTTTCTTCGCATTGGCTTTTTGCCTGAATATTTGGTTATGGCGACTGTTTTCACCAACTTCTTCGATAGAGACTTCAGATACCGCTTTGGTTCCATATTTATTTAAGGATGTGAAAGGAGTAGTGTATCCTTGCGCATCCATATCATCTTTAAGGCGTTGCAATTTGTCTAATCTGTCATCTAACTTAAAATAAAGACTTTTGAAATTTTCAAAATCTTCAATATTGTCTATGCAAATTGAATCATTTGAAATAGCTTTCAAGTAGCTTTCCGCTTTATTTACTAGGACAGACTCTTGCATTTTAATCTAATGTTTATTGAATTCTTTCGCCGACTTTTCCATTTTCATCAGGAGATAACAGTGCAACGGATTCGCCTGTTGCTAAAATCATACCTTCAGATAAGGTTCCGAATAATTTTGCAGGTTTTAAGTTTGCAAGCACGCATACTTTTTTACCAATCAGCTCTTCTGGAGAGTAGTAATTTGCAATGCCTGAAACGATCTGGCGAGGTTTTTCTTCACCTATGTCAATCTGTAATTTCAATAATTTATCTGATTTTTCAATTTTTTCTGCTTCTTTTACTTCACCAATTTTTATTACAATTTCATCAAATTGGTCTATGCTAATTAAATCACTCATGCTTTCATCCTCTTTTTCTTTTAAGTTTTCTTGAAGTTTTGCCTTTTGAGCTTCAATTTCTTCATCTTCAATCTTTTTAAATAAAGGTTTAGCCTTATTTATCTTGTGTCCTGAAGGTAAGAATACGCTTGCATCTTCCCAATCGGACAATTCTCCAATATTTAATATTTTTGCTATTGCATCAGCTTTTGTAGGTATATATGGTTTTAGTGTGTAGGCCAATGCTTTTGCTAATTGATTTGATAAATATAAGCAGTTTGCTGCCTTTTGCTTGTCTTCCTTAACCGCTTTCCAAGGTTCTGAATCGTTGAAATATTTATTTCCTTTTTTAGCAACCTTGAATATTTCAAGCAAACCTTCCCTGAATTCAAACTCTGATATATATTCTCCGACTTTTTGAGGTAACCCTTCAATAGCCTTTTTGAATTCCTCGTCTTCCGGTGAAGGATTTGCATATTCAGGAATCTCATTGTCAAAAAATTTACGGGTAAATGTAAATGTTCTATGTAGGAAGTTTCCAATTACATCAGCAAGCTCATCATTATTCCTTTTTTGGAAATCATCCCATGAAAAGTCTGAATCCTTGTTTAAAGGAGCATTGATTGTCAGGAAATATCTTAATAAATCCGGATCATAATCTTTTACAAAATCAGCAATCCAAATTACCCAGTTTTTACTGGTAGACATCTTTTCTCCTTCCAAAGACAGGAATTCACCGGCATAAATCATGTCAGGCAATTTGCAGCCATATGCCTTTAAAAGTCCCGGCCAGAAAATTGAATGGTGGTAAATAATGTCCTTACCAATGAAGTGAACAACAAAATCGTTCCAATACTCTTCCCATTTTTTTCCGGATTTTGCTGACCATTGTGAAGCTGATGAGATATATCCCAGAAACGCTTCAATCCAAACGTATAATACTTTGCCTTTGGCCTCTTCAAGAGGTACAGGAATACCCCAATCCATATCTCTTGTTAAAATCCAATCGTTCAGTCCTTCATTAAGCCAATTGGATGCATAGTTCTTAACGTTTGCAGGCAAGTTTTCGTTATTGTTGATGTAATCCTTCAAGTCATCTTCAAATTCGGATAATTTAAATGCATACTGGAAGGTGTCCTTGATTATAGGAGTGGTTCCGCAGGTAATGCAGTGAGGTTCATCAAGTTCTGTTGAATCAAGTGCTTTACCGCACTTTTCACAGTGGTCACCTCTTGCTTCGGAGCCACATGCAGGACATAATCCTTCTACATATCTGTCAGGAAGGAATTTGTTACAGTTCGGACAGTATAGCTGTTGGATATCCTCCCTATAAATTAAATCATTGTCATATAACTCCTTAAAGAAGTTTTTGGCAATTTCGTAGTGAGCTTCATCTGTAGTTCTTGTAAAGTTATCAAGTGATATGTTCATTGATTCTACATCTTTAACAATCATATCATGATATCTTTTTGAAATTTCAATCGGTTTCTTGTTTTCTTTATCTGCCTTTACTGCAATTGGAGTTCCATGCTCGTCTGTTGCACAGACCAGTAATACATCATTTCCAGCCATCCTATTATACCTTGCATAAATATCTGCAGGCAAATAAGTTGAACGGATATGGCCTAAGTGACATGGTCCATTTGCATAAGGAAGTGCACATGAAATAAAAATTTTAGACATTTATCATTTCCCCTTATTTGTTTTAAACATGATTAGTTATGTTGCTCATGTATAATATAATTAATACATTTAACACTGATATTTGATATTAAATTGAAAAATTTCAAATTTTTTAATAATCAAAACAAAACAATGAAAGAAAGTGAATATTGCTTTTTAAAATGAGATAGCTATTTAATATATAAAATAAAAAGTTAAAAACATGGCTGAAGTTTCTTATATTAACCCATTATCCGAGGAAGGTAGAGGAATCATTAGGGAATATGGCGATTTAAACCAGATATTTGATGAAGATGACTTCTTAATCGATATTTGCACTCATACAACCAATCAGAAAATCTCAGATAATTCCGTGATTCCTAAATCATACCATGACCTTGCAATGAAACGAATGCAATGGGCAATTGAGAAAAAGAACAACAAGAACTTCACACAATCAGAATTCGAATATTTGACCAATTCAGAACTATACAAACAGGACGTCGTTACCTTCCACATATTGTGCCAGGCAATAGCTATTCAATTCAATTTAGGCTCCCGTGAATCTCGGTTATTCATCGAATCCCAAGGGACACTTATTTTAGAGAGATTGGCAAAAATCCCACCAATGTCAAGAGCGGAAATTATAGATGAAGTCCTTGACGAAGTTAAGATTGATGGATCAATCAACTGGAAATCCCTAAAGGAAGTTGTAGCAACTAAAAAGCTTAAATTAACCGATTTGCTAATCAGCAACGGTAATGTGATTCTTAAGCAAGAAGACTTTTTTGAGGAATTTGGAGATGAATTCACTGACAGAAGTCCTGAAAGAATGTATAACATACTAATTGGAGACAGCGTTAAGGAACAGATTCTATCCAGACTGATTATGCAAAAAACCGAAGAATACCTTGCAAGAATTAAAGAGATGTCAACTAGAATTGAAATCCATCCTGCCATTTTGAAAATTGCAGAAGAGCTGAAAGATTTCATACCGGAAGAAATCAGCAAATACAATCAATATTATGCAGGCAGTGGCGGAATCTATGGTACTGTTCAAGCTGGAAAATTAAATCCGGATGCATTTCCACCTTGCATTAAATCCACTGTTGAAGGAGTGTCTTCAGGTGGACGTAACGATGCAATCGTGCTTCTCTTGACTTCATTTGCATCATATGCCAGACTATATCCTAGAATATTTGCATCCGACGAGACCGTTAAGGTGTCTGATATGGATCCTGACCTGTCAATAACTGAAAATGAAATCCTACCGTTAATCTTTGATGCGGCAGACAACTGTACACCACCATTATTTGATGACCAGCCACAGGAAAAAATCAATATCATATCAAAATTAGGTTTTGGAATGCATGAAAAAGTCGACATTAACCACGAAGGGGAAACCAAATGGTACACTCCAATGAGCTGTGAAAAGATTAAAATTCACCTGCCGAACCTATGCCATCCCGACAAATCATGCAAAGGCATAAATAACCCATTATCATGTTACGGACGTAAAAAATATCAGTTAGACCAGGAAGCTCCTAAAGACTAGATTGGGAAAACTGGAAAGGATTGTGGTTTTCATAAATGGCATCATAATATTTGTTTAAAATCTTTGATTCCCACATATTATAATTAGCAAGTTCTCTTTTTTCAAAATTATAAGCTAAGATGCCGATTTTACGTTCATACTCGTCAATACCTTTTAATTCACAAAATTCTGTAATGATATCAGGAATATATTCGCAGGGGTCGTCGCTGCTGAACTCCAAGAATTCCTCATATTCCTTATTAGAAAAAAAGTCCTCTTCACTGACAGGCTCTTCATGAGATTCTATTGTAAACAATTTGATATAAATGTTATCCGCTAACGGCAATTGATTTAATTCAATTCCAAGACCATAAACTTTTGCATTTTCTAAATTCAATACAGTATGGCCTGTTCTCATTCCTCCTACCCAATTATCAAATGCCGGTTTGACGATTTCTTCTGGAGTCAAACTTGACAGAACAGTCTTTAAATGCTCAACTCCAATTACTTCAACAATTTCTTCCATATTTATATTTTAATTAAAATATGTTAAAACATTTTTGCACAAAAGCTCACTTACCTAATAAATATATACTTTAAAAATAAATTTATAATCATGTTTTCTAAAGCTACACTTAAGGAGCGAAGACAATACTACCGTGAGGAATGGGACGTTAAGGATTTGCCTGAGTTCATTTCAAAGGATATCAAAAAAAGGGAATTTGGTTTTGACCATAACGGAAGGGGACCAAATGACAGATATAAAGTCTTTAGGGGAACCGAATCCTTAAGAAAATTCCTACGATATAAGGCTCCATTTGCTGCATATATCTCAGTAGCTTTCTATAACAATCCGAAAAGAAGGGAAGATTGGCTGAAGGCAGAATATATCTTTGATGTTGATGCAAAAGACATTCCAATCAGGTCCTGTCAATGCGATGGAGTTTGTGAGACTTGCCTTGGTGAAGCTTTGGAAATTGTAAACGGCCTTATTGACACATTAGAGGGAGATTTAGGCCTTAAGAATATTCATCTGATTTATTCCGGAAGAGGATATCATATCAGAATACTTGATGAGGAAATGATGAGCGCAAACAGTGAACTCAGATCAGAAGTTCTTAAATATGTTGCAGGCGCTGAAGTTCCAAAATCCCAATTCATTAACTCAGAAGTCTCCAACCAAAGCTTTAATTTTGAACACTTCACCATCCCAATAGGATATTCAAAAATATTTACCGACAAAGTAAAATTTAACATCCAACACTTGGTCGGTAATGAAAAGATAGACGGAATCAATCCAAAATTAATGAAAGACATTATTGCTTCAAGACACCATCTGAAAAATGACAACTGGGGTTACTTCAAAAGGGATATTGGTCCAAGACGTTATAAAAATCTAGTTGAAGCTATGGCTCGAGTAAATCTGGCAACCATTGACGCTAAAGTAACCATCGATTTAAAAAGGATTTTAAGACTCCCATCATCACTCCACTCAAAAGTAAGCATGAAATGCATGGAAGTTAAAAACAGGGAAACATTCGATCCTTTTGACAAAGCAGTTCCTAAATTTGTTTATGAAAGAAAAGGTGTTTGAAATGGAAGATATTTTTAGAGAAACATTAAGAAAAAATCAGTATTTTGAAGAAATTAATGAAAACAGATTCATACCAGAGTATTTGGGGCTAATCGTTAATGGTGTTGTCGTCTATCATGTAAACTGGATTGATATAATCGAAAATGAAATAATCTTCATGCACAAGGATATCCAAACTCATCCAATCGTTTCTCTTGTACTTGAAAACCTAAAATCTTTAATGATAATTACCGATACTGGAATCAAGGAAGTCCTATAACAGTTTTTGGTCTGATTTTAAGCAGATATCAATCACTTTTTGCGAAATTACCTCAGGAGGGTCGTCAGCGGGAATAATGTTCCATTCATAAGTAGCTACTTTTGTTTTTTCACGCACTTCCCTAAGGTCATCAATATTTTCAAACATTTCTTCAGCTTCATTACGAGATTTGATTCTTCTTAAAGACTCTTCTGGAGAAATGTCCAAAAAGAACATGCAGTCTGATTTTGGAAGAACAAATGAAACGATTTTATAAACAATAGTATTGATTCCATCCGGAAGATAAGCCACCGCCATTGTATATCTTGAAAATATTACTACATCAGTCTTCTTATTATAACAATACATCTGAACTGACCTAAGCGCATCAAGACCATAATAAAGAGTTGCTTTAATACGATTGACCTTGCCGGTTTTTAAAAGAGCTTCCTTTGATTTGCGACCAAACTTATTATCATTACTTGGATGGGACCTTACAACGACATCACGTCCCTGTTTCTGATACATTTCAGACAGTAATCTAACTTGCGTATCTTTTCCGCATCCATCCAATCCATCAAAAACAACAAATTTATTCATTAAAACACCAATTATTCAAGTGGATAAAATTCTGTGTATTTAGAATTCCTTTCCATTGGAGTTCTACCAAGATCTTTAACCATCCTGCTTAAAGTTTCAATGGATGCTTCAACTCCATCAGGCGCACCGGAAGCTTCTGATAGCTCATCTCCACCTAATGTGCCGCCCAAATCATTTGCACCCGCAGTCAGTACGACCTGTGCAAACCTGAATCCCATTTTTACCCAGGAAACCTGTATATTAGGGATTAAATCTCTAAGCATTAATCTTGAAACCGCATATAATTTCAAATCCTGTGTTCCAGTGGCTCCAAGATTGGATTGGCCTTCTAAAAATATTGGAGAAAACTCATGCATGAAAGTCATTGGGATAAACTCTGTAAATCCATGTGTATCCTGTTGGATTTGTCTGATAATATCTAAATGTTCTACTCTTTCTTCTAAAGTTTCTACATGACCATACATTATTGTTGCAGAACCTGGAATTCCAACTTCTTGAGCTGTCTTTACAATATCTATCCATTCAGAAACAGAAACCTTTTCAGGACAAATTATTTCCCTGGACCTGTCGGTCAATATTTCCGCTGCTGTTCCAGGCAATGTATCAAGACCTGCATCTTTTAGGATTTCAAAACCTTCAGCAATGTCGATTCCTGAAACCAAGCATGCATCCTTAATCATTGTTGGTGAAAATCCGTGAATCGCAACATCGGGATAGCTGTCCTTCAGTAATGTAAGCAGATGGGTATAATATTCAATGTCCGCATCAGGAAGCACACCCCCCATTAAGGTAAATTCACGGGCTCCGTTTTGAACTGCCCTTTCAGCTTTGGCTAAAATCTGCTCATCGTTAAGGATGTATGCATCAGCATCATCGGCATCCCTTCCGAATGCGCAAAATCCGCATCTAACCATGCAAATGTTTGTGAAATTGATATTGCAGTTATTGATGAATGTGACCTTATCCCCAACAATTTCATTTCTCAAAAAATCGGCAGTTGCCAGCAGAGGATACAGTTCAGCCCCTTTGATATTCATCAGATGATTAGCATCATCGACACTAATTGATTCATCTAATGATTTGGTTAAAATCTTTTCTGTTTTAGAAGAGATAGATATTTTATCAAACATAATTTTATATAAGTTTTAAGTTAAATAAAAAGGTTACTATTAATTTAAACTAATTAATTTAATTGTATACTAATTAAATTTAAAATTAAATAAATTTTTATACTATTTTTTATATAATGAACTATTATAATTTAAAGAAGTGATATGATGGATAGTAGTGAAGCCATTTATGATGGGCTTAAGGATATCGGAATAGACTTTATAGTAAGCGTTCCGTGCGTAAACCTATCAAAACTATTAGATATGATTGATGAAGATGACGAAATCATACATATTCCGGTTACACGTGAAGAGGAAGGAATCGGAATATGTGCCGGAGCCTATTTGGGCGGGAAAAAGCCTGCAATACTAATGCAGAACTCCGGCCTTGGAAACTCAATAAATGCCTTGAAATCACTCACACAACTATATGAATTTCCACTTTTGATGATAATGAGTCATAGAGGAACTGAAGGAGAAAACATCTGCGGACAGATCCCGATGGGAGAGTCAACACCGAGAATATTGGAAGCTATGGATTTCAGATTTTTCAAGCCTGGAAACCCTGAAGGAGCATATGAAGACATAAAAGAGGCATGGGAATTGTCAGTTGAAGAGGGAAGGCCTGTAAGTGTCCTTCTAGAAATAAGATATTGGTGATAATATGGCAAGATATGAAGCTATTGAAGATATAATGAAAAATATCGATGATGAAATCGTCGTTTGCAATATTGGATTTCCATCAAGGGAATTATACGAAATCAACGATAGGGACAGGAATTTCTATATGATTGGTTCAATGGGTCTTGCATCATCAATCGGTTTGGGGCTTGCTCTTGCAAAACCTGATGAGGACATTGTAGTAATAGATGGGGACGGATCACTTCTGATGAACATGGGTTCACTAGTAACAATCTTTGCAAACAACCCTAAGAATTTGACCTGGATTGTCATTGACAATGGCGCTTACGGTTCAACCGGCAATCAGGACACCTATGCGCAAGTCATTGATTTAGTTGAAATTGCTGAAGGAGTAGGATTTAAGAATAGCTACAACTTTAAGGATATCGACTTAAAAGAAATCATTAAAAGCGATGATTCCAGTTTCATTGTATATGAAACTGAAGCTGGCAACTCCACTGCACCAATCATTGATTTGACTCCTGTTGAGATTAAAAAAAGGTTCATGAATTCCATTTAATTCCATTTAGCTAATTGTTTTTAACTTATGATTAAAAAAACCTAAAAAGATATAAGAGGTATATAAAGATTTACATGCTAAAATAAAACAAAATAGTATGGATAACACAGAAATTTATCATATCTTAGGATATATCAAGATATCCCCATACAGAACCAACACATTGAAATCAATAGGTAATGAACTGAAAATGCCTTCAGAAATAGCTAATGAACTGAATTTGAAAACCAGCCAGGTTTCTGCAGCATTATCTGACTTAAAAAAGAAGAATTTGGTAATCTGTGTTAATGAAGAAGTAAGGAAAGGAAGGCTGTATAAATGCACTCCATTAGGTTTGAAACTTCTCAGCGAACTTGATTAAGCCTTTCTGAAGCAACTTGGCGAACTTCCCTATTTGAATCTTTTTTTGAAATAACCGTTAAAACATCAATGTTGGAAATCTTTTTTATTGCTTCAATGCGCAAATATTTATTCGAACTGCCTTTTGCAATATCTGCCAAAACTTCTGGATTTTCTATTTGGCTAACTGCCTGTAACCTTACATTTAAATTAGAATCATTATTGACAACATCCTCTAAAAAAATTTCATTTTCAATTCTTTTTAAGGCTTCCAGACGTATTCTATAATCTGAATCTTTTAATACAATCTGTTTTAAGCTTTTTTCATCATTTATGCCTTTTAAATCATTGAATTTATTTTCAAAATCCTTTTCTTTATCGGATTTAATCCATTTATGAATATTGCTCATATGTAATATATTTTAATTATCATGATAAATATAATATTATTATAGAAAGATGGAGTATTAGTCATGATAAAATATTTCAATGAAATGAGCCAAGGAAATAAGATATTAGTTGGAATGATACTAGGGTTTATAGTTGGTCTAATATTGAATCTCTTTGTTTCAGATCCCTTTATTAAAAACGTTGTTCTTATAGACAACGTTTTCTATTTAGGCGGTACCCTTTTTATTAGATTAATGAAGATGTTGGTTGTACCTCTGGTCTTCTTTTCAATTGCAGTTGGTGTAGCATCAATTTCAGATGTTAAAAAGATAGGTACAATCGGAGGACGTACAATATTTATTTACATTTTAACTACAATAGTGGCAGTTACAATCGCACTGTTTATCGGTAGTCTTATACAACCTGGTGCCGGTTTAAACTTGACATATACCGGTCAGACATCAAATATTACTGCTAATCAAACAATAACTGATACAATTGTAAATATTATCCCGGAAAACCCATTTGCATCCCTTGCAAACGGGGACATGTTGTCCGTAATCATATTTGCATTGCTCATCGGTATAATATTGGCCAAATTGAAAAGTGAATTGCCAGTTGTTGAAAGCTTTTTCACCCAAGGAAATAAAATCATGATGGAAATGACCAATATTGTCATGAAATTTGCACCAATCGGTGTATTCTGTCTGATGGGAAAAACTTTCGGAGGCCTTGGTCTAGACGGCCTGTTACCGCTGGGAAAATATATCATATGTGTCCTAATAGGATTGGCTATTCAAGCATTTATGGTTTATCCTTCATTAATGATACTATTTACCAGATTAAATCCTATTCGTTTCTTTAAAAGGTTCTATATGGTTATGCTATTTGCATTTTCATCATCAACATCAAATGCAACAATTCCTTTAAACCTTGAAAAATTAGAGGAAATGGGTGTTTCCCGTGACGTTTCATCATTTACCATTCCATTAGGTGCTACAATTAACATGGATGGAACAGCAATCATGCAAGGTGTTGCAGTTATGTTTGCTGCTCAGGCTTATGGTATGGATTTAGGAACAACCGCACTTTTAACTGTTGTAATTACTGCTGTAATGGCTTCAATTGGAACCGCAGGAGTTCCATCAGTGGGACTTGTCACTTTAACTATGGTATTCAATTCCGTAGGATTACCTGTTGAAGCAATCGGTATGATCTTTGGAATAGACCATATCCTAGACATGTTCAGAACTGCAGTAAATATTACTGGTGATGCAATTTGTACAATAATCGTCTCATTTAAAAATAAATCTTTAGATGTAAATATATTCAATGGCAAAAAACAACCAGATATTCAAGAACACGTGAAATTTCCAGAATTGTAGTTATGTAACATCAGTTACATAACCATTTACTTTTTTTATTTTGCCTCATCTAAATCGGCAATCTTTTTATCGAATTCATTGAATTTACGTGCAAGCCCTGAGAAATACGGAATATACACTTTTGAAAAAGTAATCCTTTCAGGATTATGGTCCATCTCAGCAATTCTATCTTTAACCCTTTGGATTTTCTTCTCTACTTCCTCATACATCAAATCTCCAGGGAATTCGCCGATGAATACTCCATCAGCACCATTTTCAAGTGCATATCTGATGTGTTTTGGCCTGACTCTGTTTACTGAGATAACTTTGATAATGTGAATTGACTCCGGATAGGACAATCTGTTGACTCCAATATTGTCGGCTGCAGTGTATCCGATGTTATCCAAAAATACGAGTATCATGCGTTCGCCTTCTTGCTTTTTAGACAATGCTCCTTTAATAGTAGACATGATTTTCTCGTCAATGTTACCGTTTACTGTAATGGCCCTTTGGTTACATCCTACAAGACATTTTCCACATCCAGTACAGCTCATCGGGTCAATATAGACCTCATCATTTTGAATGCTCATTGACTTGTATTTGCATCGGCTTATGCAGTCTCCACATATAATGCATTTGTCCTTATTGATTTCAGCAATGAAAGGTTCGATTTCTACACCACCATAGTTGTATTCGCCGACTTTTGATGCGGCGGCGGTTGCCTGCATGATTGAATCTGTAATGTCTTTTGGATCATGGGCTGTTCCGCAGACAAATATTCCCTGAACGTCGGTAGCTACTGGCTTGATTTTAGGGTGGGATTCCTTAATGAATCCATCTTCGGTAGTTCCAATGTTTAAAATCTCAGCGATTTCCTTAGTACCTTCAGACGGCTCCATTGCAGTTGATAAAACTACCATATCCGCTTCGATTTCAACAAATTCACCTTTCAGGGTATCTTCTGTTCTTACAATGAAATTGTCTCCTTTCTTGACAACTTCACCAGGCCTTCCACGCAGGAATCGGACTTCGTTTTCCTGAGTATGCTTGTAGTATTTCTCAAACATTCCCGGAGTTCTGATATCGGTGTAACAAATTAGAACATCAGTATCAGGATATTTGTGTTTGATGATGTTAGCGTTTTTCAAAGCTACGGTACAGCAGATTTTCGAACAGTATTTATGTCCATCAGGCTTTTCATCCCTTGAACCTACACACTGTATCATTACGACACGCTTTGGAACTTCACCATTAGCTTTCAGGAGTTTTCCTTTTGTAGGTCCGTTTACACCAGTGATACGGCCAAGTTCTGACTGTGTTATCACATCATCATAACGGGCATATCCATATTCAGGACGTTTTTCCATATCAAACAGCTTATGGCCGGTTGCAACAATGATTGAACCAACCTGAAGCGGGATTCTTTCCGGCTTTCCCCTAAGCTTAATGGCTTTCATTGTACAGGCCTTAACACAATTGCTGCACTTTGTACAATTGTCCATGTCGATTACATAGCTTTCGGGATATGATTGTCCGAATGGCCTGTAGATTGCCTTTCTCATTGATAGATTGTCATTCCAGTCATTAGGAACTTCCACTTCACATGCTTCGGCACATTTGCCGCATGCAATACATTTTTCAGTATCGACATATCTTGGACATTTCTCTAAAATCAGATTATAGGTTCCGGCACGCCTTTCAGCTTCAATGACCTTGGTGTTAGTCAAAACCTCAATGTTCTTATTCCAGACAAGCTCATTCAATATCGGATTCAAAAGGCACATTCCACATTCTTCAGCAATCTTAACAGGTGAAAATACCTTACCTATTTTAGCCATGTGCCCACCAATTGAAGGGGATTGCTCAATCAAGGTTACTTTTGTTCCCTGTTTGGCAAGGGACAATGCGGCATTCATGCCTGCTATTCCTCCACCGATGACAGCCACTTCATCTGGAGTTTGGCAGTAAATCGGATCAACTGCATCTGACTGCTTGACCTTTTCAATGGAGGCGTTTATTAATGTAATGGCTTTGGCGGTTGCCTTGTCCTTATCTGAGTGTACCCATGAGCATTGCTCACGGATATTTGCCATGTCCATTAGATAGGGATTTAGAGGTTTTACATAGTCCTGGAATGTTTTTTCATGGCTTATCGGTGAACATGCAGCAACTACGACACGGTCAAGGTCATAATCAAATATTGCATCCCTGATTATCTTACGTCCATTGAGTGAGCATAAGTTCTCAAACTGACCTACAAACTCAACGTCAAGCTCTTCTCTGACTTTATCCAAATCAACAATATCTGCAATATTTCCTCCACATTCACATAAAAACACGCCAACTTTTAAATCATCCCTCATTTAGAAACCTCCTTCAACTCTTTAATCACCGAATCAATTGGAACTGTATGGGCCTTCGCTCCAATTACCTTATCAAAATCTCCTCCCATAGCAAGTGCAATGAATTGTGCAATATTAAGATGTATTGCACGGAAATTTCTGCCTTCCCGTTCGGAGATTAAATGCTGATATCTGTCAAATTGAATATGGCAATTCGGACATAAATGAACCAGAATATCAACATCCTCATCTTCAATTGCATTCATTTTATCGGCAGTTGCTGTAAAAGATAAATCAGGATTGGAATATCTTTGCCTAAAACCTGTTCCGCAGGTTGCTCTTTTGTGGTCATACCATCCGATTGTCTTACAGCCACACTCGCTTATTAGCTCATCCATGATATTCGGGTCTCTTACACCACCGATTGTATCTTCATAATGAACCTTACAATAATGGCAACCATGGTGAGTAGCTATTGTATAATCGCTCAAATCATATTTGATATGTTTTTTGATTTCATCCTTTTTGCCATAAAGGATATCTACAACATGAAATATGTTTTCTGTTGGTTTTAAATCATCCTTTTCATATTTTAAATGACTTAAACCATTATCCTCAAATAATTGATTAATATGATTCCTTAAATCGTCCTTTTTGTTAAGCAGCTTAACTGATTTTTTATTTATCGCATAACATGTTGCGCACATCATCACAAGGTTCGGCCTTCCGATTTCACGTGCAATCTTAAAGTTGCGTGCTCCAATGGCTGTTGTGTCAACCTGGTTGAAAACATCGGAATAATGACCTAAACCAGTGCAGCAGGTTTGCTTTTCTGATATTGCATAGTCAATGCCCAATTTATCAAATACGAACTTGGTTGATGCTTCAACACCAGGATATTCAACACTTACTAAACAACTTCTAAACAGCAGAATATCCTTATCAGGAATGTTCTTCATTTTTCAACCTCCTGAGATGCCCTTATTTTTTCAATTTTATCCTTAAAACCAGTTATTGTTAATATTTTACTTACTTCGTCAATGACCTCTTTGGATGGCATTAACGGAGGGTCAAGCTCCAATTCATTTCTTATCTCATCCAAGTGCTGTCTGAAGTCCCACCAGCCAGGCACATCACGGTCAATGTCTGTGAAGAATATTTCGGGAATTGCACCAATGGCTGCTGTAAAGTAAGAATCTGCAAATCCCATATATTCATATAACTTTTCATATCCTATTTCGTTTTCAATTGCGATTTGCTTTAAGATTTGGTTGACTTCACATACGCTGTTTCCTACAGGACACACGCTATGGCAAGTATAGCAATAAAAACAATTCCATATATTGTCATCTTTTAGAATTGATTCGTCGCCTTCCAAAACCCTTTCGATGATTTCACGAGGATTATACTCTGAATGGCGTGCAGCAGGACATGTAGATGTGCACATTCCGCATTGTACGCACTTCAAAACCCCCTCATCCTTTGAGTTTTTAACATCATTAATGATTTCGATTGCAAAGTCAATTGGTGAATCTGTAATTTTTTGATGATTGGACAACGTTACACCTCATAGTTTAAACTCTTTGTTTTCAATCATTTTCTTTAATTTTAAAGAAAGCTTATTCGCTCTAAGTCTGTCTGACTGTCTGCAGATTATCGGAATATTGACATCTTTACCGTTTATTGTCAAATCAACATTACCAGTATTCATCTCAAACGCATCGTGGCGACAGTAATTAGCACACATTCCGCATCCAAAGCAATAGGCGAGATTGAGCCTTTCATGAGAGAATGCGTTTGTCGGACAAATCTCTTCAACTAAACAGATTTCACATTTGCTGCATTTACTGCTATCATATTTAGGCCTTAAATCATAATCTCCCCACAATTCAGCGTAATTGGTTTCATCAAGCGGCAGGTGACGGCCTTTGATATCTGCAACTGGAATATCTACCATTTCATCTGTTACAAGCAGGTTATTGTAGATTTCCTCTGTCAATACAGGTATTGGAATAGCTACCGTATCATAGATTTCCCCGCCTTGGCCTGTCTTAAATCCGCCAATGTAATATGAATCCATTTTAGTCAAATCCGCCGATAACATTAAATTAGGCTTTTCAGCACTTGATCTTGTTCCATCACCCAGTATATATCCTTGTGCTCCGTTTACTAAAACTTTACTGCCTTCTTTTATTGCATTATGAGGAATGTCATTTTGAAGCGGATTCAAATCGCCGCATCCTGAAAATGTCAGTCCTCTCAAATTCCCTTCAAGAGGAGTGGCTGCAAAAATTGATTTGACTGATTCATTGTTTGGATTTGTAAATGCTGTGTAGTTTTTAAATGCCATACGAGCGCCTATAATCTGTCCACGTGTAATATCATCAATTGTTATGGTATTTTCAATTGTCTTTCCATCAGCGCTTTCTACCCTCACATCAACTGATTTTCCTTCAAGGATTTCCTTAAGCAAAAATCCTCCTCCATATGACTCATCATATATGGAATGGGCAGTTCCATGTAATATTACATCAACTGAGCCCAGCCATTCGTTCGGACAAGGTCCTGCATATGCCGGAACTCCATTCAGGTAAACTTCACTTGCCCTTATGAATTCACCAGGTTCAGATATGATAAAGTTTAATATTGCAGCTGTTCCGCTCATTACTCCGCATGTTCCGGTTGTTACTACATCAACCTCTTCAAAGCTTGGAGCATTTCCCTGCTTAATTAGCTTTTTGAATTCCTCAGCAGTATAGATATTGGCTGAGCCATCATCGATTTTTTGATTGATTTCATCGATTGTTCTGTTATCAGTCAATTAAATCCTTCCTTAAATTTTTCCGATTGTATCTCCCCTCAAACCTCTCCTTAAGGTTTCAAGAGATGTAATGTCGTCACTTGAAATGTTTCCAAGATTAACGTCATTTCCCAATTTCAGTATGAAAAAGACCTGCTGGTCTTTGTTCGGAGCTTCCCATAATATTTTGTCTCCATCAAAATTATCTAGGATATAATCAATTTCATCCTCTTTCGGATTGCCTGATTTGTCAAATATTCCAATATTCTTTCCGCCTTCCCTTGCTTCTACAATTATCAGGGATGAACCGGCATCATATTCCTCTTTCATATATTCAATTCTTTCATCCAGGGTCAATTCCTTATCCAAAACGGGGTTCTTTTTGCCCACTTCAGATAGGACTTCAAAGCCTTCTTCTCTGGCTTTTTTGATGCAGTTTAACTTATCATTGTGTTCGATGTTGATTGAACCGTCTGAAATTTCAATGGCCGGAAAGCCCAAATCATGAGCTTCAGCGAAAAATTCGTATAGTTTGTCATTCTTATAAGCCAGTTCAAATAATGTTCCTCCTGTATATGGGACAATATCATGATTCTTGTACATTTCCACTTTGGATTTGATTATGTCCTGTTCATGTACAATGGATGTTCCCCATCCGAATTTCAAGTAATCAACATATTCTCCTGAAATGTTCATTAGGCTTTCTGCGGTTTCAAGGCCCAAACCCTTGTCCAAAACCATTGTAATTCCTTTACTTCTTGGCTTTTCTTCTCTTTCTATGGATAAAAATTCAAAAGATTTCAAAATATCACACGTGTTAATTTTAATTGATTAATAATAATTAATAACAATTAGTATATAAAACTTATTAACACTTTGCTTTTTAATTGAAATACAAGGGCGTTATATTAAATTTAAAAAAAATTAGGAAAAAAAGTAAAAAAAGTTAATCCGCACGAAGTTCATTTTCAGATCTTGTAACCAAATCTGAAAGGGAATTGCGGACATTTTCAGGGATTGAATTGTCTTCCTTATCAGCAATCACCTGAGAAATAATTTTGCACAGGACAAAAATAGCATGCTTATGTTCTGCTTTTGTCTTATGAATATGATGAGGGCTTATCTTAAGTGTAATATACTCAGTGCAGTCGTTTGTAATTTGATCATCTTCAGCCAAATACTTTAAAACATATACTAAAAATTGATGTAATTGTATCATTTCGTCCTTATACATAGATATCTAACCCATAA
>NZ_JAZNAN010000020.1:0-3277 GCF_045586545.1 Methanobrevibacter sp.
CACATTTTATCTCCAAGG
Organism: Methanobrevibacter sp.; assembly: GCF_045586545.1. Taxonomy (GTDB): domain Archaea; phylum Methanobacteriota; class Methanobacteria; order Methanobacteriales; family Methanobacteriaceae; genus Methanocatella. Next base: position 19 of record NZ_JAZNAN010000020.1, read on the forward strand.
TTTGGTGGACCGATTATCGGTGCTATTCACGACCACATTAGTGGAGCATACCTTTTAACTAGAGATGGTGTTGAATTTAGTGAAGAACAAGCTTTACAGATTATCAGAAAATCACATCTTAAATTACCTGAATTCAAATCAGGCAAATGGATTTTGAAAACCAACATCGATTTAAAACCTGATGTTGAAGTTCCAGCCAACATTGAAGAATCATACATCTATAAGGAAAAAGGTGAGATGTGGACTGGTAAAGAATTGTTCTCTTTATTATTACCTAATGACTTAAACTTATCTTACAGTGCCGAAATTTCAAAATGTCCTGTAGTTTACCCTCCTGAAGATGCCAATGTTGTAATCAAAAACGGTATCTTGGTTCAAGGAGTAATAGATGAATCCGCTTACGGATCTTTCTCAGGTAAAATATTGGATAAAATTGTTAAAGAATATGGTCCTGGAAGAGCAAAAGAATTCCTAGACAGATCAACTGACCTTGCAATCTGTGGAATCATGAAAACAGGAATTACCACTTCCTTAAATGATGAAGAAATTCCTGAAGAAGCTCAAGACCGTATTAACGAGCACTTAGATAAGAAAATGGCTGAAGTAGATAAACTTGTTGAATCTTACGAAGAAGGATATCTCCAAGCGTTACCTGGTAGAAGCTTAGAAGAAACTTTAGAGATGAAAATCATGCAAGTTCTCGGGGAAGCTAGGGACATGTCCGGTAGTATTGCAGAAAACTACCTTACCATGGGTAAACAATCATTAGATGATCCTTATGACCATGTAATGGCTGTTGAACACCACTCTGTAGTAATGGCACGTACAGGTGCTAGGGCATCTATGCTGAACCTTACTCAGATTACTGCTTGTGTAGGACAACAGGCAGTTAGGGGTGGACGTATCGAAAGAGGATATCTAAACAGAACCTTGCCTCACTTCAAGAAAGGTGAGTTAGGGGCAAAAGCAAAAGGATTTGTACACTCAAGTTATAAATCCGGTCTTGACCCTATTGAATTCTTCTTCCACGCTATGGGAGGAAGAGAAGGTCTTGTAGATACAGCGATCCGTACCGCACAATCCGGTTACATGCAAAGAAGACTCGTAAACGCTTTACAAGATTTACAAGTTAAACCATCTGGACTTGTTACCGACAACCAAGGTAATGTTATCCAAACCATGTTTGGTGAAGATGGAGTCGACCCTGCAAAATCCGACTTTGGTAAAGCAGCTAACTTAGACAAGCTTATTAGTGAAATAAGAATGGAAAGCGGAATGGAAGGTAAGTAGGTGTAACTATGGATGATATTATAATTAAGGTAAATGAAGTAATTGCACAACTTAACGAAGAAGAGAATCTTGATATAGATTTCCCAGATAGTTATATCGAAGATTTAGCAAAAGCTTATATTAGTAATGATTTGACTGATGATGAGTTAACTGAATTAATCAGAAAACTCAAACAGGCCTATGACCGAGCTCACGTTGAAGCTGGCGAGGCTGTTGGTACAGTAGCTGCACAATCTGTTGGTGAACCTGGTACTCAGATGACTATGCGTACTTTTCACTATGCAGGGGTAACTGAGTTAAACGTAACTTTAGGTCTTCCAAGACTTATAGAAATTGTTGACGCAAGAAAAGACATTGCTACTCCAACTATGGATATTTACTTTGATGAAGAAAGACGTAATGATGAAGAGTTTGTTAGAACTTTAGCTAATCAAATAGGTAAAAGTACAATAAATGATATTCTTTCTGACTTCAATTTAAATTATGGTACTATGGAAGTTGAAGCAGTTTTAGACAGTAAAAAAATTGAAGAGAAAAGGCTTGACAGAGAAGAAATCAATGCAATTATTGAGAAAACTTTCAAAAAAGCTACAATTAATGGTGATGAAATAATTATTCCATCTTCAAAAGACTCTAAAGCTGAATCTAAATTTGTAATTCGTGAACTCCGTCTTTTAGCAGACAAGGTACGTGATTTACAAATCAGTGGTATAAAAGGTATCGGTAAAGTTATTATCCGTAAAGATGATAGGGAATGGATTATCCATACTGAAGGATCAAACCTTAAAGAAATCCTTGATATGGACGGTATCGACCATGTTAGGACTACCACTAACAACATTCATGAAATTGGAGAAGTTTTAGGTATTGAAGCTGCTCGTCAATCTATTATTAACGAAGCTCAGAATACCTTATCAGAACAAGGTCTTAGTGTTGATGTAAGACATATTATGTTAGTTGCAGATATTATGACTTCCGAAGGTGTTGTAAAATCCATTGGAAGACATGGTATTAGTGGTGAAAAATCAAGTGTTTTAGCTCGTGCAGCTTTTGAAGAGACTGGTAAACATTTACTTCGTGCAAGTATTCGCGGTGAAGTAGATGATTTAACAGGAATCATCGAAAATATTATTATTGGACAACCAATACCTCTTGGTACCGGTTCTGTCGGTGTCAAAATGGATTATAAAAATGAATAGGAGGCTAGATGATGGACGTAGATAGAGGAATCAGAGTTGCTGTTGATACTGGTGATGTAATTTTAGGCTCTGAAAAATCAATTCAATCTTTAAAATTAGGAAAAGGTCAACTTGCAGTTGTTGCTGCTAACGCTCCTAAAGACATTCTTGAAGATGTTGAATATTATGCAAATCTCTCAGAAATTCCATTCATAGTATATGATGGAACTAGTGTAGATTTGGGTTCTGTTTGTGGTAAACCTTTTACTGTTGCTACATTAATCGTAAACGATCCAGGAGATTCTACAATATTAGACGATTTGAGGTAGATTTAAGTGTCTATTAAATTTAGTGCAAATGAAATTAGATACATAGCTCTTTTCGAAAATATGACTGGAGCAATGGTTAAAGATTGCATTATCGATGATGAACATGGAAAAGTTACTTTCGTAGTTAAGAATGGTGACATGGGACTTGCTATTGGTAAAGGTGGAAGTTCCGTATCTAAAGTTCAAAGAGCAGTAGATAAAGGTGTTGAAATCATTGAATTAGACGATGATCCAATACAATTTATTAAAAACGTTTTATCCCCTGCAAAATTACAATCTGTTAAAATAAGTCAAAAACAGTCAGGCGAAAAAATAGCTACTGTCACAGCAGACAATACCAATAAACGTATTGCTATCGGTAAAAACGGAATCAATATTGAAAGAGCTAAATTATTAGCAAATAGACAACATAATATTGATAATATTATTTTAAAATAGCTTTTTAAGCTATTTTATTTAATT
>NZ_JAZNAN010000021.1:0-7225 GCF_045586545.1 Methanobrevibacter sp.
TGGAAGAATTTTATTCATAATATCCGGTGAAAAAATTAAACATCCACATAATAATGAGATTAATAATGCAATAATATCATGATTAAATGAATTGGAGTAGCCCATTATATCTTTAATAATCCACAATAATGAAATACCTAATGGACCCCTACTTAACATAAATCCAATTATATAAAAAAATACTGGATGATAACCAATGACCTGTTCTCCAGATAATAAACGACTTTCATCACTAAAAACATTCAGCCTTAAAAACATGAAAAGAAATGGAAAATACATTGCTAATCCAAAAGCAATCGCACTGTCCAAGCCTTCAAAAGTAAATGCAAGTAATGCCATAAACCAGGACATAAGGAATGTTAATGGAAACAGCATAATCACTACACTTTGATAAGACATTCCCTGGAAGTTGTTGGATATCATATTATATTTTTCATCTAAAAAATCACGATTATAAATTAATATTGAAAATATTCCGCCAAAAATTATCATTCCTAAAACTGATAAAATAAAATTGATATGTAGAAAGAAATATAATATTAAACACAAAAATAAACCTAAAATTTCAGTGTAAAAAAATAAATAGGCCGAATAAAATTTTAATTCATTTTTAGTTAAATTAATCCAACCTTTGGATTTAATTATATTTAATTCAGTTAACAAAAATATGTCCCCCAATAATAATCAACAATCATTTTAAATCTTTCACGATAAATGTATCGAAACAATATTCATTAAAAAGAATCTTTCTAACTGTATTTTAATTGGATCAGCATAATGGTCTTTTAAAATGGATTTTGCCCGTATATTATACAAAATATTTAGTGCTTTTAACTCAATGAATAAAAAATGAAAGTTAGTCATAAAGGATTTTTTCCAAATATTCTTTAATTTCAGGAACATCATCATGAATAATCTCCCAGATTACATCATCAACGATATTTTCATAATTATGTGCAGTAACATTTCTCAAACCAATTAACTGACTCCATTCAATTCCATCATATTCCTCAAGAAATTCATCTGAAAATCTATTGCAAATTCGCCCATTTGAATAATGACTAATGCACAAGCATCTTTATACAAACTATCTGACATGTAAATTTCTTTATCATCATCAAAACGATTTAGATAATCATTAATACGATTACAATAATCGATTATGGTTTCAGCACCTCTTTTATCTTTTTCGTTCATATAAAAGAACCTCTTCCTTACTTACTGCTTCAAGAAATTTTTTATTTGAACTTCCTTTACTAATTACATCAACATGGCAATCAAATTCATCTTCTAAATCCTGAACTAAAGAAACGTATTGTAGACCCCTTAAATCACCTTTATCCATTACAAAATCTAAATCACTATCTTCAGTTGCTTCACCACGGGCATAAGATCCAAAAAGGCTGAAAGTATTTATTCCATATTTGATAACAATCGGAATAACCCGTTTTTTGATATCTTCAATAGTAAACACCATGAAAAATCACCACCATGCAATGAATTCATATTTAACTATATCCTATTCATTAATAATAAACATTTTCAAACTGCTGCTTTATGAAAAAACACAGTTATGTTTCAACGGAATACTTTGAATAGACTAATTCAAATCATATTAATTTTAAAAATTTTAAAGTGGATCTATTCAACAAAATCATTAGAAAAGGAAAACTTAAATGAAATAACTCCCAAATTAATTCCATATTTGAATTTCCATGAAAAAAAGCGAAAAAATATTAATTGCTCTTGGAATTATTCAAGTAATAATTTCAATATTGCAATTAATATTGAAAGTGTTATGGGATTAATCCCATAATACTCCTTTTCTTTTTTTTCATTATATAAACCTTCCCATAATTAAAATGGAGTTGATAAAAGATGATATGGATATCAATTCTTAATTTAATAATAACAATACTTTTAATTATCCCACAAAAGAGTTCAAATATAAAAATATTATACTAGGATCGTTTTCATTAAATTTAATTTTAATCCTAATGACCATTTTGATAAATTAAAAAAAGATAAAAAATAACTCATTGAGTTAAATTATTTAGATTGCTCTTCAGAGCCAATAAGACAAACACTAGATTTTTTCCAATAACAGTTGTTACATGTCTTACAATCAGATTGTCCGTAGTTATTTTCTTTCCATTCTGTCAAAAAGCCATGATTTCTAACAAATGGACGATACATCGACAGATATTCAATTCCTGTATTATTCAACAAGTGTTCAATGCTTTTCATATCTGACCATCCCCCTCCCAAAACAACCGGAATATCAACTTCACCGACAACTTTGTCTGCAAAACTTACCAGCATGTTTTCATTGTTTTGACCTTTTCTGAAATACTGCGGTGAGAGGAATTTAGTAATCTGCAAACTGTCTGCACCGTTTTCAGCCAGTATTTTACAAATTTCCAATGAATCTTTTTCATCCTGATACAAATTAACCTTACAGTGGATGTGCAAATCAGTAGTCTGCTTGATTAGCTTTATTATTTCCAAAACCATCCTGACACGATTGAAAGTGTTTCCACCGTAATTGTCTTTCCGTTGGTTTTCAAACGGATCCATAACTCGTGAAAGGTAATAGTTATTTCCGATGTTTAACTGAATGCCGTCAAACCCTGCAAATGCAACTTTTTTAGCGGCGACAACATAATCTGTCTGGATTTTTCTAATATCTTCAATTTCCAAATCATTGACTTCCATCATCTGTTTTCCGTTGATGTTGCAGTTTATAAAACCAATTTGTGCAAAAATTGGTGTGTCGAATTCATGGGCAATATCTGTCACTTGCTTGAACTCCTTAATGAAATACGGATAGTTGATGTAGTGAGAATAGTCACTGAAGCGGTCATGAGAATACATTGAAATCAACTCAGTTACTATTATTCCAATGTTATTTTTAGCCAAATCTTCATATCTTTTGTATATCGCTGGAGTCAAGTTTTTTTGGGATTCATTTTCAGATTCCCACAGACCAGATCTGATGATACGATTCTTAAGGTTGAATCTACCAAATTGAGTGTTATCGAATATGCTTTTCATAAATTTAAATTATTCAAGCAAGTATAAAAAGAGATTAGTAATTCAAGAGTTACCAACAGCACTTAAAAGATGAAAATCATAATATATACTGAAGGTGTTAAATGTGAATTCAGAAAAATTAGAGGCATTTGTTGATGCAGTACTTGCAATCATATTAACTGTTATTGTCCTTGAACTGCCCCAACCAGAAACAATAACGTTTGCTGGTTTTTGGGCTTTGAAAACTAACTTTTTTGCATATCTGACCAGTTTCATTGTAGTTTTGACAAACTGGTATTTCTTCCACATAATCTTTGAAATAATTAAAAAAATAGATGGTAAAGTAATAGCAATGACAGGACTTGTCGTTTTTGTAATGTCCCTTCTTCCATACTTTACTCTGCTAATCTCAAACAATTTCACAAACATCAATGCACAGCTGTGCTACTGTATCTTTTTTATTGTAATTGAACTTGCATATGATGTGCTGTTCTGGATGATTATCAATATTGAACACAATAGTGACCTGAAGCAATTGTTGAACCTGAAAAGAACCGGACTGCACCTACTGTTATATGCAATCGGAATAATTTTAGGTTACCTTTTCACTGCCGAAATCATTGTCGTATTTGTATTTGTTGTAGTTTTAACATGGTTCATACATGTTTACATGTCAATCAAAAGTGATAACATTGACTAGTTTTGGTTCTGTAACAGTTATTGCACTTTTTACACCTTGACACGCCGTCACCAGATTTTTTCCATGATTTTAGGAAATCTGATTCAGCTAAAAATGGCCGATACATTGATAAAAATTCAATATCCGTTTTATTCAATAAATCATTCATGTGCTTCTGGCTGTCAAATCCTCCGCCCAAAATAACCGGAATATCAACTTCCTTAATTAACTTTTGGCTGAATTCGACAAGTTCCTCTTCTTCTGAAACATCTTTTGTAAAATACAGAGGGGACAGAGGTTTTGTAACCTGAAGACTATCAGCACCTACCTTTTCAAGCAGCTTGCACATTTCTATGCTTTCATCCTTGTCGATTCCACCTTTTCTTCCATCATATGCATTGATTTTGCAGCTTACATGGAAATCCAGATTGGTTTTGATTACTTTTACCAATTCCAAAACAAGCCTCATTCTGTTGAAGGTGTCTCCACCATAATTATCCAATCTTTGATTGAAATATGGGTCTATGAACTTTGAGAGAAAAAAGTTATTTCCTAAAGCCAATTGTATTCCATCAAATCCTGCCAGCTTAAGTTTTTGTGCTGCAACGATAATATCTGACTGGATCTGGCGGATATCATCAATTGTCAAATCGTTGATGTCAATGTTTAAGTCTATTCCTCTGTTGAACTGGATGAATTCGATTTGGCCAAAAATTGCAACATCATGCTCATGTGCAATATCCGCTAATCGTTTGGCTTCAACCATGAATTGTGGAGCACCACTTCTGATTGAATACTCTGAAAATTTATCCTTCGGATAAACTGAAATCAATTCTGTTATTATTAATCCAACACCGCTTTTAGCCATGCTTTCATATTTGTCATACAATTCACCAATTGATTGTGTCTGCCACAGGCCGGTTCTTACAACTCTGCTTTTGAGTTTTAAATCTCCAAATTGACAATTATCAAAAATATCTTTCATGATTTAAAATAAGTAAAAAATAGTATAAAAAGAGTTCAGTAACTCAAAAATTACCTGATGTTGAAAGCCTGCTCATATTCTTTAAGAACTTCCTGCCTTTGAGCATCATCATATCCAGCATAGTTAAGCTCATTGAAATAATAAGAGGTGATTTCATAGAGAATCTTATTTGTCTTTAAACCCTTTTCAGTTAGGGAATATTCAGTTTGAACCCTTGAGCCGTCTTCAATTGTAGTTTTGGAAACCAGATTATTTTCTTCCATATACTTTAATGTTTCAGATAGAATATGATTGCTGATTGTGGGATTCGCCTTTTTAAACTCAGAGAAATGTTTCATTCCCCGGAAAATATTAGACAATATGCAGAATATCCATTTTCTGTTAAAGAAATCCAAGGTGTTTCCAATTGGACAGACGTTATTTTCAACCATAGTATCAACTTTAGTAACTTTGGAATTACTCACGTATTTATTAATTAACTATTGTAAATAATAATTTAAATAGATTTGGAGGGATGAAAATGAAAATTACATACTGGAGCGATTTTGCATGTCCTTACTGTTATATCGGAAATACAAGACTGAAAAAAGCAATTAGAGATTTATGCCTTGAAAATGAAATTGAATTTGATATTCATGCATTTGAACTTGACCAAAATGCACCTGAAGACGTTGAATCAACGACCGTTGAGAGATTTGCAATCAAATATGGATTGTCTTTTGATGATGCTCAAAAGGAAGTGGAAGGAATATCAAGATTAGGCATTGAAGAGGGAATTGATTTTAAATATGCATCAACACTTTACACCAACACCCGCAATGCCCACAGACTGATGAAACTTGCACAAAGCAAAAACGATTCCGAACTCGTTGAAAACTTAAATGCAATACTATTTGATGCATATTTTACAAAAAACTTAAAATTGGCAGATAGAGACGTGTTGTTGGATGTCGGATGTGAAGCGGGCCTTGAAAAAGAAGAGATTGGAGAAGTTTTGGATAGCGATTTATTCAACAGTGCAGTTGAAAGAGATGAAGAAATAGCCCTAACAGGCGGAATACATGCAGTTCCATTTTATCTGTTTGATGGAAAGTATTCCGTTCCGGGAGCATTATCCTACAATGACTTTAAAACCGTTTTAAGCCAAATCATGAGTGAAAATGAAGTTGATGAAAACAATGAAACAGACAGCTGTGAAGATGGAATCTGTAGGATTTAAGTGTTAATATGAAATTGAGATGGTTAGGTCATTCTGCATTTGAATTTATAAGCAATGATGGAACAAACATTCTGGTTGATCCGTTCATCCGTGCAAATCCAAACTGCACATTGAATGTTGATGAATTGAATCCAGATATCATCTGCATTACCCATGCCCATGCAGACCACTTCGGAGATGCGGCAGAAATAGCCAGAAACGGCAATTCCACAGTAGTCTGCAATTATGAGATTTCAAATTATCTGCAAAGAAAAGGGATTAATGCAGTTGGAATCAATTATGGGGCAGTAATTATGGCAGGAAACGTTAAAATTAGAATGCTTGATGCAAAACATTCCTCTTCATATGACTTTGAAATGGATATGGGTTATGGTGGAAATCCCTCAAGCTTCTTGTTTGAATTTGAAGATGGATTTAAAGTGTTCCAGGCAGGCGATACCGGACTGTTCTCTGATTTGAAATTTGTTGTGGGTGAAGTTTACAAACCTGATTTGGCATTGCTTCCTATTGGGAACATATTCACAATGGATCCAAAAGAAGCATCAATAGCAGCGAAATGGATCAATCCGAAATATGTGATTCCAATGCATTACAATTCATTTCCTTCAATCATGCAGGACGAAAACGAATTTAAAAAACTAGTTGAAAAGGAAACAACCTCTTGCGAAACGATACTTTTAAAACCTCTTGATATTTATGAATTTAAAAATAAATAATAAAATGAAGTCATAAAACACTTTTGTTTTGAATATTTTCTCAATAATTTATCAAAGAATTTAATCCGAATATGAAGTCAATATAGTGAAAAAACTATACAAAATATAAATACCAACTAAAAAAAGGCCAAATTAATTCCTTAAAAAAAGACTTTTTTTTTAAAAATACCAATATATTATTCTTAACAAAATCATAAAATAAGTTATATTAAGTTAATGATGAAAAAACTTAATATTAATGACCAATAATTCAAATAACGCTCAAATTATGTACAATGGATTTTGCCCGTATACTAACTCTCTTGAATCATCGCTAGATTACCCTTAGCTCCTCGAGTAACCCTCGAAACGGGCAGCCTATCCAATATTAACTATTTTTTAATCACCGCTAGCAAACAAGCCATCTCATAAAAAAATTAAATTAATATTAGTCAAAAATGATATGACAATAATATTATGTAAAAAATTATATTTAATTATTTCTTAAAAAAAATAGATTTAAACATTAAAATTTGACAATAAAATAATTGATTTAGTATTTAAAAATAAGAAACGGTAATTATGAATATAATGAGCTTGCAGCGAAATGAAAT
>NZ_JAZNAN010000022.1:0-4225 GCF_045586545.1 Methanobrevibacter sp.
CACTAAAATAGAAAACTTTTTATATCTTGTAAATTTAAATAATATTTAAATAGTATATGAAACTTAACTTTTTAATGATGAATTTTATTGTACAAGTGAGGTTTATAGTATGAAATTTAATGAACAGGAATCCATTGAGGATTCTTCAGAAGATGTAGTGGTTGAGCCACAAGTTGAAAAAGATGAAAAGACTCAGCCGATGTTAGATTATAATAATATTAAAAGCTCACAGGATATTGAAGTTCCACCATTATTGATTGATCAGGTAATTGGGCATGAAGAGTCCATTGAAACAATTAAGAAAGCAGCAAAACAAAGAAGAAATGTTTTATTAATTGGTGATCCTGGTGTTGGAAAATCAATGCTTGCAAAAGGTATGGCACAGATTTTGCCTCATGAAACCTTGCAAGATATCTTAGTTTACCCAAATATGGAAGACAACAACCATCCATTAATCAGAACCGTGCCTGCTGGCGAAGGTAAGAAGATAGTAAAGGCAACCAAAGGTTCCGCTAAAGGCCAAGAAGAGAAAAAGACAATATTTACTATGTTTGCAATTGGCGGAATATTGGTCATTGGATTTATGTATGGTAGGTTATTGGAATCCATTATCGCAGCAGCTTTAATTTTACTTATATCTATTCAAATTAAACCAAAAACTAATAATATGTCTCCAAAATTATTAGTTAATAATCAAGAATCAAGATTTGCACCATTCATGGATGCAACAGGTGCTCATGCAGGGGCACTTTTAGGTGATGTACGTCACGACCCATACCAATCCGGAGGACTTGGAACTCCTGCACACGAACGTGTGGAAGCGGGAATGATTCACAAAGCCAACCGTGGAGTTTTATACATTGACGAAATCGGTACAATGAGCATGAAAACTCAACAGGAGTTATTATCTGCAATGCAGGAGAAAAAATACTCAATTACCGGTCAAAGTGAAAACTCAAGTGGGGCAATGGTAAGGTCCCAGGCAGTACCGTGTGACTTTGTGCTTGTAGCATCCGGTAACCTTCAGGTTTTAGAAGGAATGCACATTGCAATGAGATCAAGAATCAGAGGATACGGTTATGAAGTGTTCATGAAGGATTACATGGATGACACTACTGAAAACAGGGAAAAACTGGTCCAGTTCGTAGCTCAGGAAGTTAAAAACGATGGAAGAATTCCTCACTTCGCTCCTGATGCATTGGATGAAATCATCATGGAAGCAAAAAGAAGGTCTGGAAAGCAAAATGCTTTAACTTTAAGATTAAGAGACCTTGGAGGACTAGTCAGATCTGCTGGAGACGTAGCTATTGAAAAAGGAGATGACATTGTAACTGCTCAACATGTAATTGAAGCTAAAAAATTCGCAAGAACTCTTGAACAGCAAATAGCTGACAGGTCAATCATGCAAAGAAAAGATTACAGTATGGTTTCAGCTGAAGGTGGAAGGGTAGGTCTTGTAAATGGTTTGGCAGTTATAGGTGACAGAAGCGGAATTGTTTCTCCAATCGCTGCTGAAGCTGCTCCAACCCAATCTAAGAACGGAGGTAAGATTATTGCTACCGGTAAATTGGGTGAAATAGCTCAGGAATCCGTTCAGAATGTAAGTGCATTAATCAAAAAATATACTAATAAGGACATTTCAAACTACGACATTCACGTTCAGTTCATCCAAACCTATGATGGGGTTGAAGGTGACTCAGCAAGTGTAAGTATTGCAACAGCTGTTATTTCAGCTATTGAAGAAATTCCGATTGACCAGACAGTTGCATTGACTGGTTCACTTAATGTTCGTGGTGACGTAATGCCTATCGGTGGAGCAACTGCTAAGATTGAAGCAGCTGCTGAAGCTGGAATGAAAAAAGTATTGATTCCTAAATCCAACTTGAAAGATGTTATGATTGAGAAGAAATATGAAGATATGATTGAAATCATTCCAACCGAAACTTTAAGTGATGTTTTAGAAAATATTTTGATTAGCGGCTCTAGTAAAGATAAGTTAATTGAAAAAATGAAAAATATCGGCTCTAAAGTTGCAGAAAAAGTTCCACAGACTAGTATTAATAATCCAACTACCAATTAAGTTGGATTACTCTATTATTTTTTCTTTTACAATTTTTTCTATTGTTTTGTAAAATTCAGAATCTGTTTTTTCCAGTTCTTCAAATGAGGCGTCAACGCTGCAGCTGCATACATCAGTTTTGCCTATTATATATTCGTTTGAGTCTTTTTTAATCAGAATGCCGAACAGTTTCTCTTCTTTTTCAAAGTATTTTTCAAATTCTTCCGGGTTCAGATGGAAATTATAGTCTTTATCGGAGAATATATCGCATTCGTTAATGATTGGCATGAATGTCATCATGCCGCAGGGAAGAAAGATGTTTTCGTTTGCGTGAATTTTCAGGAGCCTTTCTTCATAGGAGTCATCATCTTCGATGTCGTATTCTGTAATTTCCAGGATATTGTTGGTGCCCATGAAGAGGTCATCATCGATGATGAAAGCAAGCAGGTCAGGGTCCATATAATCCTTGCAGGAAGCCCTGATATTATTGATAGTTTCACTTAGATTCATCACAAAATGCCTCGTATTTTTCACATAATGAAAGTATCTCATCAATTTTAACAATTTCTCTAATCCAATCTATAGGCATTGAGTCATATCCGTAATAAATTCCAGCTAACCCTCCGCAGATGGCACCATTTGTGTCGGTGTCACCGCCTAAATTAATGGCCTTTAGGACAGCATCCTTATAGTTTGTGGTATTTCTCAAGCAATAGATTACAGTTTCAATTGTGTCTATCACATATCCTCCACTTAAGATGCCATCGGAAAAGTCATTATTAAAGATTCTTTTGAAGTGTACAAGATCCTCGCAGTCCTTATAGTATTCCATAATTTTCGCGTTTGAGTTTTCAATATGCTCATCAATGCTTAAATCTTCATTTGCAAGCATGGATTTGGCTATTTCAACGTAGAGGACACATGCAATTTTGGACCTCTCATGAGCATGGGTCAGCGCTGAAACATTTTCTATTGTTTCATAGTCTATTCCTTGGATATATGCTAATGGCAGGACTCTCATCAATGACCCATTTCCGTTGTCGTGTGTAGAACTTCCTCCGGACTCCAGAGCACTGGCTCCCTGTTTGTATCTGTTTAATCCTCTAGATGTGGTGCTTCCAATATCAAAAACCTCTCCATGAGGAGTATGTTCGGCATTATCCCTCCATTTGCAGAACTCTTCCATGATGTCTGTGTAGTCAATTCCCTTTTTATTTATGATGCTGGTCATTGTAGCTATTGTCATTGAAGAGTCATCAGACCATGTTCCTCTAGGCTGACTGTAGGTTCCATATTCCCTCATGTTTACAACAGGGTCCTCTTCAAGTTCTCTTCTTGAGTGGAACTCAACCGGAACTCCCAGTGCATCCCCAAGTATAAAACCGATTATTCCATCTTTAACTTTCATGATGTATAATATGTTGTTTGAATTAAATAAAATTTTCATGATTTTAGTAGACATTTGTTTAACAGGATTTGAATTCATTTTTTCTATTTTTGATTATTTTAATCTAAACTTTCATATTTCATGTTTTTTAATGCCTACAATTTTTTAAAATGGCTTTAATTTTCTTAAATGGCTTCAACAAGCTTTAAATATGATTTAAGCAATATATTTAAGTAAAGACCTCAATATAATCAATAAGGGAGGTGGATAAACATGAAATTATTATTTTAAGTAGTGTTTATTTAATTATCAGTTCAGTTTTTTCCGCATGCTGCACTGGTTTTTCTTTCCATTTTTCCTTGGGAGGTGAGAATCGTGGAGTTATTTATCTTCACGATTGGGTCATATTGGTTTAATATTGCTTCAATTATTAAATCATTAATGATTCTAATAAATTGTAGAAGATAATAGCTCAATTTTCACCTCCATTTAAAGGGTAATTAAATATAAACGATTCAATGATGGGCTTTGAAAAACTTAGTTTTCGTGAGGTCTTTTCCCTAATGGAAACTGTTTAATTACCTATTTTTTAAAATTAATAGTTAAGTTTATATAATATTTTAATAATATGATAATACAAGAGAATTACTTTTAAAGTAAGCCTCTAAGGAAAAATAAAATTGATTAGAATTTTAATGTCTAATGCGGAATATTGTAGAGATTTTTTCTCTGCAATAAGACATTAAATTTGACTTTTTTTTTATCATTGAATTTTAGTG